>DVNV01000071.1 GCA_018714125.1 Candidatus Galloscillospira excrementipullorum
CTCATGTCAAACTGTCAAAAAAACCTTCAAACGCCCCTTGCAAGGCTCACAACCTGCGGCTCAGCCAGTGAAAGACAATCAGATTGAACAGCAGGTGCAGCAAAATCAACAGGCTCAGCAGCACCACAACCGTGCGGCTGAATTCCATGAAGATGCCGAAGGTGGCAAGAAGCGAAAAAATCACCACGCACAGCCCTTCCGCCAGCAGCAGCGCACAAAAGCTGATGTAGCAGGCCCTGTCGCGCAGCATGATGTGGCGCTCGTCCTGAAGCAGGATGCGGTGGGTCTCCAGCCGCTTTTCATAGAGCTGTGCGCGCTCGGGATTTTGGTTGTACCAATAGGAAAACAGCGTAACGATGCTGCTGCCAAGCCCCGCGCCCGTCAGCCCCCACAAAAAAGCGTTGTAGGGAAAGTTGCCAAAGGTGGCTGCAGCGCAAAAAAGCAGCCCGCAGAAAAGCTGAGCCAGCCCTAAAAACAGCATGTTCTTTTTCATTTAGGAGCCCTCCTCATAAATGAAAATGTCTTCAATGGTCAGCCCAAAGTAGCGGGCCAGCTTAAAGGCCAGCAGGATAGAGGGGTTGTAGCGCCCGTTTTCAAGCGAGCCGATGGTCTGACGCGACACGCGCAGCACGGCGGCAAGCTCTTCCTGCTTGATGCCGCGCTGCTTGCGCAGCTGCTCCAGATTGTTTTTCAAGAGCGCCCCTCCTCTCCCCTTGAAAATGGAAAGTTTACTTTCCAAGGATACCATTGCGCCGTGAGGATGTCAAGTGAACATTCCATGAAGGAAGGGTGGCCGGGGGCTCCGAAGGCGGGGAGCAGGCGGGCGTCAGGCGGCGTTTGGGGGGAATGGCACGAAAAAATTGGAAGAGAGGCAAAAAGGGGGTACGGTGTCGGAACACAGGGCAAACCAGAGAGGCAAGGGGCCTTGGGGGCCCCTTCAAAGAAGCCCCCACCGCAAGGTGGGGGCTTCTTTGAAGGGGTGCAGCACAGAGGGTTACACGGGTTTTTGGCGGTTGAGGTCCAGGTAGAGCTCGTTGACGCCGTTGCGCACGCACTCGATGAGCTCCTGGGCGATGGAGGTGTTGGTGAGCGTGGGGGGGATGTTCTGGCGCTCAAACCACACCGCCTCGGCCAGCTCGCTCTCCTGCAGCGTGATGGAGGCGTCGCCGTCGAGTTCGGCGAAAAAGCCAATCATGACCGAGTCTGGGAAGGGCCAGGGCTGGCTCTTGTAGTAGGTCACGTTTTTCACGCGCAGCCCCACTTCCTCAAACACCTCCCGGCGCACGGCCTGTTCAAAGGTCTCGCCGATTTCCACAAAGCCCGCAATCAGCCCGTAGCGCTTATAGGTGCCGCGCGAGGAGCGCGCCATGAGCAGGCGTTCCCCGTCGGTGATGGCCACAATGACGGCAGGGGCAATTTTGGGGTATTCCACCATGCCGCAGTCGCACACCAGGGCGCGCTCAAAGTCGCTGTTTTTCATGGGGGCGCCGCAGCGCCCGCAAAAGGCGTGGTCGCGCTTCCAGCGGTAGACGTGGGCGGCGGTGTGGCCGGCAAAGGCCAGGTGCTGCATGAGGGTGGTGTTGAGAGAGGAGACCGGCTCAAAGAGGCAGCCCGGAGGCGTCTGCTCGGTCGAAAGAGGCCGGCGCACCAGGAAAAAACGCATTTCGTCGATGGAGAAGAGGTATTCGCTGTGGGGCATGAGCTCTTCGCCGACGTCGGAAAACAGCGGGATGGTGCGCGGCTCGCCGGTGAGCAGAATGTCGTTTGCGCAAAAGCACAGGGCATAATCGCCGGCAGTGGGAGTTTTTTGCGCAAAGGCGTTGTCAAAGACAAAGGGCGCAATGTCGTGAAGCATGGGGGTCAACTCCTTTGGGGGAGGGGGTTAGCGCTCCTCTCTGAAATAGGGAAGGCCAAGGCCTGCCGGAGGCTGGTCTTCGCGCTTTCGGCGGAAGCTGACGAAAATCAGCACCAGAATGGTGACGACATAGGGAAGCATTTTGAAAATTTCCTGGCTCGAGCGCGTCATGGTGATGGAGATGCCCACCAGCCCGAGCAGGTCTGCAAAGTAGAAATACAGCCAGTTGAGCACCCCGAAGAGGTAGGAGCCCCAGATGGCGTGGATCGGCTTCCAGCGCGCAAAGATGACCAGCGCCACCGACAGCCAGCCCAGCGCCTCCAGGCTGCCGCCGCTTGCCCAGGTGCCCTTGATGTAGTCCATGGTGTAATACAGGCCGCCCAGCCCCGAAATGGCGCAGCCAACGCAGATGGCCAGGTACTTGCAGCGGGTGACGTTGATGCCGGCGGCGTCGGCCGTGGCGGCATTTTCGCCAACGGCGCGCAGGTTGAGGCCGGCGCGCGTGCGGCCGAGGAAGTACCACAGGGCGATGGCGATGAGGATGGACAGGTAGACCAGCCAGCCCAGCGTGTTGAGGATGGGCGTTTCCCGCAGGCCGGGCAGCACGGCGCGGAAGGCGGCCGAGGTGACGGGCAGGGAAATCTGGCCCACGCCGCCGGCCAGCGTGTTGAGGCTGCTGCCGTAGAAATTGGCGATGCCGCAGCCGAAGATGGTCAGCGTCAGTCCGGTGACGTTCTGGTTTGCCCGCAGCGTGATGGTCAAAAAGCTGTAAATCAGCCCGCCGAAGAGCGAAAGCCCCAGCGCGCACAGCAGGGTCACAAGCAGGCATATGGCGGCGTTTGGCTCTTCCACCCGGGTCTCGTAAAAGAAGGAGCCAATCAGCCCGCCGATGGCGCCCAGCGACATGATGCCGGGCACGCCCAGGTTGAGGTTGCCGCTCTTTTCGGTCAGAATTTCACCCATGGCGCCGTAGAGAATGACGGTGCCAAACCAGATGGAGGACTGGAGAAGAGAAACTATTTGCTGCATGACGGCTTCTTCTCCTTTCTTTTGCGAAGGATGATGCGGTAGTTGATGAAAAACTCACTGCCGATGATGAAAAACAAGATGATGCCGGTCAGGATTTTGGCGGCGTACTCGCTCAGGTTGAACTGGGAGGCAATCTCCGAGGCGCCGCGCTCCAAAAAGACAATCAAAAAGGAGATTAAAATCATGACAAAGGCGTTGAACTTGGCAAGCCATGCCACAATGATGGCGGTGAAGCCCCTGCCGTTGGCGGTGGCGGTGGAGATGGTGTGGCTGACGCCCGAGACGGCGATGAAGCCCGAGACGCCGCAGATGGCGCCCGACAGCAGCATGGTGCGCATGACGATAGTCTTGACATTGAGGCCGATGTACTGCGCCGTGCGCTCCGACTCGCCCACCACGGCAATCTCATAGCCGTGCTTGGAGTTTCGAAGATAGAAGAAGACAAACAGCGTCAGGCACAGCACGATGATGACATTGAGCGCATACTGCTGCCCGAAGAGGGTGGGGAACCAGCCGGCGCGGGTGTCGATGTTGATGATGCCCACCGAGTTGGAGCCGATGGGATGCTCCCACTTGGAGACAAAAAAGCTGGTCAGCTGGATGGCCACATAGTTCATCATGAGCGTAAAAAGCGTTTCGTTGGTGTTCCAGCGGGCGCGGAAGAAGGCGGGGATGAAGCCCCACACGGCGCCGGCCAGCGCGCTGACCAGGAACATGACAACCAGCAGCAGCGAGGTGGGCATGGAGTTGCCCCAGTAAATCATGCAGGCGGCGGTCACGATACCGCCGATGAGAATCTGCCCTTCCGCGCCGATGTTCCAAAAGCGCATTTTGAAAGCAGGGGCAAGCCCGATGCCCACGCACAGCAGCAGCATGGAGTCGCGCACCGTGACCCAGCTGCGGCGCACGGTGCCGAAGGCGCCGCTCCACATGGCGGCGTAGACCTTCAGGGGGCTGAGCTTGACCGTGGCATAGACCACGATGGCGCACACCAGCAGCGCCAGCACAACGGCCGCCAGGCGGATGGCCCAGTTTTTCCAAAGGGGGAGGGCATCCCGCTTGGCAATGCGCAGCAGGGGCTCACGGGAGTCCATGTGGGGATGCTCACTCATGTTGTTCGCCCTCCTTTCGAATCTGGGTCATGAGAAGACCCACCTGTTCTCTCGTGGCGGTGCGCGCATCGACAATTCCCGAGACCTGCCCGCCGCACAGCACCAGAATGCGGTCACACAGCTCAAGCAGCACGTCGAGGTCTTCGCCGACGTAGATGACGGCCACGCCCTTGTCCTTTTGCTCGTTGAGCAAATCGTAAATCACATAAGAGGTGTTGATGTCCAGGCCGCGCACGGCATAGGCCATCATGAGCACCGAGGGGGAGGAGGCAATCTCGCGGCCCACCAGGATTTTCTGCACGTTGCCGCCCGACAGGCGCCGCACGGGATACTCGGTGCCCGGGGTGGAGATTTCAAGCAGCTTCCAGAGCTGCTTTGCCAGCTCCTGCGGATGCTTGCGGTCGACAAAAGGGCCCCTTCCCTCACGCCACGAGCGCAGCATCATGTTGCCGGTCATGCCCATGGAGCCCACAAGCCCCATGCCCAGCCGGTCTTCCGGGACAAAGGCCATGGCGATGCCGGCGTTTTTGATGGCCAGAGGGTCCATGCCAAGCAGATTCTGCTCGCCGCCCTGCGCCGGCGTGTAGACAATGGAGCCCGACTGGACGGGACACAGGCCCGCAATGGACTCCAGCAGCTCGCGCTGGCCCGAGCCGGCGATGCCCGCAATGCCCAGGATTTCCCCACTGTTGGCCACAAAGCTGACCTTGTCCAACCGTTTGACGCCGTCCTTGTCCACGCAGGTCAGGTCCCTGACCGTGATGCGCGGCTGCGGGTCCTTGGGCGGCGTGCGGGTGATGTCGAGCGTGGTGGCATGGCCCACCATCATGTTGACAAGCTCCTGCTGCGTGGTCTCCGAGGTCTTGACACAGCCGATGTCGTGCCCCTTGCGCAGCACCGCCACGCGGTCGGACACCTCCATGACCTCGTGCAGCTTGTGGGTGATAATCACGATGGCCTTGCCGTCCTGCTTCATGTTGCGCAGCACGGCAAACAGCCGGTCGGTCTCCTGCGGCGTGAGAACGGCGGTGGGCTCGTCGAGAATCAGGATGTCGACCCCGCGGTACAGCACCTTGACGATTTCCACCGTCTGCTTCTGGGAGACCGACATGTTGTAAATTTTCTGCTTGGGGTCGACCTCAAAACCGTAGGTCTCGCAGATGCCGCGCACACGCTTTGCCACGGCGTCCAAATCCAGCCGCCCGGGCTCGTCGAGGCCCAGGATGATGTTTTCCGCCGCCGTCAGCACGTCGACCAGCTTGAAGTGCTGGTGAATCATGCCGATGCCCAGCGCAAAGGCCTCTTTCGGGGAGCGGATTGTCACCTCGGTGCCGTCAATGAAAATCTGGCCGTCGTCGGGCGAGTAGATGCCCGAGAGCATATTCATCAGCGTGGTTTTCCCACTGCCGTTTTCGCCCAAAAGCGCCAGGATTTCGCCCCGGCGAATCTCAAGGGAGACGTTGTCGTTGGCGACGACCTGGCCAAAACGCTTGGTAATGCCCTGCATCCTGACTGCCGCCGTTTGATTGTCCAAATGTGACCACTGCCTTTCTCTTCAGGGTTGGAGGGGGTGCCGGCCGCCGACGCTGCGGCAGGCGGGGGAACCGGCAGGCAAGGGCCTGTCCCCAAAAGCGCCTGCCGGCAGGAGGCGCCCCGCAAGTTTTCCGAAAATACCAGAAGGGAGAAGCCGGAAGGGTCCGGCTTCTCCCTTAATCAAGAGCGAAGGGAGGTCAGCTGAGCTCGACAATGCCGTCGATGCGCAGATCAAAGTAGGGAGCGCTGCGGAAGACCGACTCGGCGAAGGCGCCGTTTTCGATGGTCTCGTAGTCCTGACCCTCATACAGAACGGCGCTGTAGTCGCTGTTCATGGTAGAGGAGTTGAAGGTGTAGCTCTCAACCTTCTGACCGTCCACGGTAAAGGTGTCGGTGTCAAAGACCTGCAGGGTGCCGTCCTTGATGGCAGCCTCAACCTCGGCAACCTTCTCGGCAGTGCCTTCGGCGCAGGAGTCACCCAGGGTGGAAATCATGTTGGCGCCGTCGGAGTAGCCGCGAGCCCAGTCAACGTCGATCTCGGCGGCCTTGCCCTGCTGCGCCAGGCCCAGAGCGTAGGTGTAGTAGACGGCCCAGTTGTTCTGAGCGGAGGTCAGAATCGCGGTGGGAGCAACGCTGAGCATGTCGATGTTGTAGCCCACATAGTAGCACACGGCACCGTTTTGCACGGCAGCCTCAATGGCGGCAGGACCGCCGGTGGAGTCGGCATGCTGGCTGATCAGGCAGCAGCCACGGGCCAGCAGAGCCTCGGCAGCCTGCTGCTCGGCGGTGGCGTCGGCCCAGGAGTTGGTGTAGGTCACGTCCATCTTGACGTTGTCGACAACCGACTTGACGCCAAGGTAGAAAGCGGTGTAGCCGGAGACGACCTCGGCATAGGGGTAGGCGCCGACATAGCCGATCTTGATGGTGCCGTCCTCGTTGTAGTTGTCTTCGGTCAGAACGCCCTCTTCAATCATTTCGGCCAGCTTCATGCCGCCCACAACGCCCGACACATAGCGGGACTCAAAGGTGTGGGTGAAGAAGTTGTGGGTGTTGTCGTAGGGATCCACGGCGGCGGTGTCGCCGGTGGCAATGAGGAACTGAACGTCGGGATTCTCGGAGGCGGCCAGCGTCATGTAGCTCTGGTGGCCGTAAGAGTCGGAGATGATCACGTTGCAGCCCTGATCAACAAGGTCCACGGCGGCGCTGTGGCAGCTCTCATCCTCGCCGATGTTGTACTTCCAGATCACCTGGTTGTTGTCGTTCCAGTCGATGCCAAGGGTCTCGCAGGCGGTGCGGATGCCCTGCATGTGAGCAAAGTCGTAGCCGATGCTCTCGTCATGCAGCAAAATCACGCCGATTTTCAGCGCGCTTTCGGTGCCTTCCCCGTTGGTCTCGCCGTTGTTGGCCTCACCGTTGTTTTCTTCGTCGTTTCCCTCGTCGGTGGTGCAGGCGGCAAAGGCGAACACCATGGTCAGAGCCAACAGAAGTGCCAGAAGTTTTTTCATCATGGTTATGATTCCTCCACTTTGTTGTTGTAGTTTTTTGAAAAAACTTTTATTTCCGAACACGGCGCAGACGCCGTGATATCGGCAGGAAATCAGGCAAATGTAATGCCGTTTTTCTCGTCCATCGAGGCAATGACGGCGAGCGACTCCACCCGGATGCCCCGGTCGCGCACCAGCTTGCCGCCCGGCTGAAAGCCCTTCTCGATGACGATGCCGGCACCCACCAGCGTCGCGCCCGAGGCTTCCACAATTTCAGCAAGCCCCAGCAGAGCCGCACCGTTTGCAAGAAAATCGTCGATGAGCAGCACGCGGTCGGCAGGGCCGAGAAAACGCTTGGAGACCATGATGTCATACTCCCGTCCGTGCGTGTAGGAGACGACGCGCGACGTATAGACCTCGCCGGCGATGTTCTTGGTCTTGGACTTTTTGGCAAATACCACGGGCACGTTGAAGTGCTGCGCCGTGATGCAGGCAATGCCGATGCCCGAGGCCTCCACCGTCAAAATCTTGTTGACGCCGCAGCCCGCAAAACGCCTGGCAAACTCCTTGCCGATTTCATTAAAAAGGGTAACATCCATTTGGTGGTTCAGAAAACTGTCCACCTTGAGAACGTTACCTTCCATGACGATGCCATCTTGCTGAATGCGGTCTTTCAAAAGCTGCATGTGGATTCCTCTCCCCATTTCACGGCGGCCCAGCCGTCCTGCAACAAAGGCAAAAACAAGATTTCAATTTTGCACAACATTATTGTAGCGCAATTACAGGCCGGTTGCAATCCACGAATCCTCTCAAAAAAGAGAAAAAACGACGGAATTATCGCACGAAAAGGGACAACCTGCACAAAAAGGAGAGAAAAATCCGTCAAATCGGAAGAGGCGCTCGCAGCAAACGCCCGGGAATGAGGCTGACGCGGCGGCCAAAACTTCCCAAAAAGTGGCAAAGATGTGATACAAACGACATGCCGACAGTGGCAGGACAGGTGCCCTTGGGGCAAAAAAAGAGCTCAAAGGCTCTGACAGGGGCCTTTGAGCTTTGCGCGTCAAGAAAAGAGCAGCAGGCGCACGAGCAGGCTGCCGCACAGCACGGCGGTGCAGTCGGCGAGCAGCGCGGCGGGGATGGTGCAGCGCGTGTTGCTGACACCCACCGAGCCAAAG
>DVNV01000005.1 GCA_018714125.1 Candidatus Galloscillospira excrementipullorum
GGGGGCCGATGTCCCCCCACGTGTGGGGGCATCGGCCCCCCTTTGCCTCTTAAAAGGCGCAGTCAAAAAAGAGGGGGCTTGTGAGCCCACCTCTTTTTTGACTGCGCCGGCAAGCCTTTTGCGAAGAAGAAGGAAGGCATATGGCGGGAGCTCACCTTTTTACCTATCGCAGGGCGGGGGAAGCCTGCCCGAGCAGGGGGCGATAGGAGGCGTCAAGCGCGGCAAGCTCTTCAAGCGTGTCGATTTCGAGGATGTCTTTTGGGCCACAGACGCGCAGCGCAATGCGGTAGTGTTTTTTGCACAGCGTCAGGGGGACTTCGTCCCAAAAGTGCTCACGGCCCCAGGAGGTGCCTGCCGTTTGGACAATGTCCTCTGCCAGGCGCCGTCCGTCTGCCTCGGTCCAGTAGGAGAGGCCGAACATGCGGCAGCAGTTGTCTCCGCCCACCGAGGCACCCTCAATGAACTCCCCGTCCAGGTGAAAACGCCAGTCGTCGGTGTGTTCGCACCAGCAGCCAAGATAGTTGGTGCGAAGCTCGTATTTGCGGATGATGCGGGGATTGAGCAAGAGCAGGTCGGCGTCGCAGATGTACGCATTTTGCAGCCACTCTTTGGCGTACAGGGCCGAAGAGAGGTTGTTGGAAGAGGCAAACAGGGGATTGTCTGTGAGCTGAAGGCGGGGGTATTTTTCAACAAGTGCGTCAAAGGCCTCGCCAAGGTGGCCGCGTATGAGATGGACTTCGGGAATTTCCGCCGCATACAGTGCGTCGAGCAGTGTATCAATCATGCGCACGCCGTTGACGGGAATCATGGGCTTTGGGATGCGGTTGGTCAGGGGGTTCAGGCGTGAGCCGAAGCCGGCTGCCAGAATGACGGCCCGCCTCACACGGTAGGGGGAAAGGGCCTGAAGGCCTCGCTGCGAAATGTGCCACAGGCCTTTTTCCGGGGAGAAAACCAATTGTTCGCTGTCCAAATCGGTGAGTTCGTAGCGGGCCAAGGAAAGGGGCAGCCCCGCCTGACCGGCCGCCTCTTGGGCAGACAGGCCGGCCGGGGCGCGCTCCAGGGCGCACAGCAGCTCAAATCGATTTGGCGTCATTCCCTTTCACCTCCTAACATTGCCGAGGCGGCTGCGTCAGTGCAGACACATCGGTTTTGGCCATTCGCTTGCCGAAGGGATCAACATCGTGGAAGGGGTTGGGCTGGGTTTCAAAGTTGCGGCGCAGGGCGTCAAAGCGGCGCTCCAGCAGGGACAGCTCTTTTGCAATGCGGCTTTCCGGGAGATGCCCTGCCAGGTTGTACAGCTCCAGGGGGTCGGTTTTCAGATGGTAAATTTCACACAGCTCCCTGCGGAAAAAAGGCTGCTGCAGCCGGGCTTTGACCGTGACAAGATAGTTTTCGGTGCGCACGCCCATGCGAACCGGACGGCGGTTCATGTCGGGGCAGCCGGGGCCCATGTATTCGTGCAGTGCGTAGTCCCGCCCCGAAAAGCGCAGCATGGAGCGCCCGGTCATCCAGTCGGGCACGGGCAGCGAGCAGACGTCAAGCAGTGTGGGAGCCACGTCCTTTGCCATGTAAAAGCCCTTGCGGTACCGCTGCGCCTTCCCTTTTTCCCACAGCAGGAACGGCGGGTTGCACAGCTCCCTGTGAAAATGATTCCAGTAGTCGTTGCGGATGGGGTCGTACCAGAAGGAAAAGCCGTGGTCGGCCAAAACCGCGACGGCGGTATCCTCCAGCGCGTGACGGCGCTCCAGCTCGTCAAAGAGCCATCGGATGCAGCCGTCCACATACAGCAGCGACAGGTCGCTGGTCAGTGCGCCCCGGTAGCCCTGCGGCAGCTCGTCGAGCCAGGTGTTGATGGCCTTCATCTCCCGGTCCATGAGCTCAAAGTCACAGGAATCCCAGGAGAAGAAGGTTTCGGGGGTGTGCGCGTCGTCAAGATGCAGATAGGCCATCAGGGGACGGTCGGGGTCGCTGCGGTGGTCGTACCAGTTGAGAAAGTGCTCAAAATAGCCATGACAGGAGATGGAGGCGCGGAAGGTGGTGTAATTTGGCCCGATGCGCTCGAAAATATCCCTGTCCCACACGGCGGCACGATACATGTCGCGGTAGGCGGCAGCCTCTTCGAAATCGCCCCTGAGCAGAGCTTTGGCCGACAGGCGCACGGGGTAGCGCAGGTTGCGCAGGTTGTGCTCGCGGCCCAGACGCTCAATGCGCAAAAAGGTGGGCAGGTACCGGCGGCGCACCTCCTGCTGGACGGATTTTGGCACACGCCGGTCGCAGGTGCGCTTGGGGAAGGAGAAGAGGAAATGACGCTCTTTTTGCGTAAAGAGCTCGCGCAGATAGTCTTCGGGCGCGGCGAGGAAGCGGCTGTACTCTTCCTTGACGGCACACAGCTCCTGCTTTGCGCCGCGCAGGCTGGAGCTGCGGGACAGAATCTCGGTGCTCACATCGCCTGAGAGCACCAGTGTGAGCTGTTCAATCCAGGCCTCAAGATTTTCTGCCAGCATGTCTTTGATGAGGCTGAGCTCCTGGGACGACAGCCTGCCCTCCAGAAAGAGGGGGGCATAATAGTAAAACCGATAATCCCAAAATTCGCGAAAGACATAGTAGCTCTGGTGAAACATGGGGCTGGCCCCGCGAAACATGGCGCTGGGATAGACCTGCGGGGCAAAGTGGTTGACAAAGGTCTCATACCCGTGGCTGCGAAATTCCTCCAGCACATTGCGTTTATACTTGATGCGCTGCAGATATCCGCCCCCGTCCAGCAGGTCGTTGCCGCACAGAAGGGAGGTGAGGGCGGCTTCGGTATAAGGGCCTTGCGAAAACATGCCGTTGCTCCACAGGGCGTTTTCCTTGAGCGTCTGGAAGAAGGGGGCAGGACCGTGCCGGCGGCAGCCCTCCTCCAGCCGTTGCTGATCCACCGAGTCAATCACCAGAAAGATCAGGTTTTTTGCCATGAAAACACTCCTTTGGATGGGTTATATAAACATCCGTTACCTTATCTTTCTATTATAAGGGGAAACTGGGCCACGCGCAAGGAAAAGAGCTGAAAAACCCTGATATTACGCCAAAAAACGAAAAAGAGGCAAGGGGGCAGGTTGTGGG
The DNA here is from genome assembly GCA_018714125.1 of Candidatus Galloscillospira excrementipullorum. Classification (GTDB taxonomy): domain Bacteria; phylum Bacillota; class Clostridia; order Oscillospirales; family Feifaniaceae; genus Galloscillospira; species Galloscillospira excrementipullorum. Next base: position 3,103 of record DVNV01000005.1, read on the forward strand.
GTAAAAAGAAAAAGAATAAATATTCTAAAAAATAAAATCTTCGGCAAGTTTTTTGAAAGAACAAAAAGTGAAAAAGTGAGACAAACTTCTAAAGGAACCTGAAAAAAAGGAGCACAAAAAGAAGGAAAAGAAAATTTTGGAGGAAAGATGGGGAAACAGAAGAAAATATGTCGGCAACTGCGCAGAAGAACACAAAACGTATTGCGGAACAAAAACAAAACAATTTGGAATATAATTTAGCCCAACCGGGCCGATGGAAGGCGCGTCTGAAGGGGGCGGCCTGGTGCAGGACAGGGCGGGCTTTTTGCGGGGGGATGGGCATAGAAGGGCGAAAAAGGGGAATGCTGGGGATGAGGTGATGGTCGTGAACAGCAGTTCCCGTGTGCCGGGAAAGGGCGACATCCCCGAGAGCCTTCTCGTGGCGCTTGCCAAAAACAGCAAGGCGCTGGAGCATTTTGTCTCCCTGCCGCCTGCCGAGCGCGAAGCCATGATTGCAGGGGCGCGGGCGATGGGCTCGCCTGAGGAGCTGCAGGCCTATGTGGACAACATGCCCTGGCAGAGCCCCTCCCGGCAGTAAACAACGTCTTTGCGTGACAAAAAAGTCCTGCCAAGGCCCTTGAGGGCTTTGGCAGGACTTTTTTTATTTTCCGGGCCGGGCCGAGGGGAGCTGTTTGAGCACCCCGGTTTTGGACAGGGCGCCCAAAATCAAAAGGGCAATGAGGGCGCCGCCTACCGAGCTGACGAGAAAGGGGATGACAAAGGCAAATATGGCCGACTCCTTTCCCATGACAAAGGCGGCAATGGGGTAGGCCAGCATGGCGCCCAGGACGCCGGTGCCAAAAATTTCCCCCGCGAAGGTGGCAATCAGGCTCTTTGTGTAGCGATAGGCCAGGCCGCACAGCAGCGCGCCCACCATGCTGCCGGGGAAGGCCAGCAGCGTGCCGGTGGCCATGGCGATGCGCAGCAGGGAGGTGACAAAGGCCATCCCCACGCCGTAGGCAGGCCCCAGCAGCACCGCCGCCAGCACGTTGACCATGTGCTGCACGGGGGAACAGCGTGAGGCTCCGACTGGGAAGGAAAAGGTGGAGCAGGCCACGCCAAGTGCAATCAGCAGACCGGCCAGCGTCAGTTTTTTGATGTTGTCGTTCATAAAAAAGCCTCCTTACAGCATCCGGCAGAGTGTGCCGCCGCCGGGGCAGCCTCTTTGGGGGTTGCCCCGCACGGCAAACAGAAAGCAGATATGACGACGACATAAAGTCATACCTGCTTTTGTAAAACAGATGTGTCTTACCTGCCCGGCATGGGGCAGGTGCGCGCAGGAGACGGGGCCTTAAAAAGAAGCGCAAACTCCTTTTGCAGGCACCCGCTCCGTGCGCCGCTTTGAGTATAGCACCGTGCCGCAAGGCCTGTCAAGGGGCGCTGGCGCCCCTTAAAAACAAGGGGCCGTGGGATGAGAAACCTTATTCCACGGCCCCGAAGGCGAGGGCGGGTGCCGGGGGGTCAGACTTCCTGTGTGGCAGGTGCCGGAGCGGGTGCCGGCGTGTCCGACGGTTGGTCAGGCTGCCCCTTTTGCGCTTTTTTGCGCTTGGAGCGCGAACGGATATGAGCCAGGTCGTCGAGCAGGGAGTAGTAGACCGGCGTGAAGAACAGGGTGACGATGGTGGAGACAATCATGCCCACAATCATGACGATTGCCATGCCGGCCATCATTTCCGCGCCCTCCCCCTTGCCGAAGACCATGGGAAGCAGGCCCAAAATGGTGGTCAGCGTGGTCATGAGAACGGGGCGCACGCGGCGCGGGCAGGCGTTGAGAATGGCCAGCTCACGCTCTTCGCCACGGCTGCGGCGGATATTGATGTAGTCCACCAGCACGATACAGGCGTTGACCACCACGCCGGCCAGCATGATGACGCCGATGAGCGCCACAATGGAGATTTTGTTTCCGGTGAGCGGGAGGCCGAAGATACCGCCCAAAAAGGCGATGGGCAGCACCAGCATGATGATGACCGGCATGAGGAAGGATTCAAACTGGCTGGCCAGCACGAAATAGACCAGGCCGATGGCCACAATCAGGGCGCGCCCCAGGGTGGCAAAGGCCTCTATCATGTCGGCATAGGAGCCGCCGGTTTGGGCGAAATAGCCCTCTGGCATGGGGAACTCGTCCAGGATGCCCTGGATGGCGGCGGTCATGGAGACCACGTCGCCGGACAGCGTGTTGCCCGTGATGGTGATGGCGCGGCTCTGGTTGTCACGCGTAATCGAGAGCGGCGCCAGCTCCACCGTGACGTCGGCCACGAGCTCCAGGGGGATGTTGCCGTAGGAGGTGGAGATGGACATGGCCTTCAGGGCGTCGAGCGAGGTGGCCGAAAGGGCGTCGCCCTTGACCGAAACGTCAATCTCATTGCCCGAGAGCTTGAGCGTCGTGGCGGTGGTGCCGGTCAGCTCGCTGCGCACGGCGGCGCCGATGGTTGAGGCCGTGAGGCCAAAGCGCGCCGCATTTTGCCGGTTGATGGAGACATTGACCTGCGGGGTGCGCTCGGAGGCCGAGCTCTCCACGTCGACGGCGTCGGGCAGGGCGGAGATGCGGTCCACCAGATGGTCGGCGATTCCCGACAGGCGCTCGTAGTCGTCGCCGGTCAGCTCCACCTGGATTTCGTTGCCCGAGATCATGCCCATCATGCCAGAGCTGTCCACCGTAATTACGCAGCCGGCGATGTCGGAGAGGCGGCTGCGCAAATCGTCGCCAATTTCGCGGGCGGAACGCTCGCGCTGTTTGATTTCCACCAGATTGACGGTGAAGGAGGAGGAGCTTTCGGAGGCCGAGTAGTAGTAGTCAGAGAGCTCCGGAACGCTTTGTTCAATGATTTGGGCAATGGTGTCGGAGATGGCGGCGGTCTCCTCGAGCTCGCTGCCGAGCGGCATGGAGACGCTGATGGAGACCGAGCCCTGATCCATCTCGGGCAAAAGCTCCGCGCCCACCGAGGCCGAGACTGCGCCAAAGAAGAAGACCAGCGCCAGCGAAACCGTCACGGCGATCCAGCGGCGCTTGAGCAGCACGGCCAAAAGGGAGCGGTAGCGGTCCATGGCCCTTTGGGCAAAGCCTGCGCGCTTGCCTCCGGCCGTTTCCACCAGGCGCTGCTGTCCTTTGCCCTTGCGGTCGAGCAGATAGTAGCACAGCAGGGGGACCAGCGTCAGCGCGATAAAGAGCGAGGAGAGCAGCAGGGCCGCAATGGTCAGGCAGAAGTCGCGGAAAATCTGGCCCGAAAGGCCGGAGGCCAGTCCGATGGGCAAAAAGACCACCACGGTGGTCAGGGTGGAGGCGGTGATGGAGAGGGAAATTTCCGCCGCACCGCCGATACAGGCTTCCCACCGGCTCTTGCCGTCTGCCTTGTGGGTGAAGATGTTTTCCAGTACCACGATGGAGTTGTCGACAATCATGCCGACGCCCATGGCGATGCCGCCCAGGCTCATCATGTTGAGCGTGATGTCGAGCATCTGCATGAGCAAAAAGACCGAGATGATGCACACCGGCATGGAGACGGCGATGACAAGGGTTGCGCCGCCGTCGCGCAGGAAGAAGAGCAGCACCATGGCGGCCAGCAGCACGCCCAGCACGATGTTCTGCACGGCGTTGTCCACCGAAAGGTCGATGTAATCCCTCTGGTCCATCACGCAGGAGACCGAAACGGCCGAATAGTTGGCGGCCAGCTGCTCCACGGCCTCCTGAGCCGCGCGCGACACCGCCACGGTGTTGACATCGGACTGCTTGCTGATGGTGAGCAGCACGCAGGAATTGCCGTTGACCTTGGCGATGTCAGAGACCTCCTTTTGGGTCATCGAGACGTCGGCAATCTCGTCAAGGCGCACGCTGCCGCCCGTGGGCAGGGGAATGAGGGTGCTGCGGATGTCCTCAACGGAGGTGAACTGCGCGTCGGTGCGCACCGACAGCGTCCCCGAGCCGTTTTGCACGGTGCCGGCCGGAATCATGGCGTTGTCTGCCGCCAGGATGCTCGAGATATAGGAGAGCGAGAGGTTGTAGCCGGCTAAGCGGTCTGCATAGGTGACAACCGAGATTTCGTTTTCCACACCGCCCGACACGTCGACCGAGGCAACGCCCTCCACGCGCTCAATGGCCGGGGAAAAGACGTCTTCGGCCAGGTTCTGCAGGTCTGCCAGGTCACGGCCCGACAGGGCGTAGACCGCCACCGGCATCATGTCGGGATTGATGGTCATAACGGTGGGAGCCGTGCAGTCCTCGGGAAGAGAGGATTTAACAAGGTCGATTTTTTCGCGCAGGTCAAGGGCGGCCATGTCCATGTTGGTGCCGTCGGAGAAGGTGACCATGACCATGCTCATGTTTTCCGAGGAGGTTGAGGCCAGCTCCTCCATGCCCGACACGGTGGCGCAGGCCGATTCTATCGGCCTTGTGACAAGCTCCTCCACCTCTTCGGGGCCGGCCCCGGGATAGGTGGCGTAGACAACGGCCATGGGGAAGTCGATATTGGGCAGCAGCGCCAAAGAGAGGTCGGAAAAGCCCAGCAGCCCGAAGATGACCACAATGACAAAGATGAGAAAGGTTGTGACCTTGTGCTTGATGCAAAATTCCACAATTTTCACAGCGTCAGCCCTCCACGATGCGCACGGGGGCGCCGTCGGCAAGGTAGCTCTGCCCCACGACGACAAGCTGCTCGCCGCCGGTCAGGCCCTCGACCACCTCGGTGACGCCGTCGCCCACCAGCCCCGTGGTCAGCACGCGCTGGGAGGCAAGACCGTCCTCCACGACGTAGACCGACTGGGACACGCCGTCGTTCAAAATGGCCTCTGTCGGCACGGTGATGACGTTTTCCCGCCGCTCGGTTTCAAAGAGTACGGTGGCAAACATGCCGGCGGTGAGCGTGGTGTCCTCCGGCAGGTCGAGCACCACGTCAAAGAGCTGGGTCATGGCGCCGGCGGAGGGGGAGATGGTGCGCACGGTGGCCTCGATGGCCTCGTCGGAGGCGGAGGAGATGATGACCTGCGCCGTGTCGCCGATGGAGAGGTAGGGCTGCACCGCCTCCGAGACAGACACCGTCACCTGAGAGCCGCGTTCGGTAATCACGGCGGCAGGGGAGGTGGGGGAGGCCGTGGCGCCCACCACCACCGACAGGGAGGAGACCATGCCGTCCATGGTGGATTTGACGTCGGCATCGGCCATGGTGTCGCGCAGCGTCTGGAGGTTGTCCTCGAGCTGCTGCAGGGTGGAGGCCATGGAAGTCTGGGCAGACAGCAGCGTCACACGGGCAGTGTCGAGCTCGAGCTGGGAGGCGGCGCCCACCTCCAGCAGGGCCGCCGTGTTGTCGTAATTGGTCTGGGCCTGCTGCACCTGCGCTTCAAGCAGCTCCTTTGTGCGGGTGTATTCGCTTGAAAGGGAGCTGTAGGAGGTCTGCAGGTCGCTCTTGTCCAGGGAGAAGAGCACCTGGCCGTTTTCCACCTTGTCGCCCACCCGGACGTAGACGGCCGTCACCTTGGCAGAGAGCGGCGCAAGGATGGAGACCTCGCGGGCGGCGGCCACCTTGCCGGACAGGCGGGCCTGTGCTGCAAGGTCGCCGTGGGTGACGGTGGTGACCTCCACGGGTGTGCCCACGGGTTCGGAGACTTCCCCCGAAACCGGCTCGCTGGGCGAGCAGCCAAACAGCAGGCAAAGAGCGGTGCCAAGCCCCAGCAGGCGCAGGGCCACAGAAGGCAGTCTGGTTTCATTCATGACAAAAGCGTCCCCCTTTTTTATTCGTTGACAATGCCGCGCAGGGCCCACTGATAGTTGTTGTAGGCCGAAAGCAGGTTGTCGGCGCAGGAGTCCACCTTGGACGCGGCGGCCTCCAGCGTCTCCTGCTGGGTGGCAAGCTCATTGTCGGAAATCATGCCTCGCTCGTGCTTGACCAGGGCGGCCTCATAGTCCTTTTGCGCAAATTCCAGGGCCGACCGGGCGGCCTCCAGAAGCTGTGCATTGTCGCTCACCGAGACCGACAGGTTGAAAAAGGCCAGCTCAAAGCTCTGGATGGCGGCGTCCTTTGTGTAGACGATGGCATTGTAGTCGTGCTCGGCCATATCCTTCTGATAGCCGGAGGGGGCATCTTCCCAGGCCTCTTTGGCATCGGCAACCTCCTTTTGACGCAAATAGAGGTCCAGGCTGTTTTGCTTGGCCGTTTCCAGGTCGGCCTCAAAATCCATGGCGTCAAGCTGCTCCTGCGTTACGCGGGGCAGGGGCTGCAGCGTGAGCTGCTGGGTGGGGCTCTCTCCCACAAGGGTGGAAAGCTGCGCCTTGAGACGGTCGATTTGCAGCGACAGCGAGGTCAGGCTGCTGTTTGTCTCGGTGCGGGTGTTCTTGAGCTCCAGCAGGGTGAGCTCGGAAACCTGCCCTAACTCATACCGCTTTTCCATCTCGGCAATTGAGCGGTCGAGCGCGTCCAAGCCTCTCTGCCCGTCGGCAAGCGAACGCTCCAGGGAGATGGCGGTGATGTAAAGCGACTGTGCGCCGTAAATGATTTGATTGCGGCCGGTCTCGGTCTGCCACACGGCCTCCTTGTAGCTCTTTTCATACTCCTCGGGCTTGAGAGAGTCGAGCTGATTGAGAATCTGCTCCTGCTGGGCGGCCAGATAGGCGGCACTGTAGCTGGCGTCCATCTGGGTGTAGGCGGCGCCGAGCGGGTTGCTCTGGGTCGAGGAGGTGGCATACATGCTGCCCATCTTGCCGTAGCTGAAGAGCATGTCGGTCATGGCGTTGTGGATTTCCAGCAGCGTGTCGTAAGCCTGCTGGCGGTCCATGGCGTCAAGACTGGCCATGCTCTCGTCCACCGAGCGCATGGTGAGGTTCCCCTCGCGCACCCTTTGCTCCAGGTTCTCAAACGACAGCGTTCCCTCGGCGTCGGGCTCGGCGGCAGGCTCCCCCGCCTGCTGTTCCCCCTCTGGCGGTGCGGCATCCTGCCCCTCCACAGGCTGCGCATCCTCTGCGGCAAGGGCAGTGGACAGCAGTGTGAAGGCAAGCAGCAGCGTGCAAAGCAAAAACAAAGCTGTTTTTTTCATGTGGCAAACTCCTTCTTCTCATGTCAAACTGTCAA
>DVNV01000072.1 GCA_018714125.1 Candidatus Galloscillospira excrementipullorum
TCATTTTCCCAGCTTTTAGGCCCTAAGTCCCCGCAATTCAAGTGAATTTTGCCTCTTTTCTTTGGGGACGGGGCGTGGTATACTTTTGCCTGCGAAAGGAGGGCTGGCCGGGGACAGACCCGCAGCAAAAACAGGCTGCGTCTCACGTTGGAGCCCGAAGGCGGGCTCGTCATTTTATAGCGCGGGACGGCGCGTCCCGTGGGTAAGCGCGGCAAGGGCCGCCGTACTTGTATAAAACAACATGAGAGTAGTAAACGGTGAGGTCTTCCTTGGACGGCCAACAGACGACATAGACTCGATATCGCGATTGACTATTGAATCCATCGGAAAAGGGGCGCTTTGTGCGCACCTTGTATGAAAACAATAAAAGCCGCGTGACAATGTGTTTGCGTACAGGTACAATTGATTTTTTTAGAGAAAGGGAGATTGCCCGTCATGAAAAAACTGATTGTATTGTTTCTTGTACTCACCATGCTGGCAGTGCTGGTTCCGGCCTGCGCCCAGGACGAGGGCGGAGAGGCTGAAAACGGTGCGCAAAACGGCACCGTGGAAAGCAACGGCGAAAACGGCACCGAAGCCAATCCCCCCGTTGCCGAGACTTCGGGGAATTACACCGACGAAATGAAGCTGCCCTACGCCGTCGACATGAGCCCCGAGGACGGGGCCGACAGCGTGGAGCGCGAGGGAGACCACCCCGACAGCCCCTACTTCAGCCGTCTTGACTACTACAACATGGAGAGCACCGACACGCTGACCATTCTCAGCCACTTCAAAACGCTGCAGCAGTCGACCGAGTGGAGCTGCGGCGTCACCAGCGCCCTGATGGTGCTCAACTGGTATGACGCTCTGGGCGACTACAACGAGCAGACGCTGGCCGAGCTGCGCTCCAACGGGCTTGCTCCCGAGGCCACTTCGCTGCGTCAGCTGCTTGAAATCTTCGAGGGTGTCGGCGGCTTTGACCTCTACAGCACCTTTGACTGCCAGGACAACGTGGCCGAAGTCTTCACGCCCGACTTCATCCAGGAGACGCTGGCCGAGGGCACGCCCATCATGATTGGCTGGAACGACTGGGGCGGCCACTGGCAGGTCATCATCGGCTACGACAACATGGGCACCGAGACCCTGCAGGACGACGTGCTCATCGTGGCCGACCCCTATGACACCACCGACCACAACCAGGACGGCTACGGCACCTACGGCGCCGAGCGCTTCCTCTACAACTTCACGCTCTACGACTTCTTCCCCGAGGAGGAGCTCAACGACATGGTGTTTGCCATCGCCACCCCCTCCGAGCAGTAACCACTTCCCCCAGCCGACAAAGCCAGCCCTTTTGCATGCAGCCAAAAAACCCCCGGAGCTGATGGCTCCGGGGGTTTTATTTTTCCCGGCAAGCGCCCTTCCCCTCCGGCGGGGCGCGCCTTCTTTTACACAAAAGCTCCCCCCTGCACGCCCCCTTCAAACAAAGGGTCTCGCGCCGACCTCCTGCGCCTTTTTGAAGGGGGCCGATTATCCCCAATTATCCCTTTGGTTTTTCCCTCCGCAGGCCGCGCAGGAACCTCCTGCGGTACTTCAGGTCGGCATAGCGCAGCACCCGGCGCAGCACGGGGGCGTTGTATGCCCCGCCCACCGCGCCCGCTACCGGCACGCCCTGCAAAAATTTCAGATACAGCACCTGCCCTGCCAGCGCGGCGGCGGCAGCCTCCCTGCGCCCCTTTTTTGTCCACGAGGCGGGCGCCCGCCCCGTTTCAATCAGGCGGTTGAGCTCTCTGTCCCGCTCCTGCTGCGCCTCTCCTGCCGAGCAGGCGGCCTCGATAACCGCCAGCACAAACATCTGCTCCGTCTCCCCCTCGTAGGAAAACCCATAGTGCAGCGCCGTTTTGTAAACGCCGCGCAAAATCTCCCCCACAAAGAGCGGCACGTCGGGCAGCCCCATGCCCAGCACTCCCAGCACAAGCCCCTGCGCCCCTGAAAAGGCCGTGTCGCGCAGCGCCGACGCACGGGCCTTTTTGCCGGGCTCGCGCAAGGCGCGCCGCGTTTCCTTCTGCGACACGTCAAAGGCCCAAAGGGCGGCGCGGCGCTTGAGCTCCTCTTTGCGCAGCGTCTTTTCTATTGCCGGCGTCCCCTTTTCCAAAATCACGCAAAAGGCCTTGGAAAAAGCGGCCTCCAGCGTGTCCTGAACGCCCTGCGGAACCCTGTCGCGCAGCTGCTCCAGGGGCGCTTGCGCCTGCCGGTAGCGCTCCAAAAAAGCGTCCTCCTGCCGGCGCATGTCCGCCCACTCCCTGCTCCAGGCTCCTTTTTCTCTCATGCGGTTTCCCCTCCCTTTCGGCCTCTCCGGCGCCGTCACGCCGCGGGTTACCGGCAGTATATCACACTTTTCCCCTTTTTCCGAGCCCCACACCGCAAAAAGCCCTTTTTTGCCGCACAGGCCCTTTCAAAAAGAATCCTGCCCGCCTTTTGTGTTTTGGTTTTTTGCCCGTTTCCTGCATATAGTATTCGAAGAACGTCCAAGGCATGAAGGGGGATTTTTGCGTTGAACAAATTTACCGAAACCGCCACGGGGGCCCTCAATCTCGCCCTCGAATGCGCCCGGGAGCTCGGGCACAGCTTTATCGGCAGCCAGCATCTGCTGTTTGGCCTTGCGGCGCAGGAGGGCGGGCTGTCTCAAAGCCTTCTGCGCCAGGTGGGCGCCGACGCCGACACCGTTGTCTCTCTCATTGAGCGCCAGGACGGGCGCGGCGCGCGCTCGGCCGTGGCCCCCTGTGACCTGACGCCGCGCAGCAAGCGCATCATCGAATCGAGCTATGCCGTTGCCGCCTCCTTCGGCCACAACTATATCGGCACCGAACATCTTTTGCTGGCCCTGCTGGAGGAGACCGGCTCTGCCGCCATGCTGGTGCTCGGGGAGCTTGGCGTTGACGCCGTCCGCCTGGCCGCAGACGTGACGGCGGCGCTGGGCCGCGCACAGCAGGAGCCCCGGAGCTCGGGCTCCTCCGGCAGCAAAACACCCACGCTGGCACAGTTTTCCCGCGACCTGACCGAATCGGCGCGCCAGGGGCGCATCGACCCCGTGATTGGCCGCGAGAGCGAGACCGACCGCGTCATCCAGATTCTGTCGCGGCGCCAGAAGAACAACCCCTGCCTCATCGGGGAGCCCGGCGTGG
>DVNV01000073.1 GCA_018714125.1 Candidatus Galloscillospira excrementipullorum
TGCTTGACCTCGGCCAAATCCTCCATCATGTCGCGCAGATACTGGTCTACCATTTTTGCGGGGTCTTCCGCCTTGTCGAGCAAATCATTGATGTTGGCGGAGATGATGTCTCCAAATCTAGAAAGAATACCCATGTTACATCCTCCTGTCGGTTTGTTTATCGGGAACTTGGCGGGGACGATTCCCCGCCGGGATTTTGCTGTGTTGTGTCATGCGTGCTGGGGGCGTCGGGCTTTTTTGGCGCCTCGCCGCCTTCCGCACTCCGGTCTGCCGCAGGTGGGGACGACTCATATTTTTTGGCAATCTCCTCGGTCTCGAGATCGCCAAAGGATTCAAGAGGCGTCTCCAAAATCTCCTTCATGCGCTCCTGCTCCCGGCGCTTTTCCTCCTTTGCCCTCTTCCACCAGGTGAAAAGGATGATAAGCACCGCAACGACGGCGATGCTGATGCCAATTACGGTCAGAGGAGAGGTCGTCACCTTCATGATGCTCTGCGCGGTGTCGGAAAATGCCTTTGAGAAAAAAGTTTCCTCATTGAGGCTGCGGTCGTAGTAGCGTTCGATGTTGTCAATCAGGATGTCTCCTGCCTCGGTGTCAATCACCGCGCTCGCCTGCGTGCCGGCAAGATACCAGGCCTCGTGCTGGTTGCCATACTCCCAGAAGAGCACAAGCAGATGGGCTTCGTCTTCAAAGAGCCGGTCATAGACCGAGTAGGCAAAGGCCTCGAACTGCGCGTCCGAGGGGTTGTAGTTACCGTCGATGTTGTCAAAGAGGTAAAGGTAGGGCTGAACCCCCGTTTCGCGGTAAAACTGCTCCATGCCGGCCGTGAGCGCGGAGGAATCGGAAATCCAGCCCAGCTCGTCGGTGAAGTAGCCGGTTTCAACCACCGAGCCCTCGGGCAGGGGCTCCCGCTTGACGGTCGAAGGGATAACCGAAGAAGAATTGCCCAGGGAGTTGAGGAGAAACGACACAATAAAAAAGAAAATGACAAGGCCAACCAGCGCGCTGACGCACCCAAGGAAGGAGGAATGTCCGCCTCCGTCGCCGCCACTTCCGCCGCTTCCGCCCGAGCCGCCCCATCGCCCGATGGGGACAAAGACCGTACGGGTTCTGGGAATCCTTCTGTGGAAAAAGCCGCCCGTTGCGGGCCGGCCTGCCGGGGGAGTGCCGCCGAAGCTGCGCCCACTGCCGCCGCCAAAGCTGCGCCCGCTTCTGCTGCCGCCGAAGCTGCGTCCACCCCCGCCGAAGCTGCGTCCGCCGCCTCCGCCGAAGCTGCGCCCGCCGCCACTGCGTCCACCGCCAAAACTGCGCGCCATTGTAGTACCTCCATGTGGTGTGCTTTTGTGTTGCCGGGCCGTGCCGCAGCACCCTGCAGCGGCAGGACCCGACGAAGGAAAGTATACCATAAAATTTTGGACAAGAAAAGGGGAGGAGAGCCGTTGAAAAATGGGGGAACAGAGCAAAAGGGCAGGGCGGGGAGCCTTGCGGCCCGCCGCCCTGCCGGAAAGGGGAGTGAGGGGGATTTTCAAATGAGGGGGGATTGCCGGAATGCTCAGTGGCCTGCGCCCTCCGGCAGGGAGATTTGGGAAGGGGCCTCGGCCTTGCAGGCGGACGGGGCGTCCGACATCATGGCCCGGGACTTTGCCCGCAGCACACTCGAGGCAAATCCGCACAAAACGGTGGCACACCAGAAGAAAAAGCAGGCCAGCAGTGCTTCGTCGAGCTCTTCGAGCAGATACCAAATCACCATGGGCAGGCTGCCCGAGGCAACGGGGCGCAGGCCGACCAAGAGAATGCCCAGCGTGAGCAGTGCGGCGCCCAGGGCAAGCAGGAAGCTCAGCAGTTTCAGGGCCCCGGCCGCAATGGAGAGATTGGTGGCCTTGTTGTTTTTGGCGTCAATGACGACCAGCTTGTCGTAAAATTTCATAACAGTCCTCCGGATGTGAAATTAGTCCCAACGGGAGTCCACGTCGTAGTCCAGCACGGTGCCGGAGTAGGCGGCGACATCCACCTCGTACTCGTAGTCGCCGTGGAAGAATTCGATTTCATACTTGTCGCCGTCGGAGTCGTAGTCGAGCTTTGCCTTGGTGAACGTGACTTCGGAGAGCGTCAGGCCGGCTTTCTGGACGGCAATGCTCTTAGCTTTGTCCAGGCCGATGAGGGTGCCGCCGTTCTGCCCGTTCTGGGAGGGGTTGTAGTATTCGGCATCGTGGTCAAAGGAGAGGATTTTGCCGGTGTGTGCGTCAATCTCGTAGTCATACTCGGTGTAGGTGTCGGCATCGTAGAACTCCACGTCATACTCCCAGTTTCTGTCGTCGTACTCGAGGACGGCACGGATGAAGGTGACGTCGCTGCTCTTGAGGCCGGCATGCTCAAGCGCAATTTCCTTGGCTTTCTGCTCGCCGATGGTATCGCCGGCGCTGCCGGTGCCCTGCTGCGAGCCGGTGCTGCCGGCGGGGGTTCCGTCTTCAAAGCTGTCGGCATCGGTGACAAGGCTGCCGTCCTGTGCGGGCTGCGACAGGGTGACGGTGTTGGTCGAGGAATCCCAGGAGACGGTCTTGCCCATGAGCTTGCCGATGGCGCGCACAGGCAGATAGGTGGTGCCATCGTACAGCAGGGGGTACACGGTGTCTCCGTTGACATCCTTAAAGGTCTGGGTCACGCCGTCCACCACAACGGTGAAGTCGGTGCGGATTTGGGCGGAGACGTTGCTGCGCTTTGCATCCTCGTCGGGAGTGCCGGAAACGCGGCTGCCGTCACGGCTGCCCGACAGGGTGATGGTCAGGCTGGACTGATCCCAGTTGACGATTTTGTCCATGAGCTCGCCGATGGCGCGCACGGGCAGATAGGTGGTGCCGTTGTAGAGCACAGGATGCACTTCCTCGCCCTGGACATTGTAGAAGGTCTGAGTTTTCCCGTTGACCACGATGTTGTAGTCGGGGCAGATTTTGGCCGTGACGTCGATGACGTCGGCAGCGCCTGCGGCGGCGCCGCAAAGGCCGAGAGCGGTCACCGCACACAGCAGCAGGGCTGCGGCACGGCGCTTGAGGCTGGTTTTGAGTTTCTGGGTTTTCATGGTCAAATCCTCCTGTATGAAATGATTGAAGAATGGAAACGGTTAAAACCGGGGAAAACATGGTCAGTCGTAAATGGAGTCGGCTTCCCACTCGCGGATGGCGCCGGAATACCCGTCGATGGTAAATTCATATTCCATGCCGCCGTAAAAGATTTTGCCTTCATACTCCAGGCGGCCGTCGTCGTAATCCGTTTCGAATTCGCGGATGTCGGACAAGGCGGCCCCGGGCACCTGCGCAAGGGCGATTTCCTTGGCTCTCTCCTGCGAAATCGAGCCGCCTTCGCTGCCCGTGGAGGGCGCCGTGTAATGCTCGGCGTCGTAGTCGTAGCTGAGCACTTCGCCGGTGGAGGCGTCAATTTCGTAGTCAAACTCCCGTGCATCGTTGGTGTAAAACTCCACCTCATACACCTGGCGGCCGTGTTCCCAGTCCAGCTCGCACACCACGAAGACAACCTCGTCTAAGGTCAGGTTGGCGTGGGCGAGAGCCTGTTCCTTGGCCTGCTGTGCGGTGAGCTGCCCTGAGGAGCCCTGCTGTCCGCCCTGGCCGGAGGAGGCGTTGTTTTGATTGGCGGCGGTGCTTTCCTGCCCGGAAGGCGTGCCGCTTTGTCCGGCCGGGACGGCGGGGTTGTAGGTGTCGGCGTCGGTGACAAGGCTTCCCTCCGGCGGCGTGTCGCTTGAAAGGCCTTCGGCCCCGTTTTGCAGCACATCCACTTCGGTGGGCTGGCGAACCTCGATGACGGTTCCCGTGATGGCGTCAACGTCGCACTCATAGTTCTTTTCTCCCGAGGAGAACACCACCTGATAATAATCCACCCCGTCGCGGCGCTCAAGCTCGGTCGAGGCAAAAACGACCTCCGTTCCCGACAGGCCGGCGGCCTCCACAGCCAGGGTTTGGGCCGCCTGCTCGGTGAGAACCTCCATACGGCGCTCCTGCTGGGCACAGCCCCCGAGCAGCAGCATGGAGAGCCCCAGGACGCAAAGTCCGGTTGTCAGTTTCATGTTGGATTCCTCCCTGTCTTTCGTTCAAACATATCTTACAGGGGCAACCTGAAATCTACATGAAATCCACAAAATATTTTATTATTTTTTATTAATTATTTTTATATAATAAAAATAACATACGAGACCCAAAGAAGCAGCTCTGTGAACCCTTTATACAAGTAAGAAGAAAAAGGGGAAGGGCCGGTGGGTGCACCGCAAAAAAAAGAGCGGGCGCCAAAGCTTTTGCTCTGGCGCCCGCGGGAAAGGATGGACGAAAAATAAAACAGGATTTCAGGGGGTTGGGGCATCCTGCGGCGTCTGGCCGCAGGGGGCCGGCACGGCCGGCAGGCGCAGCGTAAAAGTGCTGCCGACGCCCGGCTGGCTTTCGAGCGTCACGGTTCCGCCATGCAGCTGCGCAATCTGCCGAACCATCGAGAGGCCAAGGCCCGCGCCGCTCTGGCCGCCGCGCGAGGAGTCGACCTGATAAAACCTCTGCCAGACCTTTTCGCGGTGCTCGGGGGCGATGCCGATGCCGTCGTCGCGCACGCTGAGCAGCGCCGTGTCGTCCTGCCTGCTGACGCAGACCCAGACATGGCCGTCGGGCTTGCCGTATTTGAGGGCGTTGTCCACAAGGTTTTGGACAAGGCGGGAGAGCAGCGCCGCGTCGGCCTGGACAAAGACGGGGTCATCCGCCTGCACAATCACCTTTTCGGGGCTGTAGGCCTGCTCAAGGCAGACGCTGCGCGCTAGGTCGCTCAGGCTGAGCTGCTGCAGATGGGCCAGCTCGGTGCCCTGTTCCAGACGGGTCATGCTGAGAAGCTGGGAAATCAGGGAGGTCATTTTGTCGGCCTGCCGGTGAATCATGAGGATGGTTTCAAGGCGCTCTTGCGGCGTTTCGTCGTATTTTTCGGCATATTCGCAGGCGCCCTTGATGATGGAGACGGGGGTGCGCAGCTCGTGGGAGGCGTCTGCGGTGAACTGCCGTTCTGCCTCAAAGGAGGCTTCCAGACGCTCGAACATGCCGTTGAAGGCGTCGGCAAGGCGGGAAAATTCGTCTTTTCCCCGGGGAAGCGCAATGCGGCCCGACAGGTCGCGGGCCTCGTTGATGGCGGCCGCCGTTTGGGTGATGCTCTCCAGAGGGGAGAAGCTGCGCTTGACAATCATCCAGCCCCCCAGTGCAGTCAGCAGGAGAAAGAGGGGCAGGGCAATGATGGCGATGCGCAGCAGGTTTTGGGCAATTTCCTCATGGGCGGGAGCTTCCATCAGGCCGCGAATCCAAACGCCGCCCTCCCAGCCCTGCGCAAGCCACAGGTCGGAGACCAGATAGGTGGAGCCGCCCGTCTCAACCGTGCGGGTCAGGCCGTTTTGAAAGGGCTCGCTGGCCGTGAAGGAGACGGGAAGCTGCCCTGCCAGAAGCGACTCGCTTTGGCTGTAGACCAGGGTGGAGACACCGCTTCGGTAGAAGCTGAACTGGTCGGAGAGCTGGAGCCGGCCGTCTTGCTGCAGGCTGACGCAGGAGAGGTTGCTTTTCACGGTCTCAATCAGCGTATCCATCGAGGTGCGGTAGGCCACGGAGCTGCTGATGGTCAGCATGAACACCAGCAGCAGGCAGAAGAGCGCCGCCATGAGCAGCGTGATCCAGGCCGTCAGCTTGAGTTTCACCGAGGCACCCTTCATGACGATGCCTCCTGCTGCTCGCGCAGCACCCAGCCCACGCCGCGGATGGTGTGCAGCAGCTTGACGTCGTGGCCGGCGTCGAGCTTTTTGCGCAGCCGGCTGATGTAGACGTCCATATTGTTGGAGCTGCCGGAATATTCGTAATTCCAGATTTGATTTTCCAGCTGTTCCCGCGTGAGCACGATGCCCTGGTTGCGCATCATGTATTCGAGGATGGCAAATTCCTTGGGAAGCAGGGAGATTTGCTGCCCTGCACGCGTCACGGTGTGGGTGGCGGGGTCGAGGGTCAGGTCGGCAAGGGTGAACAGGCTGTGGGCATTGCCCGCCTTGCTGCGGGTCATGGCCCGGATGCGCGCGAGAAGCTCGTCAAAGTCAAAGGGCTTGACCAGATAGTCGTTTGCCCCAAGGTCGAGGCCCTTGACGCGGTCCGCAACGGTATCACGCGCCGTGAGGAAGAGCACGGGGGTATCCACTCCCCGGTTTCGCAGCGTTTGGATGAGCTCGTAGCCGTCCATGCCGGGCATCATGACGTCGAGCAAAATGGCGTCATACTCCGAGCCGAGCAGGCAGTCGAGCGCCTGCTCGCCGTTGAAGCAGCTGTCCACGCTGTAGCCGTTTTTCTTGAGTGTTTTGACAATCAGCAAATTCATGTCCTGAGAGTCTTCCACGACCAGGATTTTCAAAAAATCACCTCGTTTTGCCGGCCCTGCGGCCGGCTGTTTGTCAACCCATGGCTTTACTATATCATATCACGCGCCCATTTGCAGCTGCAAAGGCCAAAATATCGGCAGGGGGCATGAGGGGGAGGAAGGGAGCCGTTCAAATAAGGAAAGCTCCCGAAAGACGGGAGCTTTTTGAAGAGGAAAACAGAGGATGTGGCCGGCGCTTATTCCATGGAAGCTGTTTTTTTCTCCTGCTTTACGGCGTAGGAGGTCAGGGGCGGGACATGCCGGTACTGTTCGGACAGCGTTTTCATGGACTGCTTCATGGCGGCAAGCTGCGCATCGTTGTCCAGCAGGCGCAGGATGTCTTGCGCCGGGTCGCGGGTGTCGTCCCAGTGGACCACGCCGATGCCCATGGCCTCAATCCAGGCGGCGTTGCCGGCCTCCTGAATCAGGAAGGGCTTGTTGACATAGAGCGGGGTCTGGCTGTGGATGGCCTCAAACATCGTGATGCCCCCCGGCTTGGTGATGAGCAGGTCGGACTGCGACATATAAGCTGCCACCTGATGGGTGAAGCCCACCACCCGGATTTGGGGGAATTTCTTTTTGATTTTTTTGTAAAGGGCCTTGTTGCGCCCGGCAATGAGGGTGAGCTCGACGCCGGGGGTTTCAATGAGACGGCGCAGCAGGTTGTCCGAGGAGGGGAGCAGCCCAAGGCCGCCGCCCATGAAGAGGATGCTGGCCGGGGCGCCGGCCTGCCGCACAAGGGGCCTTGGGGCAAGCGCCAGAAAGGACTGGCGCACCGGAATGCCTCGCACGGTGATGAGATGCTCGGGCACGCCGCGCCGGATGAGGGCCTGCCGGGTGGCTTCGGCCGGCACAAAGTAGCGGTCGATATCGGCCTCAATCCAGGAGCCGTGCAGCGTTACGTCGGTCAGCAGCGTGAAGAGCACGAAGGAGCGCCCCGTTGCGCGCCGGCAGGCGGCAAGGTAGTGGGAGCAGCCTGGCAGCACTACGATGACGACGTCGGGCTCCCTGCTTTTGAGAAAGCGGTCAATCATCTTTGTGAGAAGCCCCTCAAACATGGAAATCTGGCGCTTGTCGGCCATGCGGCTGAGATGGTTGAAAAGGCCGGACAGGTGGCTGACCAGAAAATTAAAGCAGTGATAGACGATTCCCCGAAATGCGGGAAAGAGGGCTTCCACGGCGTCCACGACCTCCACGTCGGGACGAGGGGTTTCAAGCAGCAGCTCTTCCCGCAGCGCCTCGGCTGCGGAATAGTGGCCCATGCCGAAGCGCCCGGTGACAATCAGAATTTTCATGCAGGTTCCTCCAATGGTGTTTGAAAGGCACTGTGGGGTACAAACAGGGAAAAGGCAAGAAGGCTCATGTCCGAAATGAAGCGGGTGTCGGTGTCGGGCCCGGGCGGCTGTGCCAGATAGCGCCGGTGGGCCCTGAGAAACAGGGAGGGGAAGTCCCGTGCGCTTCCCTGCGCAAGGGCGGCCGCTCCGAGCGGGTGCGTAAAAAGGGTGCGGGCGAAGACGTCTTTAAGCTTGGCCTCGTAGCGGTTGTGCGCCAAGACGCCTCCGGAAAAGCCGTCGTTGTGGGTCAGGGTAAAGGCGTCTGCCACATAGTGGAGCAGCACCCCCAGGCGAAAGGCGTCCCGCGAGGAATGCACGCCCCGCCTGCACAGGCTGGCAGACAGGCGGGCGATGGGCGGCAGCGTGCGGGAAAAGTTGTGTCCGCAGGCAAGACCCTGGGAAAGCGCGCCGCGCAGGTAGGTCAGCAAATTGAGGTCCGGCTCGATGCAGCCCAGCAAAAAGGCGCAGCGATGGCGCAGGGAGAGCCGTGGCCCCTGCCGCAGCAGCAGTTGTCCAAGCTGAAAGTGATTTTCGGTTCTCAGGTACACCGTCCCCTCTCGATGTTGGCGCCTGTGGCGCCGTGCTCCTTTCAGTATGGACAGGAAGAGGGGAAAAAATAACAAAGGGGATGTGCAGACGAAAAATGACGCAGGGCGCAAAAGGCCCCAAAAAGAGAAAAAGCGCAAGGAGCCCTCTTTTTTTGAGGGGACAGCTTTTTCTTTGGACGCTCCAAGGCGGAATTTGTTTCCTTTTAAGAGACAACAGCAAATCCTTTGCTCCCCCGGGGGCAAAGGCCTGCCTTTTCAAAAGCCCAAAGGGGAGCGGTCAGGAAGGCCCCTGGGGTGAGATGCGGCCCAGCAGCAGATACTTGAGGGCGGAGAAGCGTCGGTCCTCCCGACAGTTGTCGGTCATCTGGAAGAGGGCCGCCTCGTCTCCCAGCGCCACAAAGATGCGGCGGGCCCTGGTGACGGCGGTGTAGAGCAGGTTGCGGGTCTGCAGGCGCCCCATACCGGGGTAGGCCGCCAGCACCACGATGGGGTATTCGCTGCCCTGACTCTTGTGCACCGTGACGGCGTAGGCCAGCTCGAGCTGATGCAGGCACTCAAAGGGATACTCGGCCTGCCTGTCGTCAAAGCGGATGGTGAGAATTTCGTCGGCATGGTCAATGTCCACAATGCGGCCCACGTCCCCGTTGAAGAGGCCCTGGGAGACCTCCCCCGTGTCGGTCAGCACCACGGGCAGCTCATAGTTGTTTTGCACCTGCATGACCTTGTCGCCCACGCGAAAGAGCCTTCCCTGGAACAGCACCTCCCCCTTGTCCGCCGCAGGAGGGTTGAGGGTGCGCTGCAGGACCTCGTTGAACAGCGCGGTGCCGGCCTCCCCCTTGCGGGTGGGGGAGAGCACCTGAATGTCGTCCACAGGGTCGACGCCGTAGGCGGCGGGCAGACGCCTGGCGACAAGGCGGGCCAGCTTGTCGGCGGCCTGGGATTTGTCTTTGCAGGAGAGAAGGAAGAAGTCGTTGTCGGCGTCGTTAAATTCGGGGTATTCCCCCTTGTTGATGCGGTGGGCGTTGACCACGATGAGGCTGTCGCGCGACTGACGGAAAATCTCGGTGAGCTCCACCGAGGCAAAGAGTTCGCTGCCCAGCAGGTCTCTGAGGATGTTGCCCGCCCCGACGGGGGGCAGCTGGTTGGCGTCGCCCACCAAAATCATGCGGGCGGAGGGCTTCATGGCGCGCAGCAGCGCGTCAAAGAGTGTCACCTCGAGCATGGAGACCTCATCGACAATGACGACGTCGGCCTCAAGCGGATTTTTCTCGTTGAAGCGGGCCGCCGGCGCGCCGCCGCGCAGCGACATGCCCAGCATGCGGTGAATGGTGGTGGCTGGGGCGCCCGAGAGCTCCGACATGCGCTTGGCGGCGCGCCCCGTGGGAGCTGCCAGCAGCGTGGAGAGGCCGAGCTTTTCCAGCAGGGCCAGGATGCCGTGCAGCGTGGTGGTCTTTCCGGTGCCGGGGCCGCCTGTGAGAATGAACACGCCGTTTTCAGCGCAGGCCGCAATGGCGCGGCGCTGCATGGCGGCATAGGTGATGCCCAGCGAGCCTGCGACCTCGTCGACCAGGCGGCCGACGTCGCGTCCGCAGGGGCGGCGCACCGACATGGCCAAAAGACGGTCGGCAATGGCCGATTCGGCGGCGTAGTAGCGGTGCAGGAAGACGGCAGTCAGGTTTGCCACCGGGGCGATGACGATTTCCTCGTCCTGCTCAAGTGCGCAGATGCATTCTGACACCAGCGTCTCGTCCACGTCGAGAAAGCCGGCGGTGGTCTGGCACAGCGCGTCAAGAGGCAAAAAAGTGTGCCCGTTGGAGAGGTTGTGCTGCAGCACATGCAGCACCCCCGCCCGCACGCGCAAGGGGGAATTTTCGGGGATTTCAAAGAGCTCTGCGGCGGCGTTGTCAACCAGGGCAAATTCCATGCCGTAGTCCTCGCCGCACAGCAGATAGGGGTCGGCGCGCAGGGCGTCGGACGCGGCGACGCCATAGCGCTTGTAGAGCTTGACGGCGACGTAGGGCGGCAGGTGAAAGGCCTGAAGCTCGGCCAGTACCTGGCGCACCCCCTGCAGCTGGCGGTATCTCTGGTTGAGCTGCCGCGCCCGCGACGGGGTGATGCCCTTGACCTCGGTCAGGCGTGAGGGGTCCTTGTCCAAAATGAAGAGTGTCTGCTCCCCGAAACGCTCGACCATGCGCGCCGCAAGGGTTTTTCCAATGCCCTTGACAATGCCGCTCTCCAGATAGGCCAAAATGCCTGCCTGGCTCGTGGGGGGCACCGATTCGATGGAGCAGGCCGAAAACTGGCGCCCGTAAGCGGGGTGGGTGACATACTCCCCCGTGACGCGTACGCTCTCCCCCGCGCACAGGTTTGCGGCATAGCCCACCACCACAACGCGCTCCCCCTCGGTTTCAAGCTCGAGCACGAGGTATGCATTTTCCTCATTGAAAAAAATGATTTTTGTAACGATGCCCTCAAGGGTCAGGGCCTGATCCGGCTGCTGCATGTGCCGCCTCCCGCAACAAAAGGACATGCAGGGCATGTCCCTCGATAATTTCAGGGGAAACCGGGGCGGACGGGGCCTTCCGGCATCCGCCTGCCGCCGGGCAAGCGCCCCGCGGCAGAGCGGGGCGGTTCTCTGACAGCCCTATTGTAGCACAGCTTTTGCCTCTTGTCACCCGTGAAAGAGGGGCGTCGCATTAGGCTCTGTTGCGCACAAAAGCGCCTTAAGCCCCTCGTCGGACACGACGGTGAGAAAGGGGTACTCCTGCTGCAGGATGGAAATGCGCTCGAGAGCCTGCCGGTCGGCGCCCGTGTCGTGCAGGGCCACGGTCAGCTCCACCGTGCAGGGCAGGCGCGACAGGGCGTGGAGACTCTCCCGCAGCATCAGCTCGGCCGCCACGTCGGGCCCCAGGGGCAGCAGCAAAATGGTTCGAATGGTGGGACGCCTCGATAAGATATGTAAAAAGAAGACCGAAAGTGCCCCCATAAGGGCAATCAAAAGCAAAGGCACCAGATATCTGAGCATCAAAATCCCCCTTTCCCGTCTGATTCAGCCTATGCCGCAGAAAGAAAAGGGTGATGGGAAAAAGAAGAGATTTTCTTTGTAGAAATTGTGAAATAACTCTTGACAAGCAGAGGCCGATGTGTTTTACTATAAATGCGAATAATTATCGTTAATGAACAAAGAAAACGAACAAAGAATTTGTTTTTTGGAAAGGGGATTATGATGATGAAAAAAGAACTCACGGGAACCAAAACCGCCGCCAATCTTGCCGCTGCGTTTGCCGGTGAATCTGAGGCCAGAAACAAGTATACCTACTATGCCTCCGCCGCCAAGAAGGAGGGCTACAACCAGATTGCGGCCATTTTTGAGGAGACGGCCGGCAACGAAAAGGAGCATGCAAAGCTGTGGTTCAAGGCGCTGCACGGCGGTGCGGTGCCCGACACCGTGACCAACCTCAAGGACGCTGCGGCCGGCGAGAACTATGAGTGGACGCAGATGTATGCCGAATTTGCCAAGGTTGCCAAGGAAGAGGGCTTTGACGACATCGCCTGGCTCTTTGAGTCGGTGGGTGCCATTGAGAAGGAGCATGAGGAGCGTTACCGCAAGCTGCTGGAGGCCGTGGAGAAGGGCACCGTGTTTGCAGACGTGGAGGAGCAGATTTGGGTGTGTTCCAACTGCGGACACATTCACATTGGCAAAGAAGCTCCCTCGGTGTGCCCGGTCTGCGCCCATCCGCAGGGCTACTTCATGCGCAAGGCCACCAATTATTAAGCAAAAGATTGCCGCAAGGCCGAAAAAGGGCGCTCCGAGAGCGCCCTTTTCCGACTCCTGAGCAAAAGGGTGCGCAGCAGGAGGGGAAGGAGAAGACGCATATGGAAACGGGAGAAATTGTCCTGGCGGGGGGATGTTTTTGGGGGATGCAGAAATATCTTTCGCTGCTGCACGGGGTTGTACGGACGCAGGCGGGCTACGCCAATGGAAACACAGCAAACCCCACCTATGAGCAGGTGTGCGCGGGCTCCGGCCATGCCGAGGCGGTCAGGGTGGTCTATGATAAGCGGCGCATCACGCTGCCCTTTTTGCTGTCCATGTATTTTGAAGCCATCGACCCCACGGCGGTCAATCACCAGGGCGGGGACTACGGCATCAGCTACCGCACGGGCATCTACTACCTTGACGAAGACGACCTGCCGGTCATTGAGCAGGCCATGCGCGCCCTGGCGGCGCGCTGGCGCGAACCCATTGCCGTGGAGGTGCAGCCTTTGAAAAACTACACGCCTGCAGAAGACTACCATCAGCAGTATCTCGACAAATTTTCGGGCGGCTACTGCCACATTAACAGGGTGCAGATGGAGCGGGCCGCCCGCGTGAGAGACCCCGGCGCGCCCGACGCGCAGCCGCAGGCGCAGTAAAGGGGAAAGGCGCCCAAAGTCTGTCCCGGCAGGGCCTTGTTTGAAGGCGGTGGGGAAAATGAGCAGGGAAAAACAAACAGAAGGGGCGGCCGCCCCTTCTGTTTGTTTTCTAAAATATGGTTTTGCACAGACGCTTTTTTTCTTTTTCTGCCGCATGCCTTAAAGTGAAGAAGACAGCCCGCACCGTGCGGCTTTGTCTAAGGCAGGCAGGTGCCTGCGGCAAAAAGGGGAGAGGGGAGCCCCTGCGGGCTTAGTCCCAGTCCCGCTCGGCGGCAAGGCGCAGGATTTGGAGCAGGGTCTTTGTGCAAAGCTCCATCTCGTTGACGCTGACATATTCAAAGCGCCCGTGGGAGCCCCTGCTGCCGGTTGCCAGGTTGGGGCAGGGCAGGCCCATGAAGGAGAGACGGCTGCCGTCGGTCCCGCCGCGCGCGGCGATATAGACCGGGGTGCCGCCCAGCGAGACGATGGCCTCGTGGGCAAGCTCGAGGATTTCGGGGTGAGGCAGCAGCATCTCGGCCATGTTGTAGTAGGTGTCGCGCATGTCGAGTGTCACGGTGCCGGGGCCGTATTTGTGGTTGAGAAAGACGGCGGCCTGTTTTGCCAGCTCCTTGCGGCGTTCAAGCAGGGCGCGGTCGTGGTCGCGCAGGATGTAGGTGAGGCTGGCCTTCTCGGCGCTGCCCGTCATATTGGTCAGGTGGAAAAAGCCCTCCCGCCCTTCGGTGTACTCAGGGCGCTGCGCCACGGGCAGCATGGACTGAAACTCCATGGCGACCAGGCAGGCGTTGATCATTTTGTTTTTGGCTGCACCGGGATGGGTGCTGAGCCCGGCAACGGAAACCTGGAGTGCCGTTGCGTTGAAGTTCTCGTTGTCGATGCCGCCAAAGACGTCGCCGTCAACGGTGTAGGCAAAGTCGGCTCCGAAGGCCTCCACCGGGAAGAGGTCGGCGCCACGGCCGATTTCCTCGTCGGGTGTAAAGCCGATTTTGACAACGCCGTGGGGGAAGGCGCCCGGCGCCAACAGGCGTTCGGCCATGGTGAGAATCTCGGCAATGCCGGCCTTGTCGTCTGCACCCAGAAGGGTGGTGCCGTCGGTCACGATGAGGTCGTGCCCCACCACGGCTTTGAGGCTTTCAAATTCATCAGGGCTCATGACGATGTTTTTCTCGGCATTGAGCACGATGTCTCCCCCGTCATACGCCTTGACAAGGCGCGGCTTGACACCGGCCGAGGGGACCTCGTCCACAACATCCATGTGCGCGATAAAGCCGATGACCGGCAGCTTTTTGTCGGTATTTGCCGGGATGGTGCCGGTGACGTAGCCGTTTTCGTCCATGTGCGCGTCGGCGATGCCCATGCGCAGCATCTCCTCCACCAGCACGGCGCCGAAGGTGCGCTGATGCTCGGTGGACGGGCAGGTGGGGGAAGAGGCGTCGGAGCAGGTGTCATAGGAGACGTAGGACAGCAGACGTTCGTAGGCTTGCATGGGAAAAACTCCTTTCGGAAAAACAATTTTTCAAATGGGCACGGGCCTCCTTGGGCAAGGGAGGCTTACGGCAGGGGAAAAGGATGCGGCAGAGGACGAAAAAAACCATGGGAGCGGGCCTTTTGAAAAAGGCCCCCTGCCGCGAAAACAGCGCACAAAAAGGGGAGGCGCCCCTTTGGCTTACTTGTCCTTGAGCAGGTAAAAGTCAGCCGTCACCGGCCGGTTGGCGCAGAAGGTCAGCTCCTGGCACCGGATGTTGCACACCGCCTGCTCCTGTCTCTGATAGAGCACGACAAAGGGCGGGTCCTGCTCAAGCTGCTCCCAGACCTGGGAATACAGGTCGGCACGACGGGAGGTGTCCTGCTGCTGCTTTGCCAGCGACAGCAGGCTGTCCGCCGAGGGGTTGGCGTAGGAAAAGAGGTTGAAGGCCCCGTCCGAGGCAACAAGGGCGGAGGGGTCGGGGTCGGGCGAGGCGCCGTAGGCCATGAACCAGAGCTCGGCGCGGCCGACCTCGATTTGATTGAGCAGGGTGGCATAGTCGGTGCTGCGCACGGTCAGGCGGATGCCGGCCTTGGGCAGGTTCTCCGAAAGCTGCTGTGCCAGAGCCTCCGAAACGGGGTTGTTTTGCGTCGTGGTGTAGACAACCTGCAGCAGCAGGCCGTCTTTTTGATAGTAGCCCGAGGAGTTTTTGGTGTAGCCGTTTTGCTCCAGCAGCGCGGCGGCGGCTGCCGGGTCGCAGGCAGGGGCACTTTGCCCCTGCGGGAAGGCCCAGCTCTCCTGCGAGACCGGAAGGTCAAGCACGGAGGCCTCCCCCGGCAATACGGCGTCGATAAGAGCCTGCCGGTCGACGCACAGGGCGATGGCCTGCCTGGCGACAGGGTCGACAAGCTCCTTTGTCACAAGGGAAAAGCCCAGCATGCCCATGCTGTCTGCCGCAAAGGTGCGCCGGATGAGATAGTCATAGTCGTCGGCGTTGATTTGGGCGCTCCCGCCCGTCAAATCCAAGTCCGACTCCCCCTGCAGCAGCATGGCGGCCGCAGAGTCCCCGTCCGCCACCGTGAAGGTGACGGTCTCGCAGGCAGGCTCGCCGAGATAGTAGTCCTTGCAGCGGGAAAAGGTGAGCTGCTGCATGGTCAGGTCGGTCAGGCTGTATTGCCCGCACCCCATGGGCCGCGAGAGCTGCAGCAGCAGAGAGTCCAGCTTGCCGGGCTCATAGTCTGCACCGTAGTAGGCCTTGGAGAGCGGCGCAACGCCCAGCGTGAAAATGGCGGAGGCGTCAGGCTCCGTAAGGGTTGCCGAGATGGTTTTTTCATCGACAACCTCAATGCCGGAGATGGAGGAAGCCTCCCCCTTGGTGTAGGCATCCGCACCCGCCAGGGCCGGACGCGAAGACAGCAGATGCCCGTCATACGCCGGGTCGTAAAGTACGCACCAGGTGAAGGCCACGTCCTGTGCAGTCACCTCGCTGCCGTCTGAAAAGAGAGCGTCCTCCCGGATGGTGAAGGTATAGGTGCGCTGGTCGGCAGACACCGTGTAATCAGCCAGCACCGGCGTGGGCGTACCGTCTGCCGAGGGCTCCACAAGGGGGTCAAAAAGAAGACGGGTGATGGCCTTGTCGATGGGTTCGGTCAGATAGAGAGGGTTGAAGTTGCCACTGTATGCCGGGCAGGTGACAACCAGATTTCCCTTGCGGACGGCGGCCGGATTGTCAATCTTCACGGTGGAAAAGGCCGGCGTGCTCAGGCCGCCGTCTTCCCCGCGCCCTCCGATGAGCGTGAACAGCAGCACGACCACCAGTACGGCCAGCGCAAAAAGTCCCAGTTTTTTCATGAGAATGCTCCTTATGTCTGTTGCGTGATATTAAGTGCCGCGCAGATGCGCCTTTGCTTTATTATAGAGGAAGTAAGACGGCGCGTCAATCGGTCACAGGTGCAGGAATTTCTGTAAAAGGGGAAATCAGGGCCAAAAAGAGGAGAGCTTTTTTGGGGGAGAAGCGTGGAAAAGTGTAAAAAAAACCAAAAAAGGGGGTTGACAAGGGAAGGAAGATGGTGTATTCTAAGTAAGCCGCTTCGGAAGGGGCGGCACGGACCTTGAAAATCGAACAACACTGAGAAGCGAAAGGACCCTTGGGAATACTTTGAGTGAAGGTA
>DVNV01000074.1 GCA_018714125.1 Candidatus Galloscillospira excrementipullorum
GCGATGCGCCGGCGCGGGCCCACTTTTTTCAGGGCTTTGAGCGGGGCTTTTTGAAAAAGGCGCCGTTAGGCGCCGGGAGATTCCAAAGGGGGTGCCGGGGAAGGCACCGTTTGCTCCTGCAGCTCCGTGAGAAAGCGGCGGGCCGCCGTCGGCAGGGGCATGTCTTTCAAAAAGGCCACGCCCACCGCCCGCTCGGGCAGCGCGGGCCGCACGTCGAGCTCCACAAGGCGGCCCTCCCGCAGACGCGCTGCGGCAAACTCACGCACCACGCAGGAGACGCCAAGCCCCGCCTCGGCGAAGTCCATGAGCAGGTCATGGGAGCCCAGCTCGATTTCCGGCGAGAGCGGCATGCCAATCTCCTGCAGCGTGGCGTCAATGAGGCGGCGGGAGCTCGACTGCCGCTCCAGCATGATGAGCCGCATCTCCCGAAGCCGGGAGAGCGGCACCGGCCCTTGCGAGAGCGCCTGCCCCGCGCCGCACACGAAGACGTCGTGAATGGGGAGGCAGGGCTGAACCGTGATGTCGGCGTCGTCACAGGGCAGGCTGATGAGCGCAAGGTCGATGGTGCCCTGCCGCAGATATTCCAAAAGCTCGCCCGTGGTGCCGTTGCGCACCGACAGAGACAGCCCCGGAAAGCGGCTCGAAAAACGGGAGAGCCGGGGGAGCAGGTAGTAGCGCGTCGCCGTGTCGCCCGCCCCCACCCGCAGGGCGCCCGCCTCCAGGCGGTGCAGCGTTTCGAGCTTGCGCTGCCCGGCTTCCAGCGTGTCGAGCGCCGCGCTGGCGTGCTCAAACAGCAGCGCCCCTTCCGGCGTGAGCGTGACGCCGCGCACGCTGCGCAGAAAAAGCGTGGCCTTGAGCTGGCGCTCCAAATGCAAAATGGCCTGGCTGACGGCAGGCTGCGACAGATAGAGCGACCGCGCCGCGGCCGAAAAGCTGCCCTCCCGCGCAACCTGCACAAAGACCCGGTAGAGATCCAGAGTAACACCGTCCATACCGCACCCCTCGAAATATAAGTATTTCTTATGGTTTAAGAAGAAAAAAGAGTATTTACTTATATTATGCCCCGCGGTACAATCATTTTGCAAGAGCCTTTGCAAAAGAAAGAGACGAAATTTTATTTTGAATGAGGGATAGAGAATGGAAAGAGCCGTGGGAACCGTTGTTCGGGGTGTCCGGGCCCCGATTATCCGTGAGGGCGACGATCTGGCCGCCATTGTGACGCAGTCGGTGCTCGACTGCGCCGCCGCAGAGGGGGTTGCTTTCCGCGACAGGGACATTGTCTCGGTCACCGAGGCCATCGTGGCGCGCGCACAGGGCAACTACGCCACGCCTGACGACATTGCAGCCGACGTGAAGGCCAAGTTTGGCGAGCACACGGTGGGCGTGATTTTCCCCATTCTCAGCCGCAACCGCTTTGCCGTCTGCCTGAGGGGCATTGCGCGCGGCGTGAAAAAGATGGTGCTCATGCTCAGCTATCCGAGCGACGAGGTGGGCAACCATCTCATCGAGCCCGACCTCTTGGACGAAGCGGGCATCAACCCGTGGAGTGACGTGCTGACCGAGGCGCGCTATCGCGAGCTTTTCGGCGAGACGCCGCACTACTTCACGGGGGTGGACTATGTGTCCTACTACCGCGACCTCATTGAAAAAGAGGGCTGTGAGCTGGAGATTATCTTTGCCAACGATGCGCGGGAGATTCTCAAGCACACGGGATATGTTTTGACCTGTGACATTCACACCAGGGCGCGCACCAAGCGCCGCCTGACCCAGGCCGGCGCCAAGCTGGTGCTGGGGCTGGACGGGATTTTGACCGCGCCGGTCAACGGCAGCGGCTATAACGAGACTTACGGCCTTCTGGGCTCCAACAAGGCCACGGAGGAGAAAATCAAGCTCTTCCCGCGCAACGGCCAGGTCTTTGTGGACACGGTGGCTGCCAAGCTGCGCGAGGCAACCGGCAAAAACATCGAAGTGATGATTTATGGCGACGGCGCCTTCAAGGATTCGGTGGGCAAGGTGTGGGAGCTGGCAGACCCGGTGATCAGCCCGGCCTATACGCCCGGCCTGGAGGGCACGCCAAACGAGCTCAAGCTCAAGTATCTGGCCGACAACGACTTTGCTTCCCTTCAGGGGGAGGAGCTGCGCGAGGCCATTGTGGAGTCCATCCGCCGCAAGGACGGCGACCTCAAGGGCAGCATGGCTTCGCAGGGCACCACGCCGCGCAAGCTGACCGACCTGATTGGCTCGCTGTGTGATTTGACTTCGGGCAGTGGAGACAAGGGCACGCCCATCGTCTGGATTCAGGGCTATTTTGACAACTACGCAAAATAACGCCCGGGGCAGCGAAGACACAACGCCCCTCCCCCAAGAGGCTGTTCCCAAAAGGCGCTTCATGAAGGAAAGCGCAATTGCCTGAAAGCGGCGCGGCCAAAATAAACCAAAACAGGAAAGAGGCCCTCTTTTTGAAAAGAGGGCCTCTTTTGGATTGCGTCTTCCCGCCGTTAAAGCGTTAGTTAAAGGGGGAGAGGGTATGTTTGACGGGGCTACTGCTCGATGCCGGCGGTTTGCCCCTCCGGGCTTCCGGTCTCCTCCTGCGAATCGGGCTGCGTCTCGTCCTGCACGGCCGGGGGGTCTTCCGTCTGCGGCATGCCGCCTGCCGGGACCTCCCTCTGATTGCCGCCCGATGTCGAAACCATATAGAGGCTGGAACCGTCGTCATAATTGACAAAGTAAAGGGTGGAGCCCGCCACGGCCAGCTTGCCGCCGTCGTCCTGCGTCAGGCGCGTGGAGGAAGAGCCTGAGGTGCTACAGCGGAAAACCCCGCCTGAGGTGCTCCTGTAATACAGATTTCCGCCCGACAGCACAAACTCGCTGACACCCGAGGAGACCACCGTTTCGGGGTCGCCGCCCTGTGTCGGGACGCGGCAGATGCTGTCGTCCGAGGCGTTGACATAATAGACAAAGCCGTCGGACACGGCGGGATAATTGCAAGAACCTTCTGCCAGCAGGCGGGCGTCAAACCCGTCGAGCGAGCAGCACCACAGGGCGCCGCCCTCCGAGTCGTTCCTATAGTATATAACGCCGTTGCTGAGCGTGAAGCAGGAGACCCTGTCCTTGACGATGCGCAGCTTTCCGGAGCCGTCGAGTGCGGCACTGTAGAGGCCGCCGTCGTCCTTGCTCTGGTAAAAAACGCGGTCCCCCGCCACCTGGAGCATGCCCGCGCCGTCGCTGACGATGCGCTCGCGCTCGCTGCCGTCGGTCTTGACACGGTAGACGCGTCCGCCGTCTGAAGCGTTGACGTAGTAGAGGCGGCCTCCCGTCATGTTGAGGTAGGAGACCTTGTCGGTGAGGATGCGTCCCTGGGCGGCGCTGTAAAGCGCGCTGCCGTCGTTGAGATTGCTGTAGTAGCTGTCCGTGCCGCCGAAAAGGGCAACGCCTCCCGTCACCACGTTGGGAGAGGCCGCCGTATAGGCCCGGAGCTGCTCCTCCGAAAGCCCTTCTCCCACGGAGTAGAGCGCCTGCACCACGTCGCTGACGTCGCCCTCCGCCGTGTAGCGGATGAGTGTGAGCTGGGTCTTGCCCTTTTTGATGGAGATGCCCTTGTCGGGGTCGTAGCGGGTAGAGGCACGGGTGGGCTGATCCCCGTTGTCCGTATAAAAAATTTCGTCGCCCTCCTCGTAGTTGGAGATGGTGACTTTGAGCGTGTCCTCATAGCTGCCGGGCTCCGGCGTGAGCAAAGGCGCGTCAACCTCCGCGAGCTGCAGCTTGAGCTCGCCGGCCCGGTCGGCAAAGGCCGCATCGGGGAAGAGCAGGGCCGCCTCCGACAGCAGCGCAAACTGCTTTTGGGGAGAGACGTTGTTCTGCTCATAAAGGGACAGCAGATACTCGTAGCTTTCCACCGAGTGCGGCGAGGTGGCAAGGTATTCCTCCATGAGAGCCATGGCCGACTCGCTGTCCCCCAGGGAGACATAGGTGGCCGAAGCGTTCAGATAGGCAAGAGGACTGTCGGGCGCAATGGAGACTGCCTTGAGGTAGTGCTTGAGAGCCGATTCCAAATCTCCGCTTTCAAGGCTGGCATCCCCCTTTTCAATTTGTGTGAGAAACCCGCCGTCGAGCCCCTTGACGTTGAGGTAGACGACGACAATCAGCCCGTTGATGGCAATGGCCAAAAGCCAGGCAGTCAATTTAATGAAGGTTTTTTGTCTCATTACGGCACCTGATTTCCAATAGTAGCGGCAAAAGCCGCCAATCTTATGGAGTTTTAGACGGTTTTTGACGGAAAATAGTTGCTATCATTCTAGCGTCATGGGCAGGCTCTGTCAAGTTTTTGGAAAGATTCTTGGAAAAGGGGGTTGACAAGGGAAGGAAGATGGTGTATTCTAAGTAAGCCGCTTCGGAAGGGGCGGCACGGACCTTGAAAATCGAACAACACTGAGAAGCGAAAGGACCCTTGGGAATACTTTGAGTGAAGGTA
>DVNV01000075.1 GCA_018714125.1 Candidatus Galloscillospira excrementipullorum
GACATTTTTCCGGAAACGAATAAAAATTTCTTTTTTCGAAAAAAACATTCCATTCACGCAGGAATTGCCATATAATATATGCAGCAGGAGTTTGGCTTTTTGCGGCAGTCTTGGCGGCAGGCCTTTCCAATTCATGATAATCTTTGAGAACTTGAGGTGCCCTTGTGAACAGGATACACGATTTGACGGAGCGATATCAACACATTCATTTTATCGGCATCGGCGGCGTGAGCATGTCGGCCCTTGCGGAAATCATGCGTTTGCGCGGGCACTGTGTGACGGGGTCGGACAACAGCGAGTCCCCGGCGGTACAGCACCTTCGCGACAACGGGGTCACGGTTTACCTTGGACACAAAGAGTCGCAGGTGGAGGGGGCCGACCTCGTGGTGTATACGGCCGCCATCTCTCCCGACAATCCCGAGCTGCTTGAGGCAAAGCGGCTTGGCATCCCTGTGGTGGAGCGTGCCGTTTTCCTGGGGTGGATTCTGCGCTGCTACGGATGCCCTATCGGGGTGTCCGGCACCCACGGAAAGACCACCTGCACCTCCATGATTTCCCAGATTCTGCTGGAAGCGCAGCTTGACCCCACCATTTTGATCGGGGGAACGCTTCCGCTCATCGGGCAGAATTTCAAGGTGGGCGCCTCCCCCTATGTGGTGTACGAGGCCTGCGAGTATGTGGACTCTTTTCTCAACTTTGTCTCCTATATCACGGTCATCCTCAACGTGGACGCCGACCATCTCGACTATTTTGAAGACATTTCGGCCATCCAGGCCTCTTTTCTGGCCTATGCCAGGCTGACCATGCCGGGCGGCTGCCTGGTCGCCAACGGGGACGACGTCAATCTTCAGCCCGTTTTGCGGCAGTACGAGGGGGAGCGGGTGCTCTTTTCCATGAAAGACCAAAATGCAGACTATTTTGCAAAGCTGCTGCCCTCGCCCGACGGGCTTCCTGTTTTTGAAATTTATGAGCGCGGCGAGTGCGTGGGTGAGTGCCGCCTGCAGGTGCCCGGACGGCACAACGTCATGAACGCGCTGGCCGCCTGTGCTGCGGCGCGCATCGTGGGCATCTCGTGGGAGGTCATTTTGCACGCCCTCTCCCTTTTTGGCGGGGCCAAGAGGCGCTTTGAGCGCAAGGGGGAGTTTCGCGGCGTCACCGTGGTCGACGATTATGCGCACCACCCTTCCGAAATTGCCGCCACGCTGCGGGCCGCCAAAGAGCGTCCCTTTTCCCGGGTGGTCTGCCTTTTTCAGCCCCACACCTATTCGCGCACCAAGGCGTTGTGGCAGGAGTTTGTCAAGGCGCTTTCTGCGGCAGACCTGACCATCCTGCTTGACATTTACGCCGCCCGCGAGGCCCCCGACCCCCTTGTGACCTCGCAGGCGCTTGCGCGCGACATTCCCGGCGCCCTGTATGCCGATTCCTTTGAGCAGGCAAAGGAGCTTTTGCTGGAGCACCTGCGCGAGGGCGATTTGCTCATCACCATGGGCGCGGGCGACGTCTACAAGGTGGGAGAAGAGCTGCTGGCCGAGCAGCAATAACCGTGTTCCGGCAGGAGGCAAAGAGAAAGACCCGTGCTTTTCACCTCCCTTCCAATACGGAAAACAGAGGCCCCTTCCCGTTTGAACGGGAGGGGGCCTTTTGCCGGGCATAAAAGCGGGGCTTGCGCCTTTGAGAGGGCATAGGCACCCCACCGCTTTATTTTTCTTTTGTTTTTGTGCCGTTCTCCAGCTTTGAAATCACCGCCCCCGTACAAATCACCAGTTCAAACGCCAGAAAAAAGCCTGTTCCAATCACAACCCTTTCGGTTTGCGGCATCCCGTCAAAAAAAGCGTCGGCCAGGGCCACAAAAACCCATTCCAAAGCGACGGCCACAAGGCCGAGAAAAAGATACTTCCCCATGTTTTTCATGCATCGTCATCCCTATATCATAAAATAGCACGGTCCCTGCCCTTTTGTTTGAAGCCGATGCTCTTGCGCAAAGGGCCTTTTTCGACAGACTGGGCATTTTCCCATCAGGCACGAAAAAGCCGCGCTCAGGCCGGCGGCTGCCCCTGCTGCTGCGTCGCCCTCGTTTTTGCCTGCAAAATGAGCTGACGCCCCTGCCCGAAGTCATAGACGTCCTTTGCCCCGGGCACCGGCAGGATATAGAGCGAGAGGCCGCCGCCCCGTATGGGGGTATACTGCCTTCCGTCCTGCCCGACGGCGGCAGGGGCGCCGGCAAAGTCGCCGTAGTAATAGGAGGCGTCTTTGCCAAAGGAGGTGCCGGTCAGGTTTCTCTCGTGGGGATAGTCCTGCACCCACAGGCCCAGCCGTTTGACAAAGGCCGCCGGAGTGACATCCTCCCCCTCCTGGACACCGAAGAGCTGAAATTCCTCTCCCTCATAGCAGAGTGAAACTTGCTCAAAGCGGCGCTCCAGATAGCTCTGAGGGGAAAAGGAGACGGCGGAAAAGCTGCCGGAGGGAAAGAGCTGGGCATAGAGAAAGAGCAGCAGGGGGATGCTCAGCAGCCCTGCTGTGGAGGAGCGCCGTCTGGCTTTTTGGGAGTATGACCGGATTTCTCCGCGCATCCCGTTCAATGTGACACCTCTTTTTTTACGGCAGGCCTCCCCTGCCCTGTTTTCCCCTTTTTGCTAGCCTCTTTGAAAAGAAAGCCGTCCTTTGCATGTGATTATATCATCTGGCATCCGCATCTGCAAGCGGCCGCCCGCCGGGGGCCTTTTTGCCCCGAGACAGGGCGCCTGCAGACGGTTGACAAGCCCTGCGGGGTGGCGTATACTGCTTTTGTATGGTTTCCAGAAAATGTTGATTTATCGCTCTTTGACACAAAATAAAGGAGGACACACGGCTATGAACCTGTTTCAGCTGTCTCAGGATGTCGAACAGTATGTCATCGACATGAGACGGGAGTTTCATGCAAACCCCGAGATTTCCTTCCAGGAGAAGCGCACCACGGCCCGCATTCGCGAGGAGCTTGACAAGATTGGCATCCCGCATGAGACGGTGGGCAGTGGCAACGTGGTGGCACTTTTTGACACCGGCAGGCCCGGCAAGTCGCTTGCCATCCGCGCCGACATCGACGCGCTGCCCATGGACGAGGCCGACAAGACGACCCCCTACTGCAGCAAGGTGGAGGGCGTGATGCACTCCTGCGGACACGACGGACATGCCGCCATGCTGCTGGGAACGGCCAAGGTGCTCACCCAAATCAAAGACCAGCTCAAGGGGAAAATTTACCTGTGCTTCCAGGTTGCCGAAGAGGTGGGCGGCGGCGCCGGCGAGATTGTTGAATACCTCAAGCAAAAAGGCGGGGTGGACGGCGTGATTGGCACCCACCTGGACGGCGGAAGTGACGCCGGCGTCATTCACCTGCCCGACGGCCCCCTGATGGCGGGAGCCCAGCTCTTTGAAATCGAGGTCAAGGGCGTCGGCGGACACGGCTCCCGGCCCGACAAGGCGGTCGACCCCATCAAGCCGGCCTGCGATATTCTGCTGAAAATTGCCAGCATTCCGGCGCAGTATCACAACCCCTTTGACACCTGCGTGGTCAGCCCCTGCCAGATTCACGGCGGCAGCGCCAGCAACATCATCCCCGAGAGCGTCAAGATTGGCGGCAACCTGCGCTTCTTCAAGTACGGTGACGATGAAAAGCTGCTCGAGCGCATTCGTCTGGTGGCCGAGAACACGGCCAAGGCCTACGGCACCACCGCAACGGTGAGCAACGTGGCCGCCTCTCCCCTGCCTGTCATCAACAACCCCGAGATGGCGGCGCTGGGGCGCGAAGTTGCGGCTTCGGTGGGCTTCACCTTTGCCCCGCCCCACGACCCCACCTGCGGCTCGGACAACTATGCCGAGTTTCTCGCCGCCTTCCCCGGCTTTTACTGCGACACCGGTGCCAACTGCAAGCGCCCCGGAACGAGCGGCAACCACCACAACCCGACCTTCGACCTCGATGAGAGCGCCTTCCGCCGCATTGTGGAGTTCTTTGCGGCCTTTGCCGTGCGCTTCCTCGGAGAGTAAGACCTGACCCTGCCAAAGCGCCTGCTCCAGGATCTCCACTCCCTGGCACTCTCTTTGAAGACAAAGGAGAACGTAAAACATCTGCTCGGTGAGCGTTTTGAATTTTTCTCTGGGCATGGCGGCACCTCCTGTTTCTCGATATTCGAGCTTTCAGAATTATTATATCTCGAATATCGAGAAAGTCAAGGCTTTTTTTCTGCCCCCTTTTCAAAAAAGGGGGCAGAAAAAAGCATCTGGCAGAGGTAAAAGGGACAAGGCCGGCAAGGGGTCTGCTCCGGCCACGGGGCTCAAAGGGGGATTGCGAAAGCAAGCGGGGCCCCTGCCACTTTGAAGGAAGGGGGGGGCTTACGTCAAGTGGAATTTCAAACAAAAAAAGCCCGCCGCAAGCGGTTTAACGCTTGCGGCGGACTGGTGCCGGCGGTGGGACTTGAACCCACACGACGTCGCCGCCAACGGATTTTGAGTCCGCCTCGTCTGCCATTCCGACACGCCGGCAAAGAGCAATGGGATAGCGAAACTTATTATACTGGATCGGGGGCTTCTTTTCAAGTGAATTTTCAAAAAGAACAAATTAAATCGGAAAAGGGCTTGACATCGCCCAAAAATCAGATATAATAACATATGCACGTTGCGGGATTGTGTAATGGTAGCACGGCAGACTCTGACTCTGTTTGTCTGGGTTCGAATCCTAGTCCCGCAGCCACAAAACCCCCGAAAAGCCTTGATTTTCAAGTGCTTTCCGGGGGTTTTGCTTTTTCCGCTTCGGAGAAGGCGGAACGGAGGATGGCCCCTCTGTTATGAGGCGAGGGTATTTCCGGCCTCCCTGCATCGGGCCTGGGTGGCCTGGTCCGGAGCGTCGGCGCAGATGATGCCGTCGCAGACAAGCTGCGCCCCGGCATCGGTGCATCGGGCCTCCCAGTTTCTCATCCACTCCCCGTCTCCCCAGCCGTAGGAGCCGAACAGGGCAATCCGCTTGCCGGCAAGTCTGGGTTCGCAGGCTGCAAACAGGGGTTCAAACTCCGATTCCTCCAGAACTTCCGCCCCCATAGCGGGGCAGCCAAAGGCGATGGCGTCCATCGAATCAAGCAGGGCGGCATCGCATTCGCCGGGCGTGAGAAGCTCAACTTGGGCGCCTGCTTCTTTTGCACCGTCTGCGACAAAGCGCGCCATGGCCTGTGTGTTGCCGGTGCCGCTCCAATAAATCACCGCGACTTTTTTCATTCTCTCAACCCTTTCCTTTTTGCTGATGTGATATCTCTGTCGACAATGAGCTTTTCAAGGGGAATGCCTTTTTCCCAGCGCCTGCGATAATCGCAGGCGCACCGGCGGTATTTTTCAAACAGACGGCATGCTCTTTCCGCGTCGCCGTAGACCTTCCAGCAGCCCACGCACTTGCAGGGGGCGCTTTTGCTCATGAAGCCTTCCACGTCTTCGGGAGGGTAGCTCAGAAAAAGGCCAATCTCATGCGGGAACTCGCCCGCTTCTTTCATCCGTTGTGCGAGGTGTGCCAGGCAGTGCCAGGGCCTTGCGCAGGGATAGCCCATACGCCGCAGCAGGCGCTGTGCCTGTGCGTTTTTCAAATCCCGTTCCAGCGCCCGTGGGCGAAACACATAGACCAGTGCCCTGCCCCCTTCGTGGCGCAGCAGCAATGCGCACAGCCCCTTTTCCCTCCAACGGAGGTTGAGGCGGCGCAGCTCCCCGAGAGTTCTGCTGCGCGACGCACTCGGACAGGAAAACAGGTTTGCTGTTTTCACTCCTGCCAGTGTGGGGGAACAGTGGCGAATCAGCAGCTCGTCCGACACGGCACACTCCCCTTTTGCAAAACGTGCTTTTCCAGAATTTTTCGAAGGGCACTGCCCGAGCTGGTGCGGCAGTGCTCAATAACGGTGTTGCGGCCCTTGACCTCGCTGAGGGCTCCGCGCAGCATTTTGTGAGACATGGCGCTGGTAAAGAAAATCATCAAATCGGGATTTCCCAGCTTGTTTTTCAAAACGCCGACCGGCTTTGCAAAGACCTTGGCCTCGCAGCAGTATTCCCTGCAGATATCCTTATACCGGCGCTCCATACATTCGTTTCCGCCAAAAATGACAACGCTCAATGCTTTCTCCTTTCCATTGTCTTCTGCCGCAGGCTGTCCGGGCATCCGTGCCGGGCGGCTGGAAGTTTTTTGCCGCACGGCCTGTGCGGCTGGTTTTTATTATAGGGATTTTGAAAAGGCCCTCCACTCCAAAAAAGCGTAAAAAAGCTCCAAAAAGACAAACTTTTTTCTCCGGTTTTTCAAGGCGCCACATCGCTTAAAAGGCCCG
Organism: Candidatus Galloscillospira excrementipullorum; assembly: GCA_018714125.1. Lineage (GTDB taxonomy): Bacteria > Bacillota > Clostridia > Oscillospirales > Feifaniaceae > Galloscillospira > Galloscillospira excrementipullorum. Next base: position 6,327 of record DVNV01000075.1, read on the forward strand.
ACGCCTCCTGGTTGTCCCCCT
>DVNV01000076.1 GCA_018714125.1 Candidatus Galloscillospira excrementipullorum
AAGGAGGAGAAGGGTTGCCTCAAGGGGAAGGCTGCCAAAGACGGGAACGGGGATGCTGTGCCGGCTTTATGCCATGAGGAGGAATGCGGCCCTTCTTTTTGCCGCCCTGTGCGTGGCGGCGGGATACCGCACACTGCCGCAGGAGACTGCGGCCGGCCATATTCTGCAGGAGGGGTTTCCCGCGGTGATCCTGGACGCGGGCCACGGCGGCTTTGACGGGGGCGCCGTATCGTCCGGGCAGGTTTTGGAAAAGGAGCTCAATTTGAGCGTTGCCAAGAAGCTCGAGCTTTTGCTGCTGTCACAGGGGATAGAGGTCATCATGACGCGCAGCGACGACGAGGCCCTCACGCTGGACGGGCAGACAGGGAAATCCGCCGACCTGCGTGCCCGCGCCAAGATTGCGCAGGACAATCCGGATGCCCTTTTAATCAGCATCCACATGAATCAGTTTGGCATTGCAAAATACAGTGGAAGTCAGGTCTTTTATTCGGCCAACAACCCGGATTCAAAGCTTTTGGCCGAGGACATCCAGCAGCAAATCCGTCAGGCACTCCAGCCGGAGAACACGCGTCAAATCAAGCAGGCGGGCGGGGAGATTTATCTGCTGGCGCAGGCGCAGCAGCCGGCGGTTTTGGTGGAGTGCGGCTTTTTGTCAAACCCTGAGGAGCTGGAGAAGCTGCAGGAGGAGTCGTATCAGCAAGCGCTGGCACAGGCCATTGCAAGCGGGCTGCAAAACTACTATAATAGGGGAGAAGAACAAGAAATGCAGGCGGCAGACCATGCCGCCGGACAGGAATCAGCCAATGAGTAAGAGCAAGAGCAAATACGTCTGTCAGGAGTGCGGATATGAGAGCCTCAAGTGGCTGGGACGCTGCCCTTCCTGCGGAAATTTCAACACCATGGAAGAGGAGCTTGTGCTGCCTGAGCTGCCGGGCAAGGGCAAAGCCGGCCGCTATTTTGACATCGCCTTTTCCTCGCAGCCTGTTGTACTCACACAGGAGCCGCAGGAGGGGGAGATGCCGGAGGAGGGCGCGCGCATCCTCACCGGGATGTCGGAACTTGACCGCGTTTTCGGCGGGGGCCTCGTGCCGGGCTCGGTGACGCTGCTGGGCGGGGACCCCGGCATCGGCAAGTCGACCATTTTGCTGCAGGCCTGTCAGACCATGGCCAAGCAGGGGAAGGTGCTGTATGTGTCGGGGGAGGAATCTCCCCGGCAAATCAGGCTGCGTGCGCAGAGGCTGGGGGTGTCAAACCCGAACCTGCTGCTGCTCAGCAGCACGCAGCTGCAGGCTGTGGAGCAGGCCGTTGAAAAGGAATTGCCGAGCGTGGTCATTATCGACTCCATCCAGACCATGTTCAGTGGGCAGCTCAATTCGCTGCCCGGCACCGTCAGCCAAATCAAGGAGTGTGCCAGCGCGCTCATTGCAATTGCCAAAACGCGGGAGATAACCTTCCTGTTTATCGGGCATATGAACAAGGAGGGCTCCATTGCAGGGCCGAAAATGCTCGAGCACATGGTGGACACCGTGCTTTACTTTGAAGGAGACAAGAATCTGGCCTATCGCATCATTCGGGCCAGCAAGAACCGCTTTGGCTCCACCAATGAAATCGGGATTTTTGAAATGGGGGAGACGGGCCTGCGCCAGGTGGAAAACCCCTCGGCGGCGCTGCTCTCCGGAAAGCCGCACGGGGTGTCCGGCACCTGCACGGTGTGCGTCCTGGAGGGGACGCGGCCCCTCTTGGCCGAGGTTCAGGCGCTTTTGGTGGAGAGCCGGCTGGGCTCCCCGCGCCGCATGTCTACAGGAGTGGAGCAAAACCGGTGTGCCATGCTGCTGGCCGTGATGGAAAAGCACATGGACTTAAGGCTGGGCGTCAGCGACGCCTACTTCAACGTGGTGGGCGGGCTGCGCCTCAACGAGCCGTCCTCTGATTTGGCACTGGTGCTGGCAGCCGCCTCAAGCTATTTTAACCGCCCGGTGTCCGACGAAATCGTAGCCTTCGGCGAGGTGGGCCTGGCCGGTGAGCTGCGCAGTGTGAGAGACGTTGCAGAGCGCATCGCCGAGGCGGTGCGCCTGGGGTATACCTCTTTTTTGGTGCCTCACACAGACCGTCCAAAGCTGGTGCCGGCGGGGGCAACCGTTTATGCAGTGAAGAATATTGCGGAGGCAGTGGAAATCGCGCTGCAGCCAAAATAAAGTCCGGGGAGGCGCTTTTTTTGGAAAAGCGCCTCCCCGGACTGACAGGGAAAGGGCCGTTTTCGGCCTTTTATTTTTTTTCGTAAAAGGCGCAGCCGCTGGCGGCGGAATTTGTGACTGCGGCTCCGCCGGCAAGGGTGCAGACACCGTCGATTTGATACCGGCAGTCGCAAGAACAGCAAATCAAGCACAAGCCCTCCCTTTCAGTTGTTTTTTTGGGGCGGCGGGGGAAAGCACGTTCGGGAAATGTGCAGGAAAACAGGAAAGGTTTAAGAAAAGGGGAGAGGGGCGGGGGAAAGCCCCGCGCTGCGGGGCACTTTGGGAGGCAAAGCCCCTCTGCGGCAGACGCTGGAAAGAAATTTGATATGCCGCCTTTTTAAGTTCAAATCGGTTTGGAAAGAGTGTCGGGCGGGCGGCGGATGGCGGCGGATATGGTAAGTATTTGAGCATAGGCTCAAAATTATGCGAAAGAGCTTCTTTGGGGCAGGAGTTGCCAGGAAAAAAAGAGGCTGCTTTGCAGGCCGGGCCTTTTGCAGGATAAAAAAACAAGGCGCTTTTTTTCAAAACGCCTTGACAGCCGACGGGGACAAGAGGTATAGTAGGGGTACACATAATTTCGCAAAATAAAAATTTTGCGAAATTGAGGGGAGCGCCAAAGAGGGCGCAGCGCCCGTTTTGCCTTGCCTTTGCGTTTTTCCGGCTTGCCTGTGGCGCTTGCGCCTGACGATGCACTGTGTTCAAAGATGGATATACCCACACGGCGGCTTCCTGTTTAACGGCATGCGCATGTGTGGCGCGCCGTATTGACGCCGTATTGACCTTGTGGCCTTGGGACGCCGACTCCGGCTGTACGCGCTCTGCCGGCCGGCCGCACGCCCTGCCGTGAGCGTGCAGCCGGCACAAGGCCTTTCTAAAAACCCGTGTCCAAAGGCCGCGTATAAAACTCTCCCAGATAGCGATGGTTTCTGATGTCGTTTCCCTCGTGGCACAGCAGCCATTCCTTCACGGCCAGGCCGCCGCCAAACCCCACGAGCTTGCGGTTGGTTCCAAGGATTCTGTGGCACGGCACGACAATGGAAATGGGGTTGGCGCCGCAGCCGGCGCCTGCGCTTCTGGAGGAGCCGGACGCGCCGCCGCACCAGGAGGCCAGCGTGCCGTAGGTGATGACTTTACCGTATGGGATGGCGGCAATTTGCTCCCACACTCTGCGCTGATACGGCGTTCCCTTGAGCTCGATGGGCAGCGAAAATTCAAAGGGCCTGCCGGGATGGTCAAAATAGTCCAGCAGCTCGATACGGGTCTGCTTCAAGATGGGACTGTCGCTCGGGACAAGGTGAAAATCCCGGTAAAAGCGTTTGAGGTAAAGTTCCACGCGAAACGGGAGGGCTTCCGGAAACTGAACGTAAATCAGGGCATCGTCAGTGGCGAAGAGCTTGAGATCGCCGATGGGCGAAGAGAACATGCAAAAAGAAATGGTTTTATTTTCCATCCAACTCCCCTATCCTCAAAAAACGAACATTTATTCCGATGAATTTGTCCTTAGGATATCATAAAACACGGGAATTTTCAAGTGTCTGAGGTGTATTTATGCAGGAATTTCCGCTTCATATGCAAAATTTTTTGACCTATCTCGAGACCATACGGGGAAAATCGTCGCTGACTGTCGACGAATATGCGCTGGACCTGCGCATGTTTTTCCGTTTTCTCAAGCGCGAACGGGGGCTGGTGTCCCCTTCCCTTCCCTTTGAGCAAATTCCGATTGACGACGTGGACGAGGCGCTGCTGCGCAGCGTCACGCTCAGTGATTTTTATGCTTTTTTGAGCTATCTTGCCCGCGACAGGGGCGACACGGCGGCCACCCGTGCCCGCAAGGTCTCCTGTCTGCGCTCCTATTTCAAATACATCACCAACCATCAGCACATTCTGGACAGCAATCCCGCCGACCTGCTGGAGGTGCCCAAAAACCCCTCCCGCCTGCCGGTCTACTTATCGCTTGAGGAGTCGACAAAGCTTCTGAATGCCGTGGAGGGGGAAAACGCGGTGCGGGATTATGCCATTTTGACGCTCTTTCTCAACTGCGGCATGCGTCTTTCCGAGCTGTGCGGGATGAATCTGTCAAGGCTCAACCTCCGGGAGCGCGTGGTGCGCATTGTCGGAAAGGGCAACAAGGAGCGCCAGATTCACCTCAACGACGCCTGTGTTGTGGCGCTGGAGGCCTATCTTGCGGTGCGGCCGGCCGAGGGGGTCAAGGGCGAGCATCGCGATGCGGTTTTTCTCAGCCGGCAGAAGCGGCGCATCAATGGCCGGACGGTTGAGCTCATGATGAAAAAATATCTCAAGGATGCACAGCTCAACGAGCAGAGGTACACGCCTCACAAGCTGCGCCACACGGCGGCCACCCTGATGTTTTCGGAAGGCGGCGTGGACGTGCGGACGCTCAAGGAGATTTTGGGGCACGAGCAGCTCAACACCACCCAGATTTACACCCATGTGGGCGACCGTCAGCTGCGCGAGGCAACGCAGAAAAATCCCCTTGCGGGCCTCAAGCGGGACGTCGGCCAGCCTTCTGCGCGGGAGCGCGCAGAGCACTTGAAAAACGGGGCGGGAAGCCCTCTGCAGGAAGGTTGTGCGCAGCAAGAGCAGGAAGACAAGGAGGAGCAAGAGGCGGAGCCGGAAAAAAGATGACCTTTTTTTCGCGCCTTTCCCCCGTTTGGGAACTCCCTTTTTGGAAAGCGCGAAGGAAGAAAACAAAAAAAGCCGCCCCGGCAGATGCCGTCAGAAGGAGGCGGGGGCAAAAGAGAGGCCGGAAAAGCTGTTGCTTTTCCGGCCTCTCTTTTGTTTTCCATTGCCAAGCCGCCTGCTTTGCAGTGGGGCGTTGTTTTGGGATTTTGGGAAAACAGGGGCTGTCGGGCTTACTCCTTACGCCACTCGCCCACCTCAAGCTTGGTGCAGGCGAGAGGTTCCCCGTGAGAGGGGCACAGCAGGTCGAACTCAACGGCGGCGTCGACCGACTCAATGGCCTTCCAGCTCTCTTTTCTGTCACGGATGTAACGCAGCTCCATCTCCTTGATGATGCCGTCTTCGGTGCAGATGAGGTCTCCGGCAAAGAGAACGCCGTCGTAGAGGTAGCAGACATGTCCCCAGGTGTGCCCGTAGGCCGGGACAACCGTGATGCCGGCAATCTCATTGCCCTCCAAAACGGTCAGCTCCGGCCGCTCAAGGCCCTTGAGGGGGTCGCTCTTGCCGTCTTTGGATTTTTCGGGGTTTTGAACCGCCTCCATCTCCCGGGCGGACAGATAGACAGGGCAGCCGTATTTCTTTTGCAGAAAGGCGGCATTGCCGGTGTGGTCCATGTCGCTGTGGGTCAGCAGGATGCGGGCCACGGGCTCCATGCCGGCGGCGTGGAGCTCTGCGGCAATCTCCTCCCCTTTTCCGGGAAAGTGCGTGTCGATGAGCGAGACGCCATGCTCGTTTTTGATGGCGTAGACGTAGGAACCGTCGGTGCAGTCCACCTTGTAGATGCCTGGCTTGACAAACATAATGTATGTGGTCCTCCTTTTATTTTTATCGATATTCCTTGCGTTTCAAATCCGGCAGATGAAGCTTCACCCCCTGCCGTGGGATGTGCGAAGAGGGTCATTTCCGATGCCGCGCCTGCCGCGCCGCCTGCGAGGGGTGCTGTGCACGATACCAGAAGCAGGAGGCTGCGGTTGGGACGGCGGCGCTGAGCAGCACGAGCAGCAGTACCAATGTCATCATAACACGCTGGCTTTCAAAAATGAAGCCCAAAGTCATCATCAGCAGGCCGCAGACAAAGAAAAGCGCGCCGGCCAGACGGTGCGTTTTGTGCCAAACCGTCGTATCAGAGAGGGTCCAGGGAGTGCGGATGCCGAGAAAGAAGTTGCTTTTGATTTTAGGCAGGATGTGGCCGAGAAACACAAAGAGCAGGCCCACCAGAACCGTGACCGTGTTGGGCACCTTGATTTTCCCGGGAGAGAAGGCCTCTGACACAATGATGCCCACCATGACCAGCAAAAAGAGCTCCAGCAGCAGCACAAAGGAATCATAGTAACGGGAAAAGCGCCTGTAGTTGCTGGCGCGCGGGTCAATTCTCGGAAGCAGAAAAAAGAGAAAGGCCAGAAAGGGGCTGAGCCCGGAAATCAGCCAGAGGGCGGACTTCCGGCTGTAGACCACCTCCCCGTCCAGCCGCCAGGAGGTGGGGACGGTGTCCGGCAGATGCCGGTAGCACAGGGCGACCAGCAAAATCGGGGCGGCTGCTGCCAGAAAAATCAGCAGCTTGTTTTTTTTCATGAAAACACTCTCCTTTGCGGGTGTGTGTTGACGCTGCCGGCCGGCATTTTCTGCAGGCCGGTTCAAGATATCTGTTCCCTGCTTTTGCTCCGATATGATAAGGCTATTATAAGCCGGCCGTCCGACTGCCGCAAGATGGCGGCGGAGGGCTGACGGAAAGTGTGTTTTGTGTCCCCGGCAAACGCCCCGGCTCTTGCGGGGGGGGGCGTAAAACCCCGCAAAATAAAAAAAGGTTTTCCCGGCCCGTCGGGCCCTGGAAAGCGCAGGACGGACGGCCCTTCTTTGCCTTTGTGTGAAAAACGGCACCGGCTCCCCTGAAGAGCTCAGGGGAGCCGGTGCCGCTGAAGGGTGAAATCCGAAAAGATGAAGTTATCGTCTGGCCTCCAATGCGCGCGGGTGATATTTGGAGTAGGAAGACTGCATGCGCATTTTGAGAAGCTGGGAGTAAAACTGGGTGGAGGCGATGTCGGTATGCCCGAGCAGCTCCTGCACCAGTTTCAAATCGGCGCCGTTTTCCAGCAGATGGGCTGCAAAGGAGTGGCGCAGAGTCTGAGGGGTGATTTTGGTTTGGATTTGCGCCTGCTGCTGGTATTTGCGCAGGATTTTCCAAAAGCCCTGACGGCTGAGCCTCTCGCCGTTGAGATTGAGAAAGAGCGCGTCGCCCGAATCCGGCGAGTGCAGGATGCCCCGGGCGGTGGTGAGATACTGCTGCAAAAATTTTGCCGCCATGGGATACAAGGGCATATAGCGCTCGTTGCCGCCCACCCCGTCGGCATGCAGGCGGATAAAGCCCACGCTGAGATTGACGTCTTCCACGTTGAGCTCAAGCAGCTCGGAAATGCGCATGCCGGTGGCGTAGAGCACCTCGAGCATAGTGCGGTCGCGCAGGCCCTTGCAGTCAAGCAGGTTGGGCTGCGCCAGCAGCAGCTCCACCTCTTCCTTGGTGAGAATCTGGGGAATCTGACGGGTGGTCTTGTCCGCCTTGACACCCTGGAAAGGGTTGTTGACAACGCCTTCAAACTGCATCAGGTACTTGTAAAAGGAGTGCAGTGCGGCGGAGTTTCTCGAGATGGTGGAAGAGGATTTTCCCTGCGCACGCAGCTCATCGAAGTAGTCGACAGCCAGGTCGGAAGGGATCTGGTCGAAGTTGGCAACTCCGTGGTGCTGGGCAAAGGAAAGAAAGCAAAGCGTGTCATGACGGTAGGACTGCACCGTGTTTTTGGAAGCATTTTTTACGGAACCAAGATAATGCAAAAAGCGCTCAACGTAACCAATCATGACAGACTCCTCTTTTGAACTTCATTTGAACTTTCCAAAAAGCATTTTTCACAAAACTTCTGATGCAAGTACAAGACAGGCGCAAGACGGGCAGAGCCCACCGCCTGCCCTTGCTTGCCCGCCCCGCCGGACTGCAAGGACCTGCCTTCGTGCTGCCGTCACGCGCCGATACGCGACAAAAGCATGCACAGCAAAATTACCGACAAGGCCGCCGCCGTGCAAAGCACAAGACGGACGACCAGCTGACGCAGGGCCGCCTCCCTGCGCGACGCCGCCACGGCCTGAATGAAAAAAAGCGAAGACTGAAGCGAAAAAGAGGCCAAAAGCAGCAGGCAGGGGGCCAGCAAAAAGGCCATGGGCAGCAAAGAGAGCAGACTCAACCAGGTAAAGGGGTGAAAGAGGCTGGCAAAAATGCCGCCCGTGAGAAGGCCAAATCCAAAACAGCCAAGCCCCGTAAGCAGTACCCCAAACAGAGAAAAGGAAGAACAAAACAGCAATGTGAGCAGCAGGAGCATCAGGCCCGTTGCCGGCGGGGCAATATCACAGTAAAGGGAACCTACCAGCGTGCCGATGATGTAACAGCCCACAGGCAAAATCAGCGTTCTGCCCCGCGAAAGAGAGGGCTTTGTTGTCTTCTTGCGTGGTGTCATCTCATATCCTCCCGCCAAACGCGTCTTGTCCAGTGTATGCGTGGGAGAGAACGGTTATGAGTGGAAAACGTGCTGCGCATCGGGTGCCACAAGATACAGCAGTAAATTGAGTTGCAGGTTTACGAGAATGTCTGTAAAAATTCGCGCTGCAACCGATGTTTATTCACGTATAAAAATAAAAAGTGTCCGCAGCGAGCAGACGAAATATGCACCGCACCGTATAGTCCCCTGAAACAAAGGGTTTTCAAGGGGTTTTTCAATAGGGTGATTATTACTATACTGCATCTATCTGGAAAAATCAATGGCCAATATGCAAAAAAAAGAAGAGGATTTTTCTCACGTTCACAATTTATGTAAACGAATTATGTAAACCTAATTACAAAAACCGCCCCTCTTCCCTGCCCTCTTTGCACCACGCCATACTAGAGCTATGTTGTGAGCCGACTGCTTTCCACAAAATACGGGATTGTAAGAACAGCCGCAGGGAAAGTGCGGTATTTGTGCAACTTTTCCTGCGGCGTTCTTTTTTCTATTTTTTTCTTCGCGGACGCTTTTTTTCTCCGATGACGGCACCGGCCAGGGCGCCTGCCAAAATCCTGGCACCCGTGAGAAGGAGGTCCTTTAAGCCGGGTGTCTCGCTGTATAAAAACAGTGCCCCAAGGCACAAAATCCCCAGGAAAACAGCGGTCACAGCCCCTGCAACCATCCAGGCCCTGTGCGTGCTCTGGCGCGACACCAAAAAGCCCGCGTCGGCCGCCACGGCAACCAGGATGAAGGACAAGGCGATTTGCTCAATCAGGTCGCTCCCGATGCTGCGCCCCACCAGGCTGAGCAGCAGCAGCAGTCCGAAAAAAAGGGCCACAGGCTGCAGGATGGGTGCCGCCCGCTCCAGTATTCCCTGTTTGCCTCGCTCCCGACGTGTCATCTCGTCCCCTCCCCCATGTTTTCCCTCCATTTTTATGAGGGCCTGTTTGGGAATATGACTGCACCTGCTCTCCTCTCCTTCTTTTCCGGCGAAGGAAGGCGGCATCTGGACTTTGTTTTCTTTTTTCCCTTCTGCCTCTGCCGTTGGGAAAGCTGCGCATTTTCCCGCCTCCGCTTGCGAATTTATGGAAAAATCAAAAACAGGGGGGGGAGGAACGGCCGCACTGCGGCACATTCCTCCCCCCTGCAAGGCTGACATTCTTCAAAAGGCAGCTTTTCGGAAGACATTTTCGGAAGATGAAAACAATTGGGGTATCCCAAACGGCAAGAGCCTGCAGCCGGGCTTGCCCTGTCAGGAGAAAGGGCGGCCCCGGGCGGATGCTTTGGCCTGCGGTGCCGGCTCTCAGTCAAGCGGTTTCATGGTCGGGAACAGAAAACCGGTGCTCTGTATCCCCCCGCAAGTTCCCATATCCTCAGCATTGCCCGGAAGCTGGGCCATAATGTTCTTATATTGTTTCATAATATTCCATCGTCACTTCCTCAACTGGTGTAAAATCAGGTGTAAATTAACTTACCCGGATCTTCCCCTCAAGATTAACAAAGCTGGCCACTTTTCTTTCCTTCGTAGCTTCATTGTAAATATTCATTGTTGTCGTGATATCCGCATGCCCCATGATTTCCTGAATAACCTTGAGATCTTTCTCGTTCTCGCAAAAGCGAGTGCAAAATGTATGCCTTAGGTTGTGGCATGAAAAATGCGGCAGGAGCTGCGGTGCTCGCTTTTCTTGCTTAGCACGTAACGTTTCCTCAGCATTGTAATCTCGGCATATTCGTTCAATAGCTCGATTGACGCAATGCGGACTAATTGCCTCACCGTATCTGGATGAAAAAATGAATCCACTATAACCATCAATCACAGTATCATTGAAGCCATCTTCCATTTGACGAAGTCGCTCCTGGAGAAGCGTATGCCGAACTTCCTCAAGCATCGGAATAATCCGGATTCCCGCACTTGTCTTAGGCGTTGTAACGTGGAAACCCATCTTCCCTGTTTTTTCACGTTTGCGATAAACCAGGTTATGATTTATGGAGATTATTCCCTCAGCAAAATCGCAATCTTGCCATCTTAACCCTACAACTTCGCCGATTCTGCACCCGGTCCCGAGCAACACAGTAAAAATAGGTAGCCAGTGTTTGTAGGTCGGCGATGAAGAAACATAACTAATAAAAGCAGATTGTTGCGATTCTGTCAAGGCTTTTCTTTTCGGTTTTTCCCAGTTGTGGGTTCTTTTGATCTCGTTCATGACACCATCAGTCGGATTCAATCGAATGATGCCATCCCGAACTGCAGTAGAGAAAACCGGATGAAGTATGGTATGGATGATTTCCATACTGTTAGGCTTAAAGCCTTTTTCATGAATCAGCGACAGGTAAAATCTCTTGATGTCACTATACTTGATATTGGCCAGCTTCATGTATCCGATTTCATCTCTGACATACTTATCATACATGTACTTATAGTTTCCTCTGGTAGATTCCTTGATCTCAATCTTCTGGGCGATATACCGATCAAAGTGGCCGTTCAAAGTCGTTCGGTCCGCTTCATGTGTATGTATTCCATCTTCGAGATCTCTGCGAATCCGTTTCTCCATTGAGCGCAGTGATTCGTTGCATCTCTTACCGGATGGGATCCGATCCGTATCTACCAGTTTCCAACTATATACGCTTTTTCTCTCCCCCTTTTCATCATAATACCTGTACTCATACTTGCCATCGCTGCGTTGTAATTCCCCTTGTCTCAGGAGTCGTCCTTTATTATCGCGTCGTTTTTCGGACACGGTTACTCCTTTCCAAGAGCCTCCTAATTACACATTTAATTATAATACAGGAGCCTCTTTTTTTCAACCTGTGCGTCATTTGTACTGATATGAACGAAAAGCCAAAGGCCTGGACATAGTCTAAATCTATATCCAGGCCCTTTTTTCATGCCCTACACGGCATCCACATCTTCCAAATATTTCTCAAATTTTTTCCGCTTGATCAGCCTCTTCGTCCCGACCCAAATAACAAACTCACAGTCAGGGTTACTGGTAATATCGCGCAGTTTATTTGTCCCAATCCCAAAATAGGCCGCCGCTTCATCAATCGTCAGATTGGCCTTTTCCCAAATGGGCACCTCTTTCTTTTCCATCTATTCATCTCCTCCAAGGAAAAGTTCAAAAGAAAGCAGCGGGCGGCGGCTGGCTGGGCCACTCCGCGAGACTTACTCCCCGAGCTTCTGGCACTTCCCGCAACCTGCGACGGAATAACTACCGCTCGGATCACGGCCAAAGCGACGTATCATGATCAACGAGTATGGGTCATGGCCACCAAGCCGCCACAGCTCGTCTGCACACAGCATCCGGCTCCCCCTTGTCCTCCCTTCCCTATG
>DVNV01000077.1 GCA_018714125.1 Candidatus Galloscillospira excrementipullorum
GGCAGCGCAGGGCGGTGCAGGGGAAGGTGCAGAGAGAGGGAGGCGTGTGGGTGAGGGAGGGCGCAGGGCGGTGCAGGGGAAGCGCGGGGCGGCGTGGGGGGTGCGGGGCGGCGTGGGGGAAGCGCCCTTCCCCACGCCGTACAAGCAGCCGGGGACGGGGGCAGCCGCACCGTCCCGGTGAGACCGGAAAAAGAGGCGGTCGGGGACACTTATCCACTCTTGCGGGCGGTACCATGACATCAGCCGATACAGGAAACGTCGGAGGGTGGGAGGGGGGCAGCTTCGCAGCAGGAGCCCCGGCCAAATGTCTGCCCGTGGGGGCCCTTTGGCAGGGGGCGTTTTGAAGATAAGGGGCGCTGGATGTATTTCCGCCCGGCACAGGGCCGGCGGAAATACAGGCAGGGGGCCATCCCCCCGGCCTCCCCCCGGAGACACCGGGGGATGGCCCCGGCCGCGCCCGCCTTTACGAAAAAAGATTTTCACAGGAAATGAAGGATAACACAGGAAGGGATTTCTATAAAAGGAGGACGGATGATGGCAGCACGCAGGGAGAGCACCCGAAAGCAGAGCACCGAACCCCGGGAGGAGGCGCCGCCCGGGATGACGGCGGCCAAGGCGTCCACGGCGCCCGGGGAGGCCGCCGGCGAGGCGGCCAAGGCGTCCGCAGCGCCCGGGGAGGCCGCCGGCAGCGCACCAAAGGAGGGGCCGGCCCCCCGGACGCGCAGCAGACGGCAGAGCCGTCCGGGGGCCGGCGAGGCCGCGCTCTCTGCGCAGGGCGGGCCCTCCCTGCCCAGCCCCCGGCAGATTGACGAGACCCTGCGCGACATCCTGCGCCAGGCCACCCCCGACGCTGCGCGTCTGCTGGTGCAGGCCATCGGCAACGAGCAGCTCAGCTTTTCCCTTCGCATTGACTGTGCCAAGGATGTGCTCAACCGCATCTACGGCAAGCAGGCGCCGCCCGAGCAGCCAGGGAGCGTGCGCTTTGTGCTGGAGGAGGAGCTGGAACGGTATGCCAAATAAGGGCCCCGTCTGGTCGCTGGGCAGGCCGAGCGGCAGGCAAAAGGAGTTTTTTCTGGCGTCGTCGCGCTTTGTGGCCTACGGAGGGGCGCGCGGCGGCGGCAAGAGCTGGGCGGTGCGCAAGAAGGCGGTGCTGCTGGCGGCGCGGTATCCGGGCATCCGGCTGCTGCTGCTGCGCCGCAGCTACCCCGAGCTGCGGGAAAACCACATCCTGCCCATGCTCTCCGAGCTGAGCGGCATCGCCCTCTACAAGGAGACCGAAAAGGCCTTTACCTTCGGCAACGGCAGCAGGCTGCGCTTTGGCTACTGCGACGCAGAGAGCGACGTGCTGCAGTATCAGGGACAGGAATACGACGTCATCTTCATCGACGAGGCCACCCAGTTCACGCAGTATCAGTTTTCCACCCTCACGGCCTGCCTGCGCGGCGCAAGACGTCTGCCGCGCCGCATGTATCTCACCTGCAACCCCGGCGGCGTGGGCCACGACTGGGTCAAGCGCCTGTTCATCGACAGGCAGTATCGCGGCGCGGAGCGCGGCCAGGATTACACCTTTATCCCCGCCAGGGTCTACGACAACGAGGCCCTGCTGCAGGCAGACCCCGGCTACCTCTCGATGCTCGAAAGCCTGCCGGAGGATTTGCGCAGAGCCTGGCTCGACGGCGACTGGAACGTCTTTTCGGGGCAGTATTTCCGCGAGTTCTCCCGCGAGCTGCACGTCGTGCCCCCCTTTGACATCCCCGCCCACTGGAAAATCTACGTCACGCTGGACTACGGCCTTGACATGCTGGCCTGCTACTGGATTGCCGTGGACGAGCGGGGGAGCGGCTTTGTCTTTCAGGAGCTCTATCAAAAGGATTTGATTGTCTCCCAGGCCGCCGAGGCCATTCTGGCAAACAGCACCCGCCGCCCCGATTTGATTCTGGCGCCTCCGGACCTGTGGAACCGGCGTCAGGAGAGCGGCAGGAGCGTGGCCGACATCTTCGCCGAGCACGGCCTTTTCCTGACAAAAACCTCAAACGACAGGCTGGCCGGCTGGATGGCGCTCAAGGAGTGGCTGCGTCCCGTCAGGGACGAGCTGGGAGGCAGGACGGCGCGGCTGAAAATCTTTCCCCAGTGTGTCAACCTCATCCGCACCCTGCCCGCCCTGCAGTATGACCACACCCGGCCAAACGACGTGGCCGACCACCCCCACGAGCTGACCCACGCGCCCGACGCGCTGCGCGGCTTTTGCGTCTACTGGACGGTGCCGGCACAGGCGCCCCGGCAAAAGCGGGCAAGCTGGTCGTCCGATTTGTGGGAGGACTACCACAACGCCGACGAGCGGGGCAGGGCCTACCTGATTTCAAAGTATGGCAGCCCTTTCTTATAAAAGGAATGGGAGAAAGGGGAGAAAGGGGAAGGCCCCCCAGAAGGGGAAGGCCCCCCAGAAGGGGAAGGCCCCCCGGAAGGGGAAGGCCCTTTGAGCAAAACGCCCCCGGCGCACAAAAACCACACCCCGTCCGGGGGCAGGGGGCGGGCCTTTGAAGGAGATTGCCGCAGGGCCTTGCCGTCCGCAGGGCGGCGGCCCTGCGAAAAAAGGAGGAAGCACAAGGTGCCTCAGACAAAAAACAGGCCGTCGGGCAAGGCGGCAGCAACCAAAGGGCCGGCGGAAGACCGGCGTCAGCCCCCGCACTTGGGGCGGGGAAATCAGCAGCAGCGCGACGCGCAGCTTCTGGCCATGTGGCAGGAGCGCGCCGAGCTGGCGCGCAGGGAGACGGCCGAGCTCCGTGCGCTCATGGAGCAGCGCGAGGCGCTCTATCAGGGGACCCGCGAGGTCGACGTGGTGGGCAGGGGAGGCCAGCTCTCAAGCGGCGCGCCGGCTGCGGCCGCCACCGTGGTGCGCAACATCGTGGCCGAGTGTGTGGAGAGCCTGGTCGACTCCTCCATCCCCCAGCCCAAGGTGACGGCGCGCCGCAAGGAGGACGAGCCCCTGGCCGCACTGGTGGAGGACGTCCTGCGCGCCGAGCTCGACAGGCTGCCCTTCGAGCAGCTCAACGACCTCGACGAGCGCACCACCCCCATCCAGGGGGGAGACTTTTTCCATGTCGAATGGAGCTGCGACGGCTGCGGCGACGGGGAGCTCAGCGTGAGCCTGTGCCACCCCCGCCAGATTCTGCCGCAGCCCGGCGTGACCAGCCTTGAGGACATGGATTACATCATCCTGGAGCAGCCCCAGACAAAGCAGCGCATCCGCCGCCTGTTCGGCGTGGACGTGAGCGACGAGGGCGAACAGGACCCCGGCGCCAGAGGCTCCGAAAAGGCCCAGGAGGAGCTTGTGAGCCTCATGACGGGCTACTACCGCGACGAAAGAGGCGAGATTGGGCGCGTCAGATGGGTGGGCGACACCCTGCTCGAGCACCTGCCCTGCTACCAGGCCCATGTGCTGTGCCGGTGTGTGCAGTGCGGCGCCGTGATGGAGGACGGGGTCTGCCCCGTCTGCGGGGGAGAGCGGGGGCAGTGCAGCCCGCAGGAGTCCTTTGAGCTGCCCCCGGACGCCCTGCGCAGCGACGGCAGCCCCCTGCTCGGCGGCGTGGGCGGCGGGTGGCCCTCCCTTTCCCGGCAGGAGGAGGGCGGCGTCCCCCCGGCGCCCATCGAAATCCCCTACTACCGGCCCGGACGCTACCCCTTTGTGCTGCGCAAAAACGTCTCGCTCTTCGGGCAGCTTCTGGGCGACAGCGACGTGGACAAAATCCGCGACCAGCAAAACGCCATCAAAAAGGTGGGGACGCGTCTGGAGGAGAAGCTGGGCAAGGGCGGCTCCATCGTCACGCTGCCCAAGCAGCTCCCCTTGCGCCGCACCGACGAGGAGCTCAAAATTGTCGAGCTCGACAACCCCTCCCAGCGCAGCATGATCGACGTTTTGACCATCCAGCCCGACATCTCGCGCGACCTGGCCTACCTCGAATACAACTACCAGGCCAGCCGTCAGCTCCTGGGGCTGACCGACAGCTTCCAGGGCAGGGCCGACGCCACCGCCGTCAGCGGGGTCGCCAAGCAGTTCGCCGCCGCCCAGACGGCCGGAAGGCTGGAGTCCAAGCGCATCATGAAGCAGGCGGCCTACGGCGCCCTCTTTGAGCTCATGTTCCGCTTCCTGCTGGCCTACTGCGACCAGCCGCGCACCGTGGCGCGCCGCAGCCCGGAGGGAAAGGTGAGCTATGTCCAGTTTAACCGCTACGACTTCCTGCAGCGTGACGAGCAGGGGCGCTGGGTCTGGAACGACGACTTCCTCTTTGGCGTCGACGCCTCCTCCACGCTGGCCAACAACCGTTCCGCCATGTGGGCCGAGACGCTGGCCAGCCTGAAAAACGGAGCCTTCGGAGACCCCTCGCAGCTGGATACGCTGCTGCTCTACTGGGGCAAGATGGAGCTGCTTCACTACCCCGGCGCCAAGGACACCAAGGAGCAGCTCGAGCGGCGAAAACTGCGCGCCCTGCAGCAGGCGGGGCGGGCGTCGGGAGGTGAGCTGGATGCTGTGCAGGGTCTGCGGGATTGACATGGCGGTCAGACGCGTGAGCGCCGACGGCGTGCCCATCGAAAGCTGCATCAACCCGAAGTGCCCGCGCTGCCAAAAGCAGCAGGCTAAATAGGGCCGATATGCGGGCCGTCGGGAGAGGGGAGGTGAGCGCATGAAGAAGACCACCGGGGCAATCGGACACACGGGAAGCCAGGTCGTTGAGGCGGCAACGCCCAAAAAGGGCGGCAAAAAGCCCGACGTCAAAAAGGGCGGAGATTTGAGAAGCAGATAGCTTAAGGGGGAAGGAGACTATGAAGGACAGCAGGGACGGCATGCCGGGCGAGCCCGCAGGGGCGCAGCAGGCAAAGCCGCAGCAGCCCCCGCTTTGCAGGGGCGGAGCCTGTGCCGACCCTGCGCCGCCGCAGGAGCGGCAGGCGCAGGACAAGAGTGCGCCGGGCGCCCCTTCGGAAAAGGGGGCGCAGCGCAGGGCAGCAAAGGGTGCGCCGCCGCAGGAGCGGCAGGCGCAGGACAAGAGCGCGCCGGGCGCCCCTTCGGAAAAGGGGGCGCAGCGCAGGGCGTCTGCGCAGGGCAAGCCGGCGTCCGGCCCCAATTTGCAGAGAGCGGAAGGGGAGCGGGGGGAGGAGCCGTCCGGGCGGGCGCCTGCGCAGAGCGCAGGCGGGCGGGCCGAAGGCCTCCCCGGGCAGCAGGGCTGCCGCCCGCCCGGACGGCAGCTCCCCGGCGCGCAGCAGCCCCCGCAGGAGGCGCAGCCCTCCGGCCCGGACCCGATGGACGAGCAGCTTTCCCGCATCCGGATGCTCGACCCCACCGTGACGGGCTGGGAAGACGTTTTTTCCATGCCGCAGTATGGGGAGTTTGCCCATCTGGTGCAGCGCGGCTGCACGCCGGTGCAGGCCTATCAGCTTGCCTGCTTTGAGCGCATCATGGCGCAGCGCGTGGCTGCGGCGCGCCGTGCCGCCGCGCTGGCGGCACGGGGCAAGGCGCACCTGTCGCCCATCCCGGCGGCGGCGGGAGACTGCTTTGCCGTGCCGCCCGAAGTCCATGCGCAGTACCGGGCCTTCTTCCCCGAGTGGAGCGAGGCCCAAATCAGGGCGGACTACCGCCGGCACTGCTGAGCCGGCGCCCAAGCCGGACGGCGCACAACCACAGAGAAGGAGGAGTATTGATGCCAAACGTCATTTTTTCGCAGGGGAGCGGCCTCAACGACAGCATCTTCGGCAAGTCGCAGGCCCCCATCAAGGCCATCATCGAGCAGGGAGTGGAGGCCTTTCGTGAGCAGTCCATGATTGACAAGATTTTCTACATGGACAAGACCAGCAACTTTGCCGAGGTCTACACCAGCGAGACCTCGCTGGGCGACTTTGCCGACGTGGGGGAAAACGGCGTCTATCCCGAGACCGGGATGCAGGAGGGCTACTCGATCACCATTGAGCCCACCACCTGGAAGTCGTCCTTTGCCGCCACGCAGGAGATGGTGGAGGACGCCAAAATCGGCAAAATCAAGAGCCGCGCCAACATCTTCACCACCAGCTACAACCGCACGAGGGAGAAGTTTGCCGCCAGCCTGCTCATCGGCGGCCTGGGCGAGACCGTCACGCTGGGGGAAAAGAGCTATTCGACCAAATCGGCCGACAACATGCCCCTTTTCTCGTCGGCCCACCCCTCCATCACCGATGCCGAATTCACCCAGAGCAACCGCTTTACCAATGAGTTTTCGCTCGAGGTGCTCGACGCCATGCAGGAGGCCATGCAGGACTTCCGCGACGACGACGGCAACCTGCTCAACGTGGCTCCCGACACCATTGTCATCCCCAACTCGGCCCCGCTCAAGCGCGCCGTTTTGGCGGCCATCGGAAGCGAGCTCGACCCAAGCAGCGCCAACCATGCCAGCAACTTCCAGGTTGGCCTGTGGCGGGTGCTGATTTGGAATTACCTGCCCAAGACGGTGGGCGACAAGCCCTATTTCCTCATGCTGGACAGCAAGTTCAACAGCGACTACATGTGCCTGCCCTGGCTTGACCGCCTGCCTCTGACCGTCAGAAGCGACATCGACCCCGACACCGACGCCAACATCTGGCGCGGCAGGGCGCGCTTTGGCGCGGGCTTCAACAACTGGAGAGCCATCGCCATCTGCGGCGCGGGCGTCACCTCGGGAAGCGTTCTGGTGCCGGCCGCCGGCGCCGGGACGGAGTAAGCGGCGCTCCCTGCGGGGACAGGCGGGGAGGGGGAGACCCCTCCCCGCCTCCGGAAAGGCCCCCGCACACACAGGTTTTTGCAAGGTTTTGCAGCAACAAAGGAAAGGAGGAGTGCCTTTTATGACCTTTGGGGAGTGCAAAATGATTGCCCTGCAGAAGATGTCGGCGCTCAGCGTCAGCTACCTTACCGAGTCGCGCGACACAAGGCCCTATCTTGACATCATGACGGCGCCGGCCAACGAGGGCATTCTCATGATTGCGGCCGTGTGCCCTGTTGTCCGGTCGGTGGAAATCGTGCAGACGGGCGGCACGCAGCAGGGCCAGCGCCGCTACGAGCTGGCCGGGCTTGCGCCGGACTTCGTCCGCCTCAGGGACGACGGCGTCTATACGCAGCGCGGCGGCGTCAGCGCCCGGTGCGCCGACTGGCAGCTCGAGGCCGGAAAGGTGCTGCTGCTGCCGGACAGGGAGGGCCTGTGGCGCATCTACTACGAGGCCCGCCCCGCCCTCTTCAACGAGCAGAGCACCGACGCCGACCCCGTCGACCTGCCCGAGCAGGCGGCCTCGCTGCTGCCGCTCTATGTGGCAAGCCAGCTCTTCAAGGACGACGACCTCAGCCAGGCCGTCCAGATGCGCAACGAATTTGAGCTTGGGCTCTCGCGTCTTGCGGCGGCCGGACAGGCGTCCTCGGGCGGCTGCTTTGTCTCGGCACGCCGATGGTTTTAGGAAGGGGGAGACGTGCCTGTGCCTGTATTTTCCCTTCCGGCGGGCAAAACCCGCCACACCACCGTCTACAGCAGCTTCAAGGGCGTTGACTTTTCAAGCGACACCACCAAAATCGACAACGCCCGCTCGCCCTTTGCCCCCAACGTCATCAGCGACAGCGGCGGCTATCCCCAAAAGCGCACGGGCTGGCGTGAGCTGCTGAGCGTCAAGGCCCCCGTCAACGGCCTCTTCCGCACCGTGCTCGACGGCACGGCCTACTGGCTGGCCCACGGAGGCGACACGCTCTACCGCTTTTTCCCGGACGGCGAGCAGCAGCCCGTCGTGCTCAGGACCGGGCTCAACGACGGCTTTTCCGCCGGCTTTACGGCGGGCGGCTTTTTCTATCTGCTCACGGGCGGCGACTACCTGCGCTTTGACGGGCAGGCGGCGGTGCCGGTCAGCGAGGTGGCCACGGTGCCCACCGTCACCATCTCCCGACTGCCAAACGGCGGCGGGGAGGTGTATGAGAGCGTCAATCTGCTCTCGCCGCGCCGCACCGACTCCTTCCTGTGCGACGGCACCAGCAAGGACTACTACCTCTCCTCCACCGACATCGACGCCGTCACCGACGTGCTGTATAACGGCAGCAGCTGCGAAATCGACTACACCGTCGACACCAAGACGGGCTGCGTCAGCTTTGCCCAGGCCCCCGAGGCCCCGCTTGTCACGGGGCAGGACAACCTGCGCATCACCTATTCCAAAACGGTGGAGGGCTACGCCGACAGGATTGAAAAATGCCGCTTTGTCTCCCAATACGGCATCGGCGGCGCCGACTACTGGTTCGTGTCGGGCAACCCGGACTACCCCAACCTCGACTGGTGCTCCGCGCTGCAGGACCCCACCTATTTCCCCGATTTGAACTATGCCAAAATCGGCGGCGAGGAGACCGCCGTGACCGGCTACGCCCGCGTGGGCGAGTATCTTGCCATCCTCAAGCAGGACAACGCCCAGGACGCCACCATCTTCCTGCGTCAGGCGGTGGACACGCAGGAGGGCGTCAGCTTCCCCCTGCAGCAGGGGGTGAGCGGCATCGGCTCGGTGTCGGCGCGCAGCGTGGGCAGCGTGCGCGACGAGCCTTTGTTTTTGTCGCGGCGCGGGGTGCATGCCATCGTGTCAAGCGTGCTGACCGCCCAGCGCAGCGTGCAAAACCGCTCTTACTTTGTCGACCCCGCCCTCACGCGCGAGCCCCATCCCGAGCAGGCGGTGGCCGTCAACTGGGAGGGCCGCTACCTGCTGTGCTTTGGGGACAACTGCTACGTCCTCGACGGCAACCAGAAGCGCGCCTACCGCTCCCAGAGCGAAAACGACTATGTCTACGAGTGCTACCACTGGAACGGCATCCCCGCGCGCTGCTTCCTCGAGGTCGACGGCGCCCTCTTCTTCGGCACCGCCCGGGGCGGCATCTGCCGCTTCAACAACGACCTTGAAGGCGTGATGCAGTATCACGACAACGGCAGCCCCATCGTCTGCCAGTGGAGCACCAAGGCCGACGACGACGGCGACTTCCTCGAGCAAAAGCGTCTGCTGCCGCGCGGGCTTGCCATCCAGATAAAGCCCTTTGAGAGGGGCAGCGTCAGCGTGCTGCTGCGCACCGAGCGCGAGGAGGAGAGCTGCGTGCTCGAGCAGATTACCGATATCTTTACCTTCGGGCATGTGGATTTTTCCCGCTTTGTCTTCAACGCCACCGACAGCCCTCAGGTGGTGCCCATCGACGCAAGGTGCCGCAACTATCTCACGCTGCAGCTCATCGTGCGCAACCAGGGTATTTACGAGGGGCTTGGGGTGCTGGGCATCATCAAGCGCTTTTCAAGAGGGCGCAGCAAGCGCTAACCCCCTTTTTTCCGGGGAGGGCGCGGCGCAAGCTTTCCATCCCCTTTGAGGGAGGGCACAAAAAAGGAGGACGACAATGGCCATCAAGGACCAAAAGATTTACACGAGCGACTATTCGGGCAAGGATGTGGCCGGCCTGCCCGACAGCGTGGTGGGGCAGGCAGACTGGCTCAAGGGGCGCTTTGACGCGCTGACCAAGGAGCTGGTCGTGCCGCGCTTCAACGCCGTGATTGACGAGCTCTCGGGAGAGGAGGGGGGAGACAGCATCGGCATCGGCTGGAGGCACGGCACGCTGGGCAAGGCGGTGGTGTCGCAGGACGTCAGGGAGCTGCGCGTGGACGGCGGCAACCGCCTGGAAATGGCGGTGGACGAGGACTACTGGATTACGCCGCCGGTGGGCCACACGCTGGTCGACGCCTACGGCCAGCAGCGCCGCGAAACGCCAAGGCTGCAGTTTCTCAACGCCGACGTCTCGGTGGTGGGCGACACCACCGTGGTGCGTCCGCTCTCGGAGGGCGACGGCCTGCCGGGGCGCGACGGCCTCTCGGCTTACGACGAGGCGCTGCTGGGCGGCTACCACGGCACGCAGGAGGAGTTTGACGCGCTGCTGGCGGGGCTGGACGAGACCAGCGCCGGCGCGGCGGGCGCCGTTTCCCCCAGCTATCTGCGCAACGCCGATTTCACCCGCCCCTTCAACACGGAGGGGCAGCAGACCTACACCGGCACCTGCCAGCGCACCATCGACCACTGGAAGATGAGCTCTAACGGCTTTTCGCCCACGCTGGAGCTCAAGGCGGAGGGCCTGCTCTTTACCTGCCGCAGCTTTGAAGACCGGTTCTGCCAGGAGCTGAAAGGGCTTTCCCACCTGAGCGGAAAAACGCTGACGCTCTCGGTCTTCGGCCTGCCGCAAAGCCTCGAGACCGGCTTTAACGCCACCATCCAGCTCCGCTATCCCGACGGCAGCACCATGACGCGCTCGTCGGGCCTTGTGGGCGTGGGGGCCGGGGAAAACGGCGCGCTGGCGACGGCGTCCTGCCTGATGCCCGGCAACGTCACCGACGAGGTGACGGTCAGCGTCAGCGTCTGGTGCAGCAACGAGGGCGACGCCGTGCTGCTCAAGTGGGCCAAGCTGGAGGTGGGCGCGCAGGGCACCCGTCCGGTGCCGCGCGAGCCGGTGCTTGAGAGCCTCATCAACGGGCCCGACGTGGGCTTCAAGGCCGGCACGCTGACCGGCACGGCGGTCGACCTCGGAGAGGTGCGCTTTGTGGACTGCGGCTTCACCCCCTCGGCCGTCCTGATGGTGGTGGGAGGGCTTGACTGGTACAAGTCAAACGACATCCCCTACTTCCGCGCCTCCTCCTACATCGGGCTGGCCACGCGCGAGACGCCCTACGCCTCCTCCGAGCTGCAAAACGCCATCGAGATTGTGGAGGGGGGCTTCGAGATGACGCTGAGCACCTGGTCGGAATTCAACCGCGAGGGCTACACCACAAACTACATTGCCTTTCGCTGACAGGCGGCGGCAGGGGGCGGCGCCATACCGCCCATTCAAAGGAGGGTGCAAACATGGCATATGACAAAAAGCTGGGGTATGACCCCGACATCAAGGACTATTCGGCGCTGATTGCCAACACGACCGACGCCTCAACCAGGGCCGCCCTGCTGGAGCAGAGGCAAAACAAGCTCAACCACCTGGAGTCGACCGGCGGGCGCGACGCCCAGTGGGCCGACAACAGCGTGGTCTCGACCTGGACTTCGACCTACCAGCCGGGAGGCTGGAACGACGACACCGCCTCGTATAACCCCTACGGCGGCTCGCAGGGGGCGTCGCTGTCGCCGGCCCTGAGCGGCATGGAGCGCGCCCACACCGAGTACCGCACGATGCTGGAAGACCAGTATGAAAGCTCGGCAAAGGCGCAGCAGCAGGCCGTGCAGGCCGGCGTGGACAAGGGGGTTGCGGCGCTGCGCACACAGGCCAGGGACGTCAACGACAGCTACGACAACCTGGCCCGCCAGGCCTATATCGCCTACATGAACGACACCAAGCAGATGCCCTACCGCCTGTCGGCAAGCGGCCTGACCGGCGGCGCGACCGAGAGCGCCATGGTTTCGCTGGGGACCTCCTATCAGGAGACGCTGGGACAAAACGAGAGAGAGCGCCTGTCGGCGCTGCGCCAGATTGACAGCGAAATCGCCCAGCTCGTTTCGACCGGCGACATGGAGAAGGCCCAGGCGGCGGCAGACAACGCCTCGCAGTATGCCTCGGCGCTGTCCGACATCTACCGCAGCCTGATTTCGGCGCGTCAGAACGAGGCCCAGAGCATCGCGCAAAACGCCTACCGCCAGCAGCAGCTCAGCGCCGAGGCGCAGCAAAGGGAGTATGAGCGTCAGATGGAAATTGCGCAGATTCTGGCCAGGGCGGGCGACTTCAGCGGCTTCGCCCGTCTGGGGGTGGACACCGCCGCCCTCGAGCAGGCCTACCGTGAGCAGCAGGCCGGCGAGGCCAGGAGCACCGGCACCGGCGCCCGCAGCACCGCCAAAAGCGACGGCGGCGCCTCGTCGGGACAGGCGCAGGCCGCCGCCGCGCAGGACGGCGGCCAGCAGGCGCTGGAGGCCCTGGTGCAGGAGCTGCTGCGCGAGGGCACGCAGGGCGCACAGAGCAGTGCCGCCGTCCTCAAGGCGGCCAGAACCTATGTGCAGGAGCTCCTGGAGGCCTGCCAAAACGACACCCTGGAGGCGTCCTTGCAAATCGGCAGGGACTACCAGAGCAACTTCATCTCCCAGGACATCGCCTCAGCCGCCCTGCAGATACTCTTTGAAGAGGAGGCGTAGGGCATGGGCGGATTTTTGGAACAGGGCGGAGGCGTCCGCCTCACATTGGCCGCCCTGGGGGCCCTTGTCATGGCGGAGTTTCGCTACTACGCCCCCGCCCTCGTGCTGCTGCTGTGCTGCATGATGCTCGACTACGCCACCGGGCTGGTCAAGGCCTGGATGAAAAAAAGCCTGTCCAGCGAGGTCGGGCTCAAGGGCCTCGTCAAGAAGCTGTGCTACCTCTTTGGCGTGGCGGGGGGCTTTGCCGCAGACCTGCTGGTCTCGCTCACGGCCGAGAGCTTCGGCCTGCCCGCCGGGCTGCCCGCCCTTTTCGGCCTCATGGCCACGCTGCTGCTCAGCCTCAACGAGCTGCTCTCCATCGTGGAAAACCTCGGGGAAATCGGCGTGCCCATGCCAAAACCCCTTGTCGACGCGCTGCATAAACTGGGAGAGCAAGACCATTTTCAGGAGGAATAGCCTGTGGCAATCAGATATCAGTATCCCTTTCGAAAGCCCTACCGCGTGGGAACGCCCTTCGGCCAGAAGGGCACGCTCTGGAAAAGCGGCTACCACTCGGGGCTCGATTTGATTTCGCTTGCGGCGGGAGGCGACGGAAAGGTCTACCCCGTGGCGCCCGGCAGCGTCATCCGCAGCGTGGCCGGAGACGGCTCCTACGGCAACTACGTCACCGTCCGGCATGAGGACGGCATGCTCAGCCTGTATGCCCACCTCAAGAGTATCGCCGTGACGCTGGGGCAGGCCGTGGGCTACGACACCCAGCTCGGCGTGGAGGGGGCCACCGGCAACGTCACCGGCCCCCACCTGCACCTCGAGCTGCACGAAAAGGAGTATCACTACCCCGCCGTTATCGACCCCGCCGCCTTTCTCGACGCAAGGCTCGGGGAGCAGCAGGCCCCCGCCCCGCAGCCGCAGCCCGAGCCCGCCCCGGCGCAGGACAATCAGCCCGACGCCTACGCCGCCCAAGCGGTGGCCTGGGCCGTGGCAGAGGGGCTGCTGCGCGGGGACGACACGGGGAACATGCGCCTGCACGAGCCCGTCACAAGGCAGGACGTCGTGGTGCTGCTGCACCGCATGAAAGACCTGGCCTGACCGCCGCGCCCCGTGCGGCGGAGAACAAAAAGAGGGGAAGGCGCCGTCTCCTGCGAAGGGACGGCGCCTTCCCCTTGCTGCGCCGCCCCTTCGCAGGGGAAAAGAAAGGCACAGGGAGGGGAGGCATAGCTGTAATGATGAAAAACTTTACATATAGAAAAAGGCAGGCCCTTTTGCCTGCCGCAGAGGGCGAAAAAGGGGGAAGCGGGGAAGAAAGGGGAAAATCGGCGGGAATGCAGGCGGGAGCGGGAAAAATGAGGCCCGTTGCGGCAATCGGGGAGCTGCTGCCGCCCGGCAATGCCTGCCAGGGCCTGCGGACAGAGGGGCCGGCAGAGCGGGAAAACGAGGCATGAAAAGGTAGCGGGCTTTACACAAAAAAGAAGGGGGTGCTGCGTTTGGAAGCAGGCGGCGGGGGAGCCTGGGGCCGCGCGCGGCGGGGGCAAAGGGATTTTGTTACATTTCTTTGACGGATTTTGCCTGCCTCTTTACAAGTGCGGGCCGCTTTGGTACAATACATCTGCCGGGGGGAGTGCCGCGCGCCGAAGGAGGGCGCGGCGGGCAGTCTGCCACGGCGCAGACCGTGGGAAAAGGAGGGGGTCGTGATGGGCAGGGAGACTGCGGGAAAAACCATTGCGCAAAACAGGAAGGCCTTTCACGACTACTTTGTGGAAGAGCGTTTCGAGGCCGGCATTTCGCTGGCGGGGACCGAAGTCAAATCCATCCGTGCGGGCAAGGTCAATCTCAAGGACTGCTTTTGCACGGTGGAGGACGGGCAGCTCGTGGTCATCGGCATGCACATCAGCCCCTACGAGCAGGGAAACATCTTCAACAAGGACCCTTTGCGCAAGCGGGTGCTGCTCATGCACAAGAAGGAGATCATGCGGCTGTTCGGCAAGGTAAAGCAGGAGGGGATGGCCATTGTGCCCCTGTCGCTCTACTGGAAGGGCCCGCATGTGAAGGTGGAGCTTGGGCTTTGCCGGGGCAAGCGTCAGCACGACAAGCGCGAGGCCATGGCAAAGCGCGACGCACACCGCGAGATGGACCGTGCCATGAAGCAGGCAAACGCACGCCGGTAGGAAAAAGCCGGCCCTCCCCGGGCAAGACCGGGGGAGGGGGAGTGCGCCGGAACGGGCAGCCGCTCAGACGCCGCGAAACGGAAAGCAACCCGCCCTTTGACGGGCAAGACACACGGGGGTGCAATGGTTTCGACGGGGGTCTTGAAGCGGGAGAAGCAAGCCGAGTTGCGGGGACTCGCAAAACACCGCAACCTATAAATGAAAGAACAACAATAAAGTTGCTCTTGCAGCCTAAATAGGCTGCCGTCCGCCCCGGGAGGACCACGGCCCGGGTGACGGGCGTCGTCAGTGGTGCACGTGAGGCGGGTAAGCTTTGCCCCGCCCATGAATCATGAAGCTACCGACTGGGGCAGCCGGCCGCATGGCGGCTCCACGGGGGAATCCCAAACACGCGGCTAAGCTTGTAGAAACTCCCGGGGATGGGCTTTCGGACAGGAGTTCGATTCTCCTCACCTCCACCAGATGGACATGACACCAACACCTGCTTTTTCAAAGGCGGCTTTGCCGCAAGGGTGCGGCTGTGATGTCAAAGCGTAACGCCCGGGGGGCAAGGTGCAAAGTACCTTGCCCCCCGGGCGTTTGTGTTTGTTGCTCTGGCATCAAACTGTGCGGGCGGCAAAAGGGCCTCACACAGCAGAAATCCTGCCGGTACAAGGGACCGCACACACCCCTGACAAAATGGCAAAAGGCAGATGCGGCAAATGCCTCATCCTTTTTGCGGTGCGCCCCTTCTGTTTTTACCCGGGAAGGCATGTGAGAGGGCGCGGCGGCTGATTTTCCGAAAGGATGCCTTATTTTGCAAGGTTGAACACGCGCAGCGCCAGCAGCACGCTCTGCTCCACCGAGCAGGGGTCTGCGGGGGAGAGGGTGGTGTCCGACGTGCCCTTCATGATGCCGTTGTTGGCCAGCACGCCCACGCCCTCGGCGGCCCAGTCCGAAACGCTGTCCCTGTCGGTGTAGGCCGACAGGTCAGCGTTCTTTTCGGCAAAGGTTTTGCCGCTCTGCTGCTCGATGTAGGTGACGGCGCGGTAAATCATGGTGGCAATCTGCTCGCGGTTGGTGGTCTGGTCGGGCGCAAATTGCTGGTCGCCGACGCCCGAGACAATGCCGGCCGCATACGCCTTCAAAACGGCGGCCTCGCTGCAGTCGGTAAAGGTGGTGTCGGGAGCGGGCTCAATGGTCTTGCCGGTGGCCTTCTCGGCCAGATTGACAATGAGCTCTGCAAACTGGAAGCGGGTGATGTCTTCCTTAAAGCAGTCGTCGGTGTGCTCGGTCAGCAGGCCGGCCTCGCGCGCCTGCTCGATTTCGGCCTTGGCCCACTCGTGCGGGGCGTTGATTTCAGTGAGGTCGCCGCCCTCCACCACGGTGAAGGCCAGCGCGTTGGCGCTGAGAAGTGCGCAGACGGCGCACACCGCCAGCAGGATTTTTCCGGTTTGTTTCATCATGTTGTGGCCCCTCCCTTTATTTCAGATAGTCGGCAAAATATTGATGGACAAAGCTGCTGGCCAGCTCGTTTGCGGCCTGGGTGCGGTCGGAGGGGTGGAAGGCGCTGTTCAGGCTCCACACGCCGATGGCGTTTTGCTCCAGCAGCTCCATATCGCCCTCGTCGAGCTTGACGACAACGTATTTGAGCATGTCGGCAGGGAATCCCCACTGAGGCTGGAAGGAGGCCTTCACCGTCTCGCCCGGCTGCAGCGTGGCCTCGATGTGCAGGATGGGCAGGGGATAGTAGCGGTCGGCCTGCAGCCCCAGACGGCCGTCCAAGTCGAAGTCCCCGCCGCGCACGCAGGGGATGACGGCAATGTCGACCTGGTCGGCCGTGGCGGTGTTGTTTTGCAGCTTGTAGTTCACACGGTAGTAGGAGGCAATCGAGTCGAAGGTCCCGGTCGGGTTGACCAGCTCAAAGCTGGTGGTGGCGTAGGACGACTGGTTGCGGGTGGCCTGCGGCGCCGGGAGGTCGGCGTCGGCGTCCAGCCTGTCGCCCATGTCCGAGACAAAGCTCAGGTCAGACAGCGTGTCGACCGGCGTGTAGGCCTGCACCAGAGCTCCAGCTTTGTCGATTCGGCCCACCTGAAAGCTCGGCACAGAGCCGCCCATGGGGTCGACCGAGACCGCCTCTTTGAGCACCGGCGCCGTCCCGTCCCTGAAGTAGCCCGTATAGACAACGCCCATGCTGTCGTAGGCCCCGAAGGAGCAGGGAATCACAAGCGTTCCGGTCGTGTCAATGTAGCCCACGCCGTCGTCACCAATCACGGCGGCCAGCCCGTCAAAGAAGGGGAAGACATAGGAAAAGCGCCCCTTGTTGAGGTCGACAACCTCTAAGCTTTCGTTGATGTAGTTCCAGACGGTGTCGGGCACCCAGCCGTCCGCCAGCTCGTAGCCCCAGTCGTTGCGCACCAGCACGGGCATCAGGCCGTCTTGAAACTCGTGAACGCCGTACCGGAAGACGCCCTTGCCCTCCAGGGCTGCGCCGTTTTGCGTCCAGAAGGCCTCCAGGTCAAAGGCCAGCGCGCTGCCGCACAGCAGCACTGCGCACAGCAGCGCCGACAAAACCCTCTTGCATCCTTTTTTCATTCCTTCCTCTCTTTCCATTGCCGCACCCTGTATTTTTTATTTTTGCAGCAATACACAGTGTCAATTATAGCATACAACACAGGATTGACAAGAAGCTGTGTGCAAATTGTGAGTTTTTTTGAAAAGGGGCTTGGCAAAAAGGGAGGCCCTGCGGCGGCTGCGGCGTGTCGCGGGTTCCGGGGCGGGAAAAGCGCAGGCAAAGCCGCAGCCTGACCTCCTCAGCTTTTGACCCGGGCCGATGCTGTGCGCAGGCCCGGCAGGGCACGCCCCTCCCTTCGCCTGCAAAAGAGGGGAACCGAGGGGCGTGCAGTTTCATAGAATGCAGCAAGGCTTAGACTGGGAGGGCGCTTTTGATGGATTGCGGCAACAGACAATTTGGGATGCACTGCTGCACAGGCTGCAGGTGGAGGTGCCCGCCCGTGGGCCCCGTAGGCCCGACCGGAGCAGTTTATTTAGGAAAGTCAACTATTCTGTAAAAATGCGGTTTCTTGTCAAACCGCCTCGCTATGGGTATTGAGCTCGATAAACTCTCTGATCCGGCGCAGCTCGTCGGCAAACCGGAATACGATGCTGATACTGCCACCCTCATAGACCTTGATATGGTCCACCAACTCGATCAAAACATCCCGCGTCAGCTTTTCGATGTTCTGATACTGCCGGAAGGTTGCCAGGAAGGGATTTTCCGTATCAATGCCGTT
>DVNV01000078.1 GCA_018714125.1 Candidatus Galloscillospira excrementipullorum
GGCAGCGCAGGGCGCATCGAGCGCATCCGGGACGTGTCGGGCGCAGTGGGAGAAATCAGGGAAAACCAGAACCTCAAGAGGGCGCAGCTTGTCAGCATGAACTTGGGCGAGGGCTGCGCCACGGTCGACGCCCAGCTCCAGGACGGACTCTTTTACAAGATTTTGGGTGAGGAGACCGGCTTTGACATCCCGGACGAGGAATCCATGGTGACGCTCATGCGCCGCCTTGCCCAAATCAAAAAGGAATACGACAAGGTGGAAGGGGCGCTTGCCGAGGTTGCGGCCAAGGGCTACGGCATCGTGACGCCCACCATCGACGAGCTGCATCTGGAGGAGCCTGAAATTGTCAGGCAGGGCAGCCGCTACGGCGTGCGCCTGAAGGCCTCGGCCCCCTCCATCCACATGATCCGGGCCGACATCGAGACCGAGGTCTCCCCCATTGTGGGAAGCGAAAAGCAGTCGGAGGAGCTGGTCAAGTACCTGTTAGACGAGTTTGAGGAAAACCCCCGCAAAATCTGGGAGTCCAACTTCTTTGGGAAAACGCTGCACGAGCTGGTCAATGAAGGGCTCATCACCAAACTCAACCGCACCCCGGAGGACGCAAGGTGCAAGCTGCAGGAGACCCTGCAGCGCATCATCAACGAGGGCAGCGGTGGACTCATCTGTATCATCCTGTAAGAAGGAGGCAGGCCATGAAAATTGCAAAACGCCCCCGCAGAAGCCTTGCCGTTTCCAGGGGACTTCGCCGGCGCCAGGCCCGCGCAACGGCAGACGAGGTCGACCGCAGGCTGTTTTTGCAGCTCTCGACCTCGGCCGTCATCGTGGCCATCGCCGTGCTGGTCTCGGTGGCCGGAGGCGGCATTCAGGAGGGCATGATCAACACCATTGAAAAAAACACCGGGCTTGAGGAGGTCAATGCGGCGCTCACCTCCATGATGGAGAGCGTTCCCGTCATCGGGAACCTCTTTTCCGGGGAAGGGGCGGTTCAGGTTTTCAGCTCGGGAAACGAGCTGAGCGACGACTCCCCCACCGCGAGCTATGACTTCACCCTTGAGCCGGTGGAGCCCATGGCTTCCCCAAACGATCAGCCCGTTGACGACACGCAGCAAAGCGGCTTTGACCAAAGTGCCTTTGAGTCGCTTCCTGACGTGTCCGACGCAACAGACGGCGGCGTGAACAGCGCCGCCGTCTCTTCTCAGGCACAGGAGCTTTCGGTCTTTCGCTTTGTCAGGGCCATGGCGGGACAGCAGGAGGAGGAGCCGGCCGGGCAGCCGGTGCAGGAAATGACCGACAGTGTGCCCGAAAACTGCACTCTGGAGTATCAGCCGCTCCCCTACGCCCTGAGCCTTCCGCTCACCGGGACCGTCACCTCCTGCTTCGGCTCGCGCGATGACCCCGTCAACGAAGAGGAGTCCTTCCACCACGGGCTTGACATTGCCGCGCCGGCAGGAACGGCCATTCGCGCCATTGCCTCGGGAAAGGTCATCGAGGTGGGCTTCAACGCCGCCTATGGGAACTACGTCGTGGTGGAGCATGCGGGGGACCTCACGTCGAAATACGCCCACTGCCAGAGCATTTTGGTCAAGGAGGGGGACCGTGTCAAGCCCTCCACAAAGCTGGCCACGGTGGGCTCCACCGGGGTTTCCACCGGCAACCATCTGCATCTGGAAATGCGGCTGAGCGGGATTTTCCTCGACCCTGCCCTGCAGCTTGGAGTTGTGTCATGAGGTGGGGGAAGGTGTGGGTCAGCCCATGGCTTTTGGCGCTCATTGCCCTTTTCTTTGCAATTGACAAATCCGTCTATGCCCCTTTGGTAGTGCTCAGCGCCCTGCTTCACGAGATGGGCCATCTGGCGGCGCTTCGAAACTGCGGCATAGAAGTCAGGGAGGTTTGCTTTCACCCCTTCGGCATTGAAATGAATTCGCCGGGGCTGACCTATCTGCCCTACCGGGACGAGCTTTGCATTGCCGCAGCCGGCCCCCTTGCTAACTTCCTGGCTGCCCTGTGCACCGTGGCGCTTGTCGCCCTTGTGGGCGCCTTCGACGGAGCACTCTTTTTCACGGTGTGCAATCTTGCGCTGGCCCTTCTCAACCTCATGCCCGTGTCGGGGCTCGACGGAGGCCGCATGCTCAGCGCCCTGGTTTTGCCCGCCATGGGGCTTGCCCGGGGAGAAACGCTGCTCTCCGTGGTCAGCGCCGTTGCCTCGGCGGCCATTCTGGCCGCCGGCCTGCTGCTGCTCTATGTGACGAGATACAACTTTTCTCTGGCCCTCATCGGCTGCTACCTTCTGGCCCGCAGAGCACTGGGAAAACGCCCCGCAGCAGCCTAAGAACCTATCCGCAGCACCCTTAAGGCAAAGCCCCCCTGCCCGCCGTGCGGGCAAGGGGGCTTTTTTGCTCTCCCCTTTTCAAAACGCCCGGAAGGGAAACAAAAAGGGAGGGCCTTTGGGAACAGACGAAGGAGGGGGGCGGCTTTTCTTTAAAAGCCGCCCCCCTCCGGGGCTTTTTTCTGTCAGGCTGCCCTATCTGGGGATAAGCAGCATTTTCACTCCCTTGGGAACGGTGTCGCCTTCCAGGCTGTTTGCCTGCCGAATCTCCCTGACCGGGGTGGCATACCGCTTGCCGATGTCCCAAAGGGCCTCCCCTTCCGACGGGTAATACAGCGTCAGGCACTTTCCCTGTCCGGGCGTCTGGGAGGGCGAGAGGTCGACGGCCTGCGCCGCCCTGATGCTGCGCTGCAGGCGGGCGAGAATGGAGCAGCCCAGCTTTGCGTCGACAAAGACCACCCCGTCAGACGACATCTGATAGGAGAACTCGGTCAGACGGCAGTCGCCCAGGAACACGCCGTCCTCGTAGCCGGGGGCAACCTGGTCGCACACCACGTCAAAGGGGAAAAGATGGTCAAGTCCCAGGGTTTCCCCGTCCTGCAGGCCGACCAGGAAGCTGACCAGCAGGTCGCCGCGCAGGTGCAGCACGCCCTCCTCATACTCCAGCTCCCTGACGTCGGCAAAGGCCTCGGAGGAATAGAGCGAGGCAATCTGCTCGCGCGGACGGAAGGAGTCGCTGACCGAGATGTCGCAGCATTGCAGGCACTGCGCCAGCTCCACGTCAAACTCCCCCTCCTTGACGCTGACCGTCTGATTCTTTCCGTAGACGTCGAGCACGGTGGTGACATCCTGATTGCGGTAGGCGACGGCGTTGTTTTGCACCCCCACCTTGCAGGAGAGGATGCGCTCTTCTCCCGAGGCGTCCTCCATGATGCCGCAGGCGCTCTCCAAAATGACAAAGCCCACGCACACCACGTCGCCCTCCCGCACCTCCGGCATTTCGATGACGCGGTTGAAGGGCACCTTGGCGCTGAACTGGTCGGTTGCCCCGGTGTCGACGTTGCTCATGTAGAGGCAGCTCACGGACAGCTCTCCCCCCACCACGACCTTCCCCGTGTTGACCCGGATTTCCAAGGGGTAGGCGTTGACGTCGCACTTGAGAATGCGCTCCATGCGCGGGCTGTCGGAGGGCAGCTCAAGCATTTCCTCCAGGCTGAACTGCTCCCGGCTGCTCTCGACGTAGCAGGCGGCCTTTTGGGACTGCTCAAGCAGCTCGAGCTTTTGAGCCTCGATGTCGGGAATGGAGACAAGCGGCATCTCCCTTGTCTTCTCCCCCTGCAAGGTGATGCTCACCGTGCAGCGCACCGACAGCTTTCTGCCCGAAAGCGGCCGGCAGCGCACCGAGTCCATGCGGACATGGGCGTAAAAGCGCATATCCGGGCCAAACTCCTCTTCGGATACGGTTGCCTCAAAGGGGATGCGGGTGAAAAAAGACTGGAGAGTGCCCTCGTTTGGAAGATACAAAATGATGCACTCCACCCGCCCGTCAATCTCCACCCGCCCGTTGCGGTAGGCGGTGTCGAGCAAAACGGGGCGTGCGTCCACCCGGACGATGGATGCGACGTCGGGCAGGTACTCGGGCAGCGTGGTTTCGCTTTCGCAGGGGTGCTCAAAGGTGGAATCGTAGAAGCTCTCGTTGTATAAGACGGTTTGTGTATTGATGGCTGCCATGTCATGCGCTCCTTTTTGCGGCCCCCCTTGACGCCTTTTCCGGGCAGGCGCCGGGCAGGCCGCTCGATTTTCTTACTGTCATATATATGGATCCCAAAGGCCCCATATGCCGGCGCGCAGGACAAAATCCGGCCCTTTTTGAATGCCGCCGCAGCAGGGGATCGCCAAAGCCTCCCGCTCCCCTTTTCCCGGCGCAGCCAAAGGCATGGCAGCTCCTGCCGCAAGCCTGCTGCGGCATCCCCGCAGGGGGGCTTTGCCCGCCTGCGGGCAGCAAAAAAGGCCCGCAGCGTCTGCTGCGGGCCCAAAGGGCGGCGCCTGCCGCCTCTTGTGGCGCAGTGCGGCCGGGAAACAGCCCCTTCGGAAAGAGGCGGCCCCTTTTAAGTTTTTGCTCTCTCTTTGAAGACGGGAGCACAGATTGGCTTATCTGCTGCACAAAATCAGGTATCCGACTCCTATCACCAGCGCCGCAAGTACAACAACCAGCAGCGCCGAGGGCAAAAAGGTGCACAGCAAAACCCCCGCCCCGAAAAATATGACGGCAAGCCCCGCCAAATCACGGTAAAACCCCAACGGACACCCCTCCCATATGCGAAAACTGAGCGGGCATAAAAACACCCTCTCAGTTTCAGTATATCGGACCGGGGCTGTCCCGGTTCCATCGGGATGGCGGCGGCCGCAGGGGGCCTATCTGGCGCGGATGATGAGCAGCACGCCGTCCTCCACCGAGACGGTGGCCTCCTGCCCCACGATGGAGTTGCTGACGCCGAGCGGAAAGACATTGTTGAGCTCATGGGCGGCGGGAGCGTATTTCCCGCCGATTTCGGTGACGCCCCTTGCCACCTGGTCGTAGCTGAAGACCGACAGATGAGGATACCTGTCGTCGCGCAGGAAGGTGATGGACTCGTCTTTGATCATGGTCACGCAGTTTTGCTCGCTCATGAGCCAGCCGTGGGCACCGTGGTCGAGAAGATAGCGCAGGGAGGCGATGTTGGCGATGGTGTGGTCCAGCCTGCCGCCCAGCGAGCCGTAGAGGAGGAAGCGGCGGTATCCCCTGTCAAGGCCCTCCTTGATGCCCAGCATGGTGTCGGTGTCGTCCTTTTCCACGGGGAAGGTCAGCTTTTCCCCCTCTATGTCGGGCTCGCCTCCCGCCAGGGAGTCGAAGTCCCCCAGCGTGAGGTCGGGAGTCAGGCCGTAAGCCCGGGCGTTTTCAAGGCCGGCGTCGGCACAGATGAGAAAGCAGTGGGGCAGGCCCGCAATGTCCTGCGCCTCCTGCGCCGTGATGGGCATGGCGCCCAGAACCACACACACCTTTTCCCCAAAATAAGGGGGCCGGTTATCCCTGACGGTCATTGATTTCCCACTCCTTTATGTCTTTGACGTCATACAGCATGGAGAGATAGCTCTCGTAGCGCGAGGCGGCAATCTCCCCGTCCTGCACCGCCTGCTTCACCGCACAGCCCGGCTCCTTGTCGTGCTGACAGCCGGAAAAGCGGCATTTGCCAAAACAGGGGGCAAACTCCCGAAAGCAGGAGAAGAGCTCCTCTTTGTAGACCGGCTCAAACCGCTCAATGGAGATGTCTCCAAAGCCCGGGGTGTCGGCGAGAAGCCCCCCTGCGCAGTCGAAAATTTCCACATGGCGCGTGGTATGCTTTCCGCGCTCAAGCCGCTCGGAAAGCGAGCCGACCTCTGCCAGGGCCTGCGGGGCAAGCAGGTTGAGCAGGCTGGATTTGCCAACACCCGAGTGCCCGGCAAAGGCGCACAGCCTGCCCCGGATAAGCTCCCGGAGCTGTTCAATGCCCCGTGGCTCAAGCGCCGAGGCAACCACCACCGCAAAGCCTGCCCTGCGGTAGGTCTGCTCGAGGGCCGGCGTCTCGCCGAGGTCTGCCTTGTTGAGCACCACCACCGGCTCGATGCCCTTTTTTTCGCAAATGGCAATCAGCTTGTCAATCATCAGGGTGGAAGGGGGCGGGTTGTGCAGCGCCGCCACGATAAACAGGCGTTCAAGGTTTGCCACGGGCGGGCGGATAAGAGCGTTTTTCCTTGGACAGATGGAGGTGATATAGGCCTCCTTGTCCCCCTCGTGCGTCACTTCGATTTCCACCCTGTCGCCCACGAGCGGCGTCTGTCCCCTTTTGCGAAAGAGGCCGCGCGCCTTGCTGGCATAGACCCCTTGCGCGGTTTCCACATAGTAAAAACCGCCAATCCCCTTTCGGATCAACCCTTGCATAGATTCCTCCTAGGAGTCAAAATCCACATAGCCGGACTCCTGCAGCACACCGTTGATATAAATTTCAATGATTTGAAGCCCCCTGCCGTGCAGCATCAGACGGATGGAGCGGTTGGCGGTCTGATAGGTGCCGGTGTGCACCACCTCGCCGTCCTGCTTGATGACAAGCTCAATGGTCTCGGGGTTTTGCGGGAAGGTGACGGTGATTTCCCGGTCTTTGAGGGCCTGCTGCCCGTTGCTGACCTCAAGGGAGATAACCGTCTGCTCGTCGACCTCGGTCTCGGCCTCCACGCTTTGGGACAGCACCTCCCCGGCGGGCCGGTCGCTGTCGACCGACGTGACCGAAGCGACGAGGTTTTTTTCCTCCAGCAGCCGGCGCGCCTGCTCCTCGGTCATGCCGAGCAGGAAGGGAACCGTGGTCTTGAGAATCTGCTTGCCCTGGCTGACATAGATGGTGACGGCGGCGTCGGCCTCCACGATCTGGCCTGCGGCAGGCTCCGTGCGGATGACAAAATCCTCCACCATGGTGTCGTTGTATTCGCGCACCACGGTCGGCTGCGCGCCCAGATTTTTGAGCTCTGTTTCGGCACGCAGGTAGTTTTCTCCCGAGAAATCGGGCATCTCAAAGGTTTTGGGGCCAAGGCTGACCTGCACGCGGATTTCGGCCCCCGACTTGACCACCATGCCGGCCGAGGGCGACTGGTCGAAAATAATGCCGCTCTCATAGTCATCGCGATAGGCCGTCTGCGACTGGATGATGGTAAAATCCTTGGTGTATTCGCTGTTTGCCGCAACCGACTCGTAAGACTCCCCCACCAGCATGGGCACAACCACGTCGGCCAGAGGCTCTTCCCTGTCCCAGGGGCGGAAGACGAAAAAGATCAGCACAAAGCAGACAAGGGCCACGGCGGCGACAATGCCGCCCATTTTGCGCAGATAACCGCGCTTGCGTGAGGGGTCGTCAAAATCCTCTTCGTCGCGGATGACGCGAATGGCGTCCATATATTTCGTCGGATTTTCGTCCGAGAGATATTTATATTCAAAGCGGATGCTGGGGTTTTGCTTAAAGCGTTCCACATCCTCCATGAGCTCCTCCACGCAGGAGTAGCGGTTGTCGGGGTTTTTGGCCATGCACTTGAGGATAATTTGCTCAAGCCCCTCGGGGATTTCAGGGTTTTTGGTGCGCGGAGAGGGGGGGTCAAGCTGAAGCTGCATGAGCGCTACAGAAACGGGATTGTCGGCGTCAAAGGGCAGCTCTCCCGTGAGCATTTCATAGAGCGTCACGCCGACCGAGTAGATGTCCGAGCGCTGGTCGATGCGGTCGGCAGATACCTGCTCGGGACTGATATAGTGCACCGAACCGATGGCCTTGTCGGTCATGGTGTTGGTGTTGGTGCTGGAAAAGCGGGCGATGCCGAAATCCGTCACTTTGATGGAGCCGTCGGAGAGCAGCATGATGTTTTGCGGCTTGATGTCACGGTGGACAATGCCCTTGGAGTGCGCGTGCTGCAGGGCGTCGAGAATCTGGGAGAGGAAATAAAGCGTCTCCCTCCAGCCGAGATGCCCCTGCTGATTGATATACTGCTTGAGCGTGATGCCGTTGAGATACTCCATGACGATATAATACAAATCGTCGTTGAGCGCAACGTCAAACACCTTGACGATGTTTTTATGATTCAAAATGGAGACGGCGCGCGACTCGTTTTCAAAGCGCATGCGAAACTGCTCGTCGGCCAGGAATTCCTGCTTGAGCACCTTGATGGCAACGGTTGCGCCGGTCTGCACGTCGACGGCACGGTAGACGATGGCCATGCCGCCCATCCCGATGACACTCTGGATGCGATAGCGGCTGTTGACCAGCTTTCCAATCAATCTGTCCATCTTGTCCCCCCTTATCGCGATATCAGCACGGCGGTGACATTGTCGTTGGCACCGGCGTCAAGGGAGGCTTCGATGAGGGCGTCGACCGCCTTGGCTGCGTCCGGCTTTTGCAGCAGGGCGCAGATTTGCTGCTCCTCGAGCATGTTGCTCAGCCCGTCCGAGCACAGCAGCAGCTTGTCGCCCGGAACCAGGGCCACTTTGAAGTAGTCGATGTTGACGCTGCTCTGGGTTCCCAGAGCGCGGGTGATAATGTTCTTTTTGGGGTGGTTTCGCGCCTCTTCGCTTGAAAGGGAGCCGCCGTCCACCAGCTCCTGCACCACCGAGTGGTCGTGGGTAATCTGGGTGAGCTTGTGCTGGCCGTTGTGACAGGAGTAAAGGTAGGCACGGCTGTCGCCCACGTTGGCCAGATACGCCGTCTGCTCGGTGGCGAGGGCCAGCACCACGGTGGTGCCCATGCCGGCGAGCTCAAGGTCGCGCATGCTGTATTCAAACACGCGGGTGTTGGCCTCTCCAATGGCGTCGCGCACCAGCTCCAGCAGCTCGTTTTCGCTCAGGAAGGTGGTGTAGCCCGAGACAATATCCTTTGAAATCAGCTCCACTGACATGGTGCTTGCCACTTCCCCGCCGGCAGGCCCGCCCATGCCGTCGCACACGACGGCCAGCATGCCCCCGTCGGGCAGGGGGTGGATTTCGTAAGCGTCCTGATTGATTTCGCGCACAAGACCGATGTGCGTCTTGCCCTGACAGTTCATGACCTTTGTTCCTCCATGTTGCTGCGGCGAAGCTGGCCGCAGGCGGCGTCGATGTCGTCTCCCAGCCTGCGGCGTACCGTCGAGGTCACACCGCAGCGCTTCAAAACTCCGGAAAAACGTTCAATGGCAGCGCGCTGGGAGCTCACATCCTGCTTTCCCGCCACAGGGTTGAGCGGGATGAGGTTGACGTGGCACAGCATGCCCTGCAGCAGCCCGGCAAGCTCCTTTGCCTGTGCGGGAGAATCATTTTTCCCCGAAATCATGGTGTACTCAATGTAAATTTTCCTGCCGGTGGCGGCAGCGTAGCGGCGCGCCGCAGCCATGAGCTGCTCAATGGGATAGCGGTAATTGACCGGCATCATGGCGCTGCGCAGGGCATTGTTGGGCGCGTGCAGGGAGATGGAAAGCGTCACGGGGAGCCCCTCTTTGGAGAGGCGGTCAATGCCCGGCACAAGGCCGCAGGTGGAAATGGAGACGTGGCGCAGCCCCAGGCGCACCCCCTGCTCGTGGTTGAGCAGCCTGAAAAAATGAACCACGTTGTCATAGTTGTCAAGCGGCTCCCCGATGCCCATGAGCACCAGGCTGTCGATGCGCTTTCCACTGTCGCGGGAGGCGAAAATGACCTGGTCGAGCAGCTCCCCCGCAGAGAGGTTGCGCACCAGCCCGCCGATGGTGGAGGCGCAGAAGCTGCAGCCCATGCGGCAGCCCACCTGGCTTGAAATGCAAAGGGAGGTGCCGTGCTCGTAGTGCATGAGCACGCTCTCCACGGCGTTGCCGTCATGCAGGCCGAAGAGGTATTTGATGGTGCCGTCCTTTTTGCTCTGCTGACGCCGCAGGATGACGGGCGCCGTCAGCAGGCAGTTTTGCTTGAGGCGCTCGCGCAGGTCTTTTGGCAGGTTGTTCATGTCGTCAATCGAGGTGACGCCCTTTGCACACCAGGAAAAAATCTGCTTTGCCCGGTAGGCAGGCTCCCCCATCTGCAGCATGAGCTCGGCAAGCTGCTCGGGCAGCAGGGAGCGCAGCTCGACGGGGCCGTCGCAGGGACATTGCGTCATGTCGGCTCCCCTTTCTGTTTTTGCAGCAGCGCAACATAAAATCCGTCCAGCTCCTCACTGGGCAAAATGGTCACGGTTCCGTCCTGCTCCATCACGCGGATGTCCTGCTGGCGTGCCAGCTCCGAGACCGGCAGCACCTGAAATTCCGGGTGCTGCGACAAAAAGGAGCGCACCACCTCATAGTTTTCGCTGCGGTTGAGGGTGCAGGTGGTGTAGAGCAGGCGCCCGCCCGGCTTGACATAGCTTGAGGCGTTGCTCAGGATGGCATGCTGAAGAAGCGGCAGGCCCGCAAAATCGGCAGGGTTCTTGTATCGGATTTCGGGCTGTTTATGTAGGGTGCCGATG
>DVNV01000006.1 GCA_018714125.1 Candidatus Galloscillospira excrementipullorum
CTTGTGGCAAAGGGGCTTTCTGCCATCATCCGTGCTAAGAATTTGCTAATTTGACATTCTGAACAGGCCGTAACAAGGCGGCATTTTACGAATTTTTGTGTAGATTGACCAGTAACCACACAATGTCATAGCGAATCAAAAATAATGGGAAGTTATGATGGATATATCGTACCAAAAGAAACGCCAAACTCCTAAGGGCTAGTTGAGGGTTCGATTCCCCCAGGGGGTGCCAAAAACACCGCTTTAAGCCGTCTCTGATGGCTTGAAGCGGTGTTTTGCTTGTCTCCTCTTTTTGTGGACGGGTGTTTCCCGGGTTTCGAACACTTCCTCCCCCCCGGTTTTGCTTGAGGGAAAGCGACCGTTTGCCAACACGGTTTTTGCCCCTCCGTTTTTCGGGTGGGGCCGACGCCGGCAATGCGCGGCCGGGGCTGTTGCCCGGCTGCGGCAAATGTTCCGCTAGGGGTTTGTTTTCTCAAGGTATTCTTCCAGGCAGAGCCCTTGTTCGTACATTTCGGTTGCCGCCTCTGTCCCAACGTAGCGGTAGTGCCACACTTCTTCGGCTGTGCCTGTGATGTCGGTTTTTCCAGCCGGGTAGCGGAAAATAAATCCGTACTTATAGCTGTTTTCTTGCAGCCAAAAGTAAAGGTCATATGTGGCCCCATTGATGTCTACCGCAAGCCCCAACTGGTGTTCGCTATATCCGGGCGCGGCAACCCATTGCCCTGCCTGCTCAACCGCCTCCTTTTCAGAATATCCCTGCCGCTTGTATTGAGCAATCTTCTCGTCATATAATTTTTGCTGTTTTTCCCGGGTGCGGTAACCGGACACAACGGTTGGAAGCTGATTCCAGTTTTCTTCCTTTGCCGCTTCCAGCAGCTCCATTAGCGGGTCGTAGATGCGCTCATCAACCCGTTCCCCTCCGGGAACTTCGACAAGTGTTACGGCATCGTTTTCCGGGAGGGGGTTCCACTTGTTTACCAGGGTCAAGCGCCAATCAGAATCCGTTGCCGAGGAGGGCAGTGGCTCACGCCCGTTGCCTTTTTCCGTTGGCTGCCCGTCGCTTGTCGAATCATGTCGATGTTCTGCGGGATTTGTAATTGTGGAATTCCCGGGCTCATCCCGGCGGGGGAAAAGCCGGGGTGTCGAAATAAAAACCACGCATAAAAGAACGCAGACAACAATGAGGCTCCCCGCCCGTCTTTTCCGCTTGCGCCTTTTTCGTTCACCGTGATGCACATGGCCCTCGTTTTTCAAACTGTCGTCGCTCCTTTCTTTAGGACAAACAAAAATGCCCATTTACAGCAATGATTGTACTGTAAATGGGCACTTTGAATTTTGCCATGGAATTTCCGAATCCTTAAGGAAAGCCTAAGATATTGGCAATTGTACG
Source organism: Candidatus Galloscillospira excrementipullorum (assembly GCA_018714125.1). Lineage (GTDB taxonomy): Bacteria > Bacillota > Clostridia > Oscillospirales > Feifaniaceae > Galloscillospira > Galloscillospira excrementipullorum. Next base: position 1,391 of record DVNV01000006.1, read on the forward strand.
GTAAAAGTAACGGTCTCGTTTTCGCTGTGGGCTTCAATCGTCCCGCCGTGCAAGAGCACAATTTCCTTTGCAATCGCCAATCCAAGGCCCGTGCCGCCGGTGTCGGAAATGCGCGCTTCATCCAAACGGGAGAACTTGTCAAAAAGGGCAGCCAGTTTTTCGTAAGGAATGGTTTTCCCCTTGTTTTGAAATGAGATGGCAATATGCTGTTCCGACTGCACTGCCGAAACGAGAATGGTTGTGTTCGGATAACTGTATGCTGAGGCATTTTTCAGGATGTTGCCAAACACACGGGCTATTTTCTCCGGGTCAGCATAGATTGTCATGTTTTCATTGAGCTCCAGCGAAACGGTGTTGTCGCGCAGAGAAAAGAGGGGCAAAAATTCATCTCGTAATTGGATCATCATATAGCAGAGATCCACCTTTTGCTTCTCCAGCTTGATTTGTTTTGAGTGGTAGCGGGTAATTTCAAAAAACTCGTCCACCATACGATTCAATCGGCAGGCCTTATTCAATGCGATATGAATATTCTTTGCCTGCGCTTCCTTTGCCATGTGGGGGGTTTCCTCTAACAGGCTCAAATAGCCAATTACGGATGTCAGAGGAGTGCGAATGTCATGGGCGAGATACATCACCAACTCGTCTTTTCTCCGTTCCGCAAGGGCGGTCGCTTCTTTTTGCTGCCTGAGGCTTTGTTTTACGGTGTTTAACTTGTATTCGAATGGGAGCATTTCCGGCGACAAGCGGATTTTTCGGTCCTCTTCTGAAAAAAGGCTGTCAATGCCCGAGTTGATTTCCCGGAAATAGTTTGTCAGCCACCGGAACAAAAAGAGCAGCAAAATCAGGAAGATAGCCACAATGGCCACCGCAAAAAATATTTCCCGATACCGTCTGAAACCGTAATGGTAAATCATGAAGGCCTGCTCGTGGTCCATTTTCCCGACAAACTCTAAAAGGGATACAATCCAGTCGCCAAACCGTCCTTTCCAAAAGAAAAGATACAGCGCAATAACAATCCCTACCGACAGAAGCGCACTGCCGAAAAAGCGCACAGCCATTTTTTTCTGGAATATGGAGAAGTCATCTTGCTTATTTTTCATCAATTCTATACCCCACCCCCCAAATGGTCCGGATATATTTGGGGTTCTCTAACGTGTCGTTTAGTTTTTCACGCAGCCGCCGGATATGGACAGTGATTGTATTGTTGGCCTTGGTGTAGTACTCGTCCTTCCATATTTTGCAAAACAGCTCTTCCCCACTGACAACATGTCCTTTGTTTTCCAACAGGATTTGCAAAACGGAAAATTCAGTGGGTGTCAACGATATGGGCTTATCACCTAAAAGGCATTCATGCTTTTTCGTATCCAAGATTAAATCGGAACAGGATAAGATGTGTTTTGTTTGCGGCATTTGAGACGGATTGTATTTTTTGTAACGCCGCAACTGCGATTTTACCCGTGCAACCAGTTCGAGCGGCTGGAACGGCTTTGTGATATAATCATCCGCGCCAAGCGTAAGCCCGGTGATTTTATCCGTTTCAGCATCTTTTGCCGTCAGCATAATGACGGGATAAACGGCGGTTTCCCTGATTTTCTGACACAGTGTAAACCCGCTCATATCCGGCAGCATGACATCCAAAATGGCAAGGTCAACGGGGGTGTTCTTCATACACGCAAGGGCTTCTTTTGCCGTATAGAACTTCAAAACCTCATAGTCTTCGTTCCTTAAATAGACTTCTATCAAATCGGCAATCTCCACTTCATCATCGACAATCAGTATTCGATCAGCCATGAGGCGGCGCTCCTTTCCAAGGGTGTGCTTTTATATTTTATCAAAGCAACCATTTTATTTCCTTCTTTTGAAATACGAAATGATTAAGAATTTCCTAAGGCGGCCTCTTGCGCCGCCTGCCAACAGCAGGCCCTGGTTTTCTGCCATTTTCCACAATCATATCATATACGGTAAACCGGCCGGTCGCAATGTGTTTTGCTCATGAAAAGGGCCTGCACGGTCAAGGCTTCAAGACTGCCTAAAAGTCCGGGAGAAAAGAATCCAAATGGCCGCCGCTTAGGGGGCAAAGAAAAAGGGCAGCAATTTTCATGATTGAAAATTGCTGCCCCTGTTGTGCCGATGCAGCCTGGGCATAGCACCATATGTCTTTGCCCGCAGTGGCGGCTTCCTTTTCAGCCCCTTTCACAGCTGAACGTTTTTATACCCACAGCGGCCCAATACCCAACCAGAATACCAATGAAGTTTAGCATCAAGTCGTCCACGTCAAAACTCCGCCCGATGACAGGCTGAAGGCTCTCGATACCGACTTGAAATAGGCCTGGTAAATCGCTTCAAACTCCATCACACGCTCACCTCCTTTCACAAGTAAGACTGCCGGGAGCCAAAAATCTTACAACCTTTTTGAAAAAGTATAGCACACCTGGCGCGAGAGTACTGGTGGCAGCTTTTTCCGGTATGGCACGAGACCGCCTCCCGTGCCAAGACAACCCCGGGGAAAAGGCAGCAGAAAAAGAAAAAACGGCAATCGCATTTGAGGGGCAGGGGGAGGCGCGGGGGGCTTGGCAGGTGTGCGAAAGGCACAAAATAAGGGAAAATGTGCTGTCCGACTTGAAAAAAAGGGAAAAGATGGGGTATACTATAGACAAAGAACAAAGGGGGTGTTACCAATGGGCTGTTTTTATGTCATTGGAATCCGTGTGAGCCACCGCAACGCGAATGCGCCCAAACTGCAGGAAGTTTTGACCAAAAACGGGTGTCAGATTAAGCTGCGTGTGGGACTGCATGATGCCGGAGAGGGCTATTGCTCCGACGACGGTGTGATTTTGCTGCAGACCTGCGGAGAAAAGGAGCAGATGGAGGAGCTGGTTGCACAGCTCAATGCCCTTGACGGAATCCAGGCGAAGTGCATGGACCTCAACTGACGGACGGTGTACCGGCAGATGAGGGGAAAGCGGCCAGGCTCCGCCGGTCGCGTCTTTTGCGCGGCAGGGTAAGGCCGATGCAGGAGAACATGGGAAAAGGCGGGAGAGCATCGAGCTCCCCCGCCTTTTCTTCCCCTTGTGACAAGGGGAAGCGCCGTGCAAAAGCCATGGCGCAGCAGGGAGGCCCCGGCAACTGCATGGGCAGGCCGAAGGGCCCTCTTGAGGCAGGACGCGGCACGCAGGAGAGGCTTTGTGCCGGAATGCCCTAAAAATGGCCGCCCATACGGTGGGAGGTTTTGCAAAGGAGAGAAAACCATGAAAGTGTTGCTGATAAACGGAAGCCCTCACGAAAAGGGATGTACTTATACGGCGCTGTGCGAGGTGGCGGGTCAACTGCAAAAGCAGGGGATTGAAACGGAGCTGCTGCACATCGGCAGCGGCGACGTGCGCGGCTGCGCGGCCTGCGGCGGCTGCGCGCAGAGCGGGCACTGCGTGTTTAACGACGACAGGGTCAACGAAGCCATTGACAAGCTGTCTCAGGCTGACGGGCTGGTGATTGGTGCTCCGGTGCATTACGCCTCTCCCGCCGGCGCCATGCTCTCCTTCCTCGACCGCATGTTTTTTGCCGGCTCGAAGAATTTTGCCCACAAGCCGGGCGCCTGTGTGACGTCGGCCCGCCGGGCGGGAACCACGGCAAGCCTTGACGTGCTCTCCAAATATCTGACCATTTCGCAGATGCCGCTTGTCAGTGCACACTACTGGCCGATGGTGCACGGCGGCAGCCCCGAAGAGGTGCGTCAGGACGCTGAGGGCATGCAGGTCATGCGCAGGCTGGGCGACAATATGGCCTGGCTGCTGCGCTGCATGGAGGCAGCAAAAGAAAAGGGAATTGAACCGCCGGCCCCAGAAAAGCGGGTTTGGACCAATTTTATCCGGTAGCAGCTTTTTTCTTGTGGGAAATAAAAAACAGAGGGAAACAAATAAAAATTTCCCGTCAGGGGAGCGCGGGGGCCAAACGATATCGGATCTTGGTTTTCGTAAGCGGCTTCTGGAATGGGCAAAAAACAAAATAATGGGCCGCCGGCAGGAAGCCTATAATGTAAAAATAGGAAGAAACTCGTTGCTGTGCGGCAAAAAAACGGCATGACCAAAAGCCAAAGCCTATAAAGGCAGTTTTACGCGGAAAACGGTGCAGCCCGATGAAAGGGCTGCACCGTTTCTCATTTTTTGCTGTCTTTCAGACCAGCACCAATCCCAAAGAGAGATTGGCGGTCTTTCTTTTTCCTGCGTTGTTTGCGCTTGCCGTTTTATTTGGCTATGTTCTCCACAAAACGCATCATCATCGTTGCAAACTCGCAGCGCCTGGTATCGCCTGTGGGGTTCAAAATCCCAGCGTCTCCCTCCATCAGCCCGACGCCGTATGCCCACTGCATCGCCTCATACGCCCAGGCGCTGACTTCGGATGCGTCTGCAAAGGCATCAAGATCCCCCTTCGCCGAAACATCGTATCCCTTATGTGCGGCATAGCGGTACAGGATCACTGCAAGCTGCTGCCGTGTGATGGCGTCGTCTGTCCCGAACACCGTATCGCTGTAGCCCTCCACGATCTTCTCACTGGCTGCCCAGCGCACGGCTTCGCTGTACCACTGCCCCTCGGCTGCGTCCGCAAACTCCATCGCATCATTGACAACAGGCTCACTTTCCAGCCGCCACAGCACCGTTACCGCCTGTGCCCTCGTCAGCGTTGCGTCCGGCGAGAACAGGCCGTCTCCCGTGCCGTTCATCAACCCCTCCTCCAGGCAGTAGTGGATGCCGTCATGGTACCATGCCTGCGGATCCAGGTCTGTGTAAGCGGCGAGCAGGGATTCTTCCTCACCGTCTTCCTCACCGTCACCGGTGGTATCTGCCGGAAGGAAGACCGCCTTGATTGTCACGCTGCCATCGGGCATGACGAATGTAAACGTACCGTCGCCCTGGTCGGTGGTTTTCACCTCGCTGCCGCTGCTGTTTTCCGTAACGGTCAGGGATTCCAGCTCATAACCCTCGTCAGGAACCGCCGTGAGCGTTACCGTCGTATCACTGCTTGCCCGGCTGACGCTGCTCGTCACCTTGCCGTGCTGCGCTGCTTCAACGGCAACAGAGGCTTCAAGGTCAACAGGATAGCTGCCGCCGCCGGAAGCGGATCGGCGTGCTACGGTAAAATGAAGCTGCACCGTGCTGGTTACATCACTCGTACCGGAAATGGTCAGGAGCTCATCATAGTCGCCTGCGGCAAGCTCGGTGTTCGGCTGGACGGTAAAGGCCGCCATACCTTCTGGCTCAAGGATAGCGGTACCGGTTGCAAAGCCCTCTGCTTGCGCAACGGTATAATAGTCCGTGCTGGCGGGCAAGTTGACCGTTACCGTCTGGTTGCCCGTATTGGTGATGGTCACGGTCTTGGCGGCGGGGGCTTCCGTATAGCCTGCCGTTTTTCTGCCGAAGTCCAGCTCTGTCGGGGACGCGGAAATCCCATAGGCCGGCGGGATATATTCCGGTATCCCGATTTTCAGGCTTTCGCTGACATTCCCCACCGCGTCCTTTACCACAATATAAAGATCCTTTGCGCCCAATCCTGTGAGCGTGGTAAGGGAGATGGTATTCTCACCGCTGATGCAGGAAGTGCCCGCCCCGATGGTGTCGATGGGCGGTACCTCTGCGCCGCTTTCCGCGACTGCATAGTAATAGGTGCCCGCCTCACTGCTGGTAAACTGCACCGCGGCGGCATTTTCGCTGTCGCGGCTTACCTCGCCGGCGGTCAGGGTCGGGGCGGTTTCGTCAACGGCAGGATTTGCTATTTCAATCAGTTGGCTGGCGTAGTCCGTCAGTTTGGTATCGTCATTTTCCCCGCCGTTATACTGTTCGTTGAATACGTACAGCTTTGTCGTATCGCCCAGTGTTACGCCGTCGGGCAGGGCAAGGCTTGCCACGCCGCTTGCGCCATTGGTCGTGCCGTCCAGATGCAAAATGCGGCCGTAGCAGGTAATTGCACCGCTTACCTCGATCACAACGGAAATGTATTCCTTTTCCCCTGTCTGTGCGCCGGAGTAGGAAAAGACGATGGTGTCGCCGATGCTGTTGGTCGCCGCGTCGGAAATCTCAAAATTGCGGGCTTTGTCGAGCAGCGTCAGCTTCCACTCGCTGCCGTCATAATCAGCAACGGCTGTCAGCCCGCCGTCGCCTGCTTTGCCGCCGGCCGCGGCAGAGGTGAAGAGGACAGAGTCAAGATCTAAGTTAAAAGCGGGACGAACCGCGGTGGCCTTGTCGGTTACCGGGTTGCCATCGGAAATCTGGGAACCGTCGTCCTCGATATACGCTGCCCTCGAAATATCATGACCAGGAGAGCGCAGCCACCATCTGTCAGCTTCGCCAGCTTCATTCATACCTCTGCCTGATTTCCCACCGCCTGCCACATAGGCTGTGTTGGTAGAAAGGCCGTAGTTTGGGAAATAATTGCTATTGCACGTCTCCGCAAACGACGAAAGAAAGATGCGATCGGTGGTGTCATTACCGCCGTCTACCCCATATTCCGTGTTATCATTATCGGTAACCGCCGTTTCCGAGATAGCCTCCTGCTCTTTCTCCGAAAAAGCAGTATCTAAAAAATTATCCTCTGTATAATCTATACCGCTATTGCCGCCGATGTTTTGCGATGCGTCGTACCCGTTGAGCCAGGAGCGCATGGTGCTCTTTTCCCATGTGACGCTCTCATTATCCGTATGATATTGAAACACGTCAAGGTTCTGGTCGGAAAGCAGGAACAGCGTCCCACTGCCTTCTTCATCATTGGCAAGCACCCGCCATTTGACGGGGTCGGTGTTATAGCCGCCGTTTCCGTTGTCGCTCTGCTGGTAGGTGCCAAAGTACACCCGGCTGACCTGCCGGCCTTTCAGCTGTGATGCGCCCAGCATGATGGCTTTGTCGCCATTCGCTGCAAACGCCATCGTGGGCAGCAGCCCCACAACAAGGCAGATGGCAAGCAGCAAACTTAGTATTTTCCCTCTTGACTTCATACTGTGTCCTCCTGTTCTTTTTCATATTTTTTATTTACCTGCGGGCTTTTCGCCCGTTCTATCTGCTGTTTCTCTTTGGGGGATCTTGTCCATACAACGTCCCCATATATCCGGGCGGATTCATACTTTTTGCAGTGATACCTGCAAAAAGAAGATCTGCCAAAGCCTTATCCTGAAAATGCAGTGCTTTCGGGCTGTGTCTGCAATGCTGCTATACATATTATTATAAACAGGGAAAAAAGGCAATAGCAAGTCTGGCAATAGCAGTCTGATTATATCCATAGGCGCAGATTTGTTCCATGATGCGGCATGATTTATCCCAATACAGATAAAGGCTCTGACCCCTGCAGGGGTCAGAGCCTTTATCTTGCCTTTGCTGTGTCTGTGATTCACTTTCTGGATGTTCTTAAACACACACCAGCAAAGGTCATTCTTTTTTCGCCGCGCGAGCGGCATTGTATTGCCAGAGGGAGAGAAAAAGAAAAAGGAAGAATGATTATCTCTGATACACGGCGCGTCCGCCAAGGTAGGTGGCAACAGGACGGATAGCCTTGATCTGCTCTGCCGGGACGGTGAAGATATCGGCATCGAGGATGACAAAGTCGGCCAGGTATCCGGGCTGCAGACGGCCGCGCTGGTTCTCGTCGAAGCAGGTGTAGGCGCTCTCGTAGGTATAGTTGTCGATGGCGGTGTAGATGTCAACACACTCGCCGGGCAGGTAAACTTCTCCGCCGTTCAAATCGCGGCGGGTGACGGCACAGTAGAGATTCTCAAAGGGATTGAGGTCTTCAACGGGGCAGTCGGTGCCGTAGGAGACGTGGATGCCCATGCGGCCCATGGTGCCGAAGTTGTAGGAGGTCTCCGCCAGGGCGTCGCCCACACGCTCACGCACGACGTGCATGTCGTAGTGGATGAAGATGGGCTGCACCATCGCGCAGACGTCGAGGTCGCGGATGCGGGCAAGCTGGTCGGCGTCGGTAATCTGGCAGTGGATGATGCCGTGACGGTTCTTGTTGGGGCCGTCGCCAATCACGCGGGAGTAGCTGGTCAGGCAGTTTTCCACGGCGCCGTCGCCGATGCAGTGGGTCACAACGGTGCAGTTGTGAGCGTCGGTCACGCGCACGATTTCGTCAAACAGGTCGTCGGGCAGCGTCTTGATGCCGACCGCGTTGGGGTCGTCGGCATAGGGGCCGCGCAGCAGCGCGGTGCGGGCGCCCAGCGAGCCGTCGATAAACATTTTGATGGAGCCGATTTGGGCCAGGGAATCGCCGTCGCCACGGACATGGCCCTCTGCAAAGAAGGTCTCCAGCTTGCGCGGGTCGGTGAAGCTGCACTGTGCAAAGTAGCGGCAGGTGATGTCATTCCTCTGGCGCAGCAGGTCAATGGCGGCCAGGAAATCGGGATAGTTGTTCTCGCTGAGGTCGTTGCTCTGCGCGGTGGTCACGCCCATCGACGCAGCATAGTCCATGGCAGCCTTGAGATAGGAAGCCATGACCTCCGGCGTCTGCTCGGGACGCAGGGGAGCCAGCAGGTCGGAAGCACGCTCAAACAGCAGACCGTCGGGCTCGCCGTTTTCCCCGATGCTGAACTCGCCGCCCATGGGCTGCGGCGTCTGCGCCGTCAGGCCCAGCATCTCGATGGCGCGGCTGTTGATGGAAATGGCATGGCCGCAGGCACGCGAGAAAATGATGGGATGCTCGGTGGAAATCTGGTCAAGGTCGTAGCGGTTGGGCATACGGACTTCATCGGTAAAATAGTCCTGATTCCAGCCAAAGCCCTGCAGCGTCTGGCCGGCCGGCAGGTTGTGGGCGGCAAGAAATTCACGTCCACGGGAGATGACCTCTGCCATGGAGGTGCAGCCGTGCAGCGCAACCTGGTTGAGATTGTCGCCCAGCATCAGGATGTGAAGGTGGCTGTCGTTAAAGCCGGGAACCACGGTGCGGCCCTCGAGGTCAACCCTCTCGCAGCCGTTGGGAGCTGCCGCCAGCACTTCGCCGTCGCTGCCGACGCGCACGATGCGATCGTCTTGAACCAGCATGGCCTGCTCAAAATGCTCGCGCTCCACATAGATTTTGCCGTTGAAAAATACTCTGTCCATAATAAACTCCTCCAAATTTTGTTTTGAGTTAATATGGCCACCGCGATGCAACCCAACAAAAAAGGGCCGCATCGCCCTCGATGCAACCCTTCACAACACACAGGAAGCCGCACAAAAGCACGGCATCGCACATGATGCAAGACGGAAAACCGCCTCTTGGAAGTTCTCATCGATAGCGCCTCTGCGGGAAGAATGGACGCTCATCCCGCAGGAGTCTTAATGATTTTCACATTAAGCCCAGCAGAAGCACATACCTGTGCTCCCCTTCGGCAGTTACCCCTTTCACCGGCTTCATTGCATGTCTGCTCCCCCGGTTACTCATCTCACTGCAACCTCTATCAACTTTGTGAGCTGAGTATAGCAGAGGCCCTTGCATTTGTCCAGCACTTTTTGAAGAATTTATGAATTTGTGTCAACCTTCCACAAAAAAAGAGGGGGACTGCCGCAAAAAAACAGTGATTTTTAACCACGTTTCTCCGGCAATCCCCCTCTTCGGCACCTCCGAAGAGGAAAAAGTCATCGGGACTTGCGCCACACCGAGGGTGAGAAAAGAACCAGCATGGGGAAAATTTCAAGGCGTCCGAGCAGCATGTCAAACGAGAGCAGCAGCTTGGAGAAGGGGGTGAAAAACCCGTAGTTGCCCATGGGGCCAACCAGCCCGATGCCGGGGCCCACGTTGTTGAAGCAGGCCAGCACCGCCGAGAGGGTGGTGTTGAAATCGTAGCCCTCCACACTCAGCAGCAGCACCGAAAAGGCCACAATAAGGGCATAAAGGGTGAGAAAGGAGCCGACGGTCGAACGCGTCTCCTCCTCCACAGGGCGTCCGTCAAGCTGCACCCGGGTGACGGTGCGCGGATGGATGAGATGCCGCAGCTCCTGCCACGCGGATTTCACCGAGATGATAATGCGGGAGGTCTTGATTCCGCCGCCCGTGGAGCCGGCACAGGCGCCGGCGATCATGAGCAGCAGCAGCACCACATGGGAGAGAACCGGCCACAGGGCAAAGTCTGTCGTGGCGTAGCCTGTCGTGGTGATGATGGTGGAAACCTGAAAAGCGGCGTAGCGCAGCGCCGTCAGAGGGCTGTCGTAAAGATGGGAAATGTTGAGCGTGACGATGGCGGTGGAGACGGCGATGATGCCCAGGTACCAGCGCATTTCTTCGTTTTTCAGGCCCTGAAGGAAATGCCCGAAAAAGAGCATGTAATAGACATTGAAATTCACGCCGAACAAAATCATGAAAATGGTGATGACCCAGTCGATGTAGGCGCTGCCGAAGTGGCCGACGCTTGCCGCGTAGTTGGCAAAGCCGCCGGTGCCCGCCGTGCCGAAGGAAAAAATGAGGCTGTCAAAAAGAGACATGCCGCCCAGCATGAGCAAAATGATTAAAATGACGGTCAGCAGCATGTAGATGCCGTAGAGCAAGATGGCGGTGGAGCGCAGCTTGGGGACGAATTTCCCCACAATCGGGCCGGGAGATTCCGCCCGCATGAGGTGGATGGAGCTCTGCCCCGCCATGGGCAGCACCATGAGCACAAACACCAGCACACCCATTCCGCCAATCCAGTGGGTGAAGGAGCGCCAAAACAGGATGTTCTGGCTGAGAATCTCCACGTTTGCCACAACCGAGGCGCCCGTGGTGGTAAAGCCCGAGACAATCTCAAAAAAGCAGTCGACATAAGAGCCCACCTCGCCGCTCAGCGACAGGGGAAGCGCCCCGAACAGCGACATCACAATCCAGCACAGCGAGACGGTGACAAAGCCCTCCTTGGCATAAAACGTCTGCTTTTTGGGGCGCTTTCTGGTCAGCACAGCGCCAACGGCGAAAAGCAGCACGATGGTCAGCCCAAAGGTGCCTCCCACGCTCTCCCCATAGAGAAGCCCCACGCCGAGCGGAAGCAGCATGAGCAGCGCCTCCACGTTGCAGATATACCCCAGAACATATAAAACCATGGCGTAATTCATAAGCTGCGTTTCACACTCCCCTTGTAAGGAAGAAATCGGAATGTATGCGACATTATGCAAAAATATCGTGAATGTCCTTCATGAAGGGCTTTGTGGTGACGACCACCACACTGTCGCCAATCTCAATGGTGTCGCGTCCGCCGGGGATGATGACCTTGCCCTTGCGGATGATGCAGGCGATGAGCAAATCCTTGCCCAGGGGCAGGTCTCGCAGGGGTACCGAATGCTTGTCAAAGCCTTCGGCAATGAAGAACTCCAGGGCCTCCACCCGGTCGCCCACCATGCGGTAGAGCGTTTCCACGTTGCTGCCCTTGGAGTTGTCCAGCGCGCGGGCATACTGCAGAATCTGGTTTGTCACCACCGCCTTGGGGGAGACCACGCTGTCGAGCGGCAGCTGCTGGGCAATTTTGAGCAGCGCCGTCCGGTTGACCTTGGTGATGGTTTTGGACACCTGTGACGCAGAGGCAAACAGGCTCAGCAGGATGTTTTCCTCGTCGTTCCCGGTCAGCGCCACGAAGGCGTCGGCCTTGTCGAGCCCTTCTTCCATCAACAGCTCGTGGTCGCTGCCGTCGCCCTCGATGACGATGGCCTTGGGGAAGTATTCGCACAGCTCCAGGCAGCGCTTGTGGTCGCGCTCCACCACCGTGACGTCCATACCCATGTCGAGCAGCTGCCGGGTGAGGTAATAGGCAATGCGGCTGCCGCCCACCACCAGCACGCTGCGGATTTTTTCGCGCGTCAGGTCAATGGCCTTGAAAAAGGCGGCAATTTCGGCGGGAGATGCCGTGATGCCGATGTGGTCGCCCGCCTGCAGCGTGAAGTCGCCCTGCGGGATGATGACCTTGTCGCCGCGCTGCACGGTGCACACCAGCACCTTGAGGCGGTATTTGCTGTAAAGCGAGGAGAGCGGCAGGTCGTGCAGAGGGCTGCCCTGCGGCACGGTAAATTCGCACAGCTCCACGCGCCCCTTGCAGAAGGTCTCAATTTTGGTGGCCGAGGGAAAGGCCAGAATGCGTGCAATTTCCTTGGAGGCCGCCAGCTCGGGATTGACCGCCATGGTCAGGCCGAGGTCTTCCCGCATGAGCACGAGCTGCTGCGCGTATTCGGGATTGCGCACGCGCGCAATGGTGTGCTGCGCGCCAAGCTTGTGCGCAACAAGGCAGCACAGCATGTTGCATTCGTCGGAAGGCGTGGCCGCCACCAGCAGGTCGGCCTTGGGCACGCCGGCCTCAAGCTGTACGGTGTAGCTGACGCCGTTGCCCAGCACCGTGATGATGTCCATGCGGGTGTCGGAATTTTTGAGATTGTCAGGGTCGTTGTCAATCACGACAACGTCGTGCCCTTCGGAGGACAGGCGTTCGGCAAGGGAGTTGCCCACCTTGCCGTTGCCGACAATGACGACTTTCATAAAAACAATCACCTCAAACATGATGAATGGGGCAAGCAATGGGGATTTTTACAAAATATCCTACAAGAGCCGTCGACAGGTTCGGCGGCTCTTTTTGTAGATGAAATTGCAAAACGAGGCGCGCCGCCCCCCAAACGTGCGGGGCGGCTTGAGGCCGGCGGACAGCCTTGCCCTGGAAAAAGAATGTGCCGCGCCGGGGGGAGGGGAAAAGCAAACCGGGGGAAAGGCCTTTTTCCGACAGGCCCGCCAAACAGCATCCCCTCAAAAAAGAGTGAGCCGGCCGGCTTAGAAGAGCTCGGACAGCTCAGACAGGGAATCGTCGTTAAAGACCCAGTCGCGCACGTCGGTCACGTTGTAGCGCCCGCCACTGCTGCGGGTGATAACGGTGCTGATGCCTGCGTTGATGATGAGGCGCTTGCACATGGCACAGCTTTGAGGGTTTTCAATGAGCTCGCCGGTTTTCATGTCGCGCCCGGCCAGATAGAGCGTGGCGCCCAGCATGTCACGGCGGGAGGCCGAGATGATGGCGTTGGCCTCGGCATGCACCGAGCGGCAGAGCTCGTAGCGCTCCCCCTGCGGGATGTTGAGCGACTCCCTCATGCAGTAGCCCAGGTTGATGCAGTTTTTGCGTCCGCGCGGGGCGCCCGAGTAACCGGTCGACACAATTTCGTCGTTTTTGACAATGATGGCCCCGTAGTTTCGGCGCAGGCAGGTGCCGCGCTCAAGCACGGTTTCGGCAATGTCAAGGTAGTAATTCTCCTTGTCAACTCTCATGGATGTTTGTCCCTCCCGGTGCGCTGCACCATGCCCTGCATATCGGGCCGGCAGCAATTCTGATGTTTTCCCTTTTAATATTATCGAATCCCCTGTTAAAAAACAAGGGGGGATTTATGCAAAAGTCTCTTGCTTTTGAGCGCAGTTGTGGTATTCTGAGACAAAATACCGGGAATGGAGGGACTGGCTTTGGTCAAATACGGGGTGCTGCTGGCGCTTTTTGCCCTGACGTTTCTGCTGCCGGGGGCAAGCAAGGGATGGGAGAGCGTGTCGATGTGGTGGTACCTGCCCATGCTGGCCGCGGCACTTTTTCTGGGCGTTTGGATTGGAAAGCGGCGCCGCGACGCGCGCGAGCGGGAGCAGAGAAGGCAGGAAATGGAAAACCGCCCGCGCGACTACGCGGCCGGCCGCCGCAGCGGCAAGAGCAGGAAAAAGTAGGGCGGGGGAAGGGCCTGCCCCAGGAAAATACGGGCTTTCCGCCTGCCCCGGGGGAAACGAAGACCCCCTGTGCGCGGCGGGGCCAAACGTTTGGGAGAGAAGGGAGAAAAGAAGATGTTTCCAGCCATGAGGAGAAGCGACAAGGCGCTGCCCGAGCGCGAGGTTTCCGACATGCTGCAGCACTGCACGAGCGGTGTGCTGGCCCTGTGCGGCAAGGACGGCTACCCCTATGCCGTGCCGGTCAGCCACGTCTGTGACCCCGAGAGCAAAAAGCTCTATTTTCACTGCTTTCGGGAGGGATATAAGCTCGACCTCATCCGGCAAAACGACAGGGTGTCCTTTTGCGTGGTGGAGCGCGACGATGTGGTGCCCGAGGAGTTTGCCACCCATTTTCGCAGCACCGTGCTCTTCGGCCGCGCCCGCATCGTGACCGACGACGCCCTGCGCCGCCACGCCCTGCGCCTGCTCAACGCCAAGTTCTCGCCCCAGTACCCCGAGCAGGGGGAAAAGGAAATCGAGCTCTCGTGGGAGCGCGTGTGCGTGGTGGAAATCACGCCCGAGCACATCACCGGGAAGGGCGTGCCCAAGTGAGGCCCCTCCCGTATGCACAGGGGCCCTGTGGGATAAAAAGAGTCGGGACATTCAAAAAATAAAATATTGAAAATAAAAACAGAAAATCCATATCCACATAAAAACAAAGAAACCCGTTGAAAATACTGCAAAAAAAGAAAACAAAATCGCAGAGCTCACAAAAAATACACGAAAGTTGACACGTTCGACAATTTTTGATAAGATTTTCAAAAAGAACAAAAAGAATCTGCCTGGCCGGCAGCACCGCTTTTTGAAAAGCCGAAACATGGGGGCGCAGCCGGGCCGGGCAGGCGGAGTGCGGCAAGAGGGCGCAGCGCGCGCTGCGCGGGGCCCTTTGTTCAGAAAGGAGCGTCGGCAATGAGCGGTTTGAAGCGGCGGTTTACCCCTTACACGGTGGAAGACAAAATTCCCACAAATTTTCAAAGTTTCCAGGTGTATTTTGCCTATCCGGCCATGCTGGTGATATGGATTGTCGCCCTGGTGTGGATGCCGGAGAAGCTAAACGGGAGCGTGACGGGCCTGCTGATTGACGTGGCGCTTTGTATTCTGGTACTCTGCTGGCTCAAGAACTGGAAAATGCCGGGATATTATGCCGTTTTGCTTCTTCAAATCTGGAACCTGGTGTGCCTTCCCTTTTCCGTAAGGCAGGATATCGCCATGGGAAAGAGCCCCGGGGCGGTGACATATAACGCGCTGGTGGTGCTTGTTTTCTCCCTGGGCATCATGCTGTATTACTGGAAGAGAAAGATTTTGTTTGTGCTGTCCAAAGAGGGCGGCAAGGAGGCTCTTCTCGTCATTCGCAGGGCGGCGGCCGCCCCGGGGGGAAAGACCCTGGTTGAGGCGGGCATCCTGCAGGTGATTGGCGGCGGGGAAACCGCCCTTGAAAAAGACGCGCCGCAGGAGGAGCCCCCTCGGGAAGCCGACGCCCCGGACGGCTGTGACGCTGTGGGTGATGGGGGCGCCGGGGAGGGCGTGGACGCCGGAGAGGCTCAGGACATCAGGGACGGCGGAGAGGGCCGCAGCTAACCCTCCTTTGGAAACAGGGGGAAGGAAAGAGGGCGACATCATGACAGACAATCCATACACCATGACAAGGGCGCAGCGCGCGCAGCTTGTGGAGCGGCTGCTCCCGCTTTACAGGGAGCGGTTTGACCTGAGAAACAAGCATGTGGCGTGGGCGGAGCTGCCGGGAAAATCGCCCGAGCTTTCCGAATACTCCCCCGAGGTGCTGAGGTTTTACACGCGGGCCTGCGCCCACTTCGGCCTGCTGCAGGACTTTGAGGAGCAGGGCGACGGCTTTGTGCTCAAGGGCCTCACCCGGGCGGGGCTGGAGCGCATCGGGGCAAAAAACAGCAGCATGGTGCGCTTTATCGCCCTGTTTGCGGGCTACACGCTGGCAGAGCTTTTGGCAAGGTGTTTTGTCAGGGGCCTGTAGGCCGGGGGAAATCCTGCCCGGCGGGCCGGGACATCATGGAAAAGGAGCGAAGGGCATGACGCAAAGGGAAGACGGGATTCAGGTGCTTGGCGAGCGTGAGCAGCAGGAGCTGGCCGACCGCCTCATGACCTTTTTGGGAAGCCGCCCGAGCGGGAAGGTGACGGCGCTGCGCTGGGACGAGATTGGCTCTCAGTTTCCCGCGCTGGCCGCCTATACGCCGCAGACGCTGCAATTTTACACCGGACTTTGCGACGATTTGGGGCTGCTCCGGGGATTTTATGACGACGGGGAGGTCTTTTCCATGGACGGGCTCAGCCGCCTCGGAAGGCTTTGGGGAACGCAGCAGCGCACCCTGCACAAGCAAAACATCGGCGACTGGGTGTATTATTTCTTTGTCAGCCTTGCCCTCGGCCTGATGGCCTCCCTTCTCAGGGAAAACGGGATTTTGTGACTGAGAAAAAGCATCCCCCCTGCCACCGCAGGGGGGATGCTTTTTGTCTGTTTTTGGGTGCGGAAGGGACTCAGAAGGCCACCTTTTGGGCCAGCCAGGCGGCAACCTCGTCGATGGGCATGCGCACCTGCTCCATGCTGTCACGCATGCGCACGGTGACGCAGTGGTCGGCGGGGGTGTTCTCGTCGCCCACCGTCTGGAAATCGACCGTGATGCAAAAGGGCGTGCCGATTTCGTCCTGACGGCGATAGCGCTTGCCGATGGAGCCGGCCTCGTCGTAGTCGACCATAAAATCCTTGGACAGGCTGCGCAGCAGCTCCTGCGCGGGCTCCGCCAGCTTTTTGGAGAGCGGCAGCACGGCGGCCTTGAAGGGCGCCAGCGCCGGGTGGAAGCGCATGACCACACGGGTGTCGTTTTTCTCGGCGTCGACCACCTCTTCGTCGTAGGCCTCCACCAGGAAGGCCAGCGTCACGCGGTCGGCGCCAAGGCTGGGCTCGATGACGTAGGGGATGTATTTGCTGTTGTCCTCAGGGTCAAAGTACTCCATGGATTCGCCCGACACGCGCTGGTGCGCCGACAGGTCAAAGTCGGTGCGGTCGGCAATGCCCCACAGCTCGCCCCAGCCAAAGGGGAAGAGATATTCAAAGTCGGTGGTGGCGTTGGAGTAGTGCGACAGCTCCTCTTTTTCGTGGTCGCGCAGCCGCAGGTTGTCCTCGGAGATGCCAAGGTCGAGCAAAAACTTCTTGCAGTAGTCCTTCCAGTAGGCAAACCACTCGAGGTCGGTGCCCGGCTTGCAGAAGAACTCCAGCTCCATCTGCTCAAACTCGCGGATGCGGAAGATGAAGTTTCCGGGCGTGATCTCGTTGCGGAAGGATTTTCCAATCTGCGCCACGCCAAAGGGAATCTTGCGGCGGGTGGTGCGCTGGATGTTCTTGAAGTTGACAAAGATGCCCTGCGCCGTCTCGGGCCGCAGGAAGAGCTCGCTCTTGCTGTCCTCGGTCACGCCCTGGAAGGTCTTGAACATCAGGTTGAACTTGCGGATGTCGGTGAAATCACACTTGCCGCACACCGGGCACACGATGTTGTGCTCGCGGATGTAGGAGAGCATCTGCTCGTCGCTCCAGCCGGCGGGGTTGACGCCGGTGTCCTCAATCAGCTTGTCGGCGCGGTGACGCGTTTTGCAGGCCTTGCAGTCCATGAGCGGGTCGGAAAAGCCGCCCACATGGCCCGAGGCCACCCACACCTGCGGGTTCATCAGGATGGCAGAGTCCAGCCCCACGTTGGTGCCGCTCTCCTGCACAAACTTCTTCCACCAGGCGCGCTTGATGTTGTTTTTGAATTCCACGCCCAGAGGGCCGTAGTCCCAGGCGTTGGCCAGGCCGCCGTAAATCTCGGAGCCCGGATAGACGAAGCCGCGGCCCTTGCACAGCGCCACGATTTTTTCCATGGTCTTGCTTTGATTGTCCACGTTTGACACATCCTTTATCGGCCGGGCCACGGGCGCCGGCGTATTTCGTCCAGAGAGGCTCTTTTGGGGAATCCTGTTTTTTCCAGGATGCCGCCCTGCTCAAAAGCCTGCCGAAAGGGCCGGACCACAGGGCCGGCGCTCATTCAATTGTATCCAGTTTGCCCGTCTGTGTCAACAAACAGGGCTGATTTTTAGGCAGGTTTTCCTCAAAAAATGATTGAAAAACGACAGGAAATAGGGGATAATAAAAAGCACATGGAATGAAAGCGTTGCGCACCCTCCGGTTTCGCGACCGAAGCGGTGTGCCCAAATGTGCCTAAATGAGGAAAATATGCGGCCTAAGGCGGGTTGCGCGCGGCGCGCTGCCTGCATAGAATGGCAGCAAACGGTATGCAATACAGGGAGGGCCTGCGGCCCCGGCGTCCCGAGGCGGGCGCGACGGGGTGCCGGGGCCGCAATCAATACATAGATAATGAGGGTTTATGATATGAAAAAATGCGCGATTGTGCTGGCGGCAGGCGAGGGGACCCGCATGAAGGTTGCCACGGCGAAGGTGCTGCTCCCCGTGCTGGGGAAGCCCATGGTGCAGTGGGTGCTCTCGGCGGCCCGTGGCGCCGGCGTGGAGGACTGCTGCCTGATTGTGGGGAAAGACTGGCAGCAGGTGGAGCAGTGTGTCGGCGGCGGGTCGGAATATGCCCTGCAGATGGAGCGCAAGGGGACGGGGCATGCCGTGATGCAGGCGGATGATTTTCTGCGCCGTCATGC
The DNA here is from genome assembly GCA_018714125.1 of Candidatus Galloscillospira excrementipullorum. Classification (GTDB taxonomy): domain Bacteria; phylum Bacillota; class Clostridia; order Oscillospirales; family Feifaniaceae; genus Galloscillospira; species Galloscillospira excrementipullorum. Next base: position 19,763 of record DVNV01000006.1, read on the forward strand.
GGGAGGGCACTGCGTGGTGCTGGCGGGCGACTGCCCCCTGCTTTCGCAAAAGACGCTGGAGGAGGCCTTTGCCCTGCACGAGAGGGAGCACAACGCCGTCACCGTGATTTCGGCGCGCCTGAGCGACCCCTATGGCTACGGACGCGTCATCCGCGACGGGCAGGGAGGCCTGCTTCGCATTGTGGAGGAAAAGGATGCAAACGAGGAGCAGCGCCGGGTGCAGGAAATCAACTCCTCGGCCTACTGGTTTGAGGTCAATGCGCTGCTCGAAGCCCTGCCCCTGCTTGACAACCGCAACGCCAAGGGGGAGTATTACCTCACCGACGCCATTGAAATTTTGCTGCGGGGAGGGCGCCGGGCCGGCGTCTTCGAGGCGATTGACAGCGACGAGATCCTGGGTGCCAACACCCAAAAGCAGCTTTTGACGCTGCAGAAGGTGGCCCAGGCCAAGGTGCTCGAGCGCCATCTGGACAACGGCGTGATGATTACAAGCGACGACGGGCTTGTGATTGGGCCCGACGTTGTGATTGGACGGGGCACCGTCATCCACGCGGGCAGCCGCCTGACGGGGGACACCCGCGTGGGGGAGGACTGCCTGCTGGGGCCTGCCGCCGTGGTGGAGGACAGCCTGCTGGGCGACGGGGTGACGGTGGTCAGCAGCCAGATTGAAAAAAGCGTCGTCGGGGCGCACACGAGAATCGGGCCCTATGCCCACATCCGTCCCGACTGTGTGATTGCCGAAAAGGTGAAAATCGGAAACTTTGTGGAGGTCAAGAACTCCACGGTGGGGGCGTCGACCAGCATTGCCCACCTCACCTATGTGGGGGATGCCGACGTGGGCGCGCGCTGCAACTTCGGCTGCGGCGTGGTGACCACCAACTACGACGGCAAGAGGAAATACCGCACCACGGTGGGCGACAACGTCTTTATCGGGTGCAACGTCAACCTGGTGGCGCCGGTCTGCCTGGAAGACGGGGCGTATATCGCCGCAGGCTCCACCATCACCGACAACGTTCCCAAGTCTGCGCTGGCCATTGCGCGTGCGCGGCAGGTGATAAAAGACAACTGGGTTTTGAAAAACAAGGAGGAGTAAACGCCATGGTGCAGTCTCACAATCGGCACCCATTCAAAATCTTTTCGGGCAATTCCAACCGCCCCCTGGCAGAGGCCATCGCCTCGGCGCTGGGCACCAAGCTCGGCGACGTGGAGGTCGGGCGCTTTTCCGACGGGGAGGTCTGCGTGACGGCCAACGAGTCGGTGCGCGGCTGCGACACCTTTATCGTGCAGTCGACCTCGGGGCCGGTCAACGACCATCTCATGGAGCTGCTGGTCATGATTGACGCCTTCAAGCGCGCCTCGGCCGGACGCATCACGGCGGTCATGCCCTACTTCGGCTATGCGCGTCAGGACCGCAAGGCCAAGGCCCGCGATCCCATTTCGGCAAAGCTGGTGGCAGACCTTCTGACCACGGCGGGCGCCGACCGTGTGCTGACCATGGACCTCCACGCGGACCAGATTCAGGGCTTTTTTAACATTCCGGTGGACCACCTGCAGGCCGCCCCGGCGCTTGCCGCCTACTACAAGAGGCAGCTCAAGACGCTGGGCAAGGAGAATTTTGTGGTGGTCTCTCCCGACGCCGGTTCGGTGGCGCGGGCGCGCAAATTTTCGCAGAAGCTGGGCGATGTGCCCATCGCCATCGTGGACAAGCGCCGTCCGCGCGCCAACGTCAGCGAGGTCATGAACATCATCGGCGAGGTGGAGGACAAGCACTGCCTGCTGCTCGACGATTTGGCCGACACGGCCGGCACGCTGTGCCACGCCGCCGAGGCCCTGATGGAGAAGGGCGGCGCCGCCTCGGTTTCGGCCGCCACGACGCACGGCGTGCTGTCGGGCAAGGCGGTGGAAAACATCTCCAAGAGCCCCATCAAGGAATTTGTCATCATGGACACCATCGACATCCCCGAGGAAAAGCGCATCGACAAAATCAGAGTGCTCACCGTGGCCCACATTTTTGCCGAGGCCATGGAGCGCATTTACGAGGAGCTGCCGGTTTCCACGCTCTTCAATTGAGGAAAACGGGCGCCTTTTGCGCGCGTTTTCCTGCGCCGGCCGTCCCGGCCGCAGCGACCTGCCTTTTTGCCGCAGGGCCTGCGCGGGAGGGCTTTGCGCGCCTGCCTCTGACCCCGGCATGCCGGCTTTGCGCAAAAGGGTGCGGGCAGCAGGGGGTTAAAACACGTTTGAAGAAGGGCCTTGCGCGCGGCGCCGGCCCCGCTGTTCCCGGACGCGCCGGGCCACGCGGCCCGGCGCGCCCGTGCCTTTGCGGCACGGGGCATGCCGGCCTGCGCCCCGGTGCGCGGGTCAGGCCCCTTGCTTTGGGCTTTTTCAACGGCTTTGGGACAGCGCCTTTGAAAAAATGTTTTCTTTTGTGCAAAGCCGTGATGCGGCGCCGCACCCCCTTTTTTCAAACGTCTTTTTCGGGAGGCTTTGGAGGCTTTTGAAAAAAGGGAGGTCAAAAAACCTTCCCGAGAGGAGACAACAGCCATGGCCTTTTCCCTGTTTTCCGGCGGCGCCCCCGAATATCTTGTGGCAGGGCTTGGAAATCCCGGAAAGCAATACCTGCACACCCGGCACAACGCGGGGTTTTTGGCAGTGGAATACCTGTCTCAGCAGCTGCACGCCCCTGTGAAGAGAATCCGCCACCATGCGCTGACGGGCAATGCCGTGGTGGGAGGCCATCGCGTGATGCTGCTCATGCCGCAGACCTATATGAACCTTTCGGGGGAGTCGGTGGGCGACGCCGCCCGCTTTTACAAGATTCCACCCGAGAGAATCATCGTCATCTATGACGACAAGGACATCCCCGTGGGACGCCTGCGGGTGCGCGGCAAGGGCTCTGCCGGCGGGCACAACGGCATCAAATCCATCATTGCGCACCTGGGCAGCGACGAGTTTCCCCGCATCCGCATCGGAATCGGCCGGGCGGAAGACCCCGAGACAGACCTGGCCGAACATGTGCTCGGGGAGTTCACAAAGGAAGAGCAAAAGCATATCTTTGAAATACTGGGCTATGTGGCGCAGGGCGTGGAGCTCATTGTCACGCAGGGCGTGCAGCAGGCCCAAAGCAAATTAAACGGGATTTGTCTATGAAAGAGCTCATGGAAAAACTCAGGGCGCTGCCCCAGACGGCACAGCTTGGGCAACTGCGTGCGCAAGGGGAGACGCCCGTTGCGCTGACCGGCCTTTCCCCGGCGGGAAAGGCCCTTTTGTGCTGCCTGCTTTCCCGGGAGGAGCGCTGCCTTGTGCTGTGCGCCGACGACGCCGAATGCCGCAGCCTGGAAAAGGAGCTGCAGGGGCTGTCGGTGCGCACGGTCTGCTACCCCGCAGTGGATTTGGTGCTGCACGGGGTGGAGGGGGCCTCGCGCGAGTTCATGCACCAGAGAATTGCGGCGCTGCTCGGGATAGAGCGGGCGCAGGTGGTGCTGGCCACGCCCGACGCGGCCGTGCAGTTTACGCTGCCGCCCTCCCTGCTTGCGCAGGCCTGCATCGAGCTGCGCTGCGGCATGGAGATTTCGCCCAAAACGCTGCTCGAACGGCTTGTGGATGCCGGCTACACGCGCAGCGAGCTGGTGGAGGGGCCGGGGCAGTTCTCGTCGCGCGGCGGCATTGTCGACGTCTTTGCGCCGGGCGTGCAGCAGCCCCTTCGCGTGGAGTTTTTCGGAAACGAAATCGACACGCTCAACCTCTTTGACGTGCTGACCCAGCGCCGCACGCAGCGCTGCGAGAGCGCCTTCTTGCCCCCGGCCACACAGCTTTTGCCGCAGGGCGGGACAGCCGGCCTGCGCGACAGGCTGGAGCACAGGGCCCGCGCGGCGGCCGGACGGCGGGGAGAGGCGGCAAAGGTGACGGCGGAGCTGTGCGGGCAGATGCTCGAGCGGCTCGAGGAGGGAGCCGACCCGGAGGATCGGCTTATGCCCCTGCTGTGGGACAGGCCGGCCACGCTGCTCGACTATCTCCCGGATGCGCCGGTGCTGGTCAGCGAGGAGAGGGCCTGCGCCAAGCGCCTGCTGCAGTCACAGGCCTTTTTGGACGAGGAAATCAAGCGGGCGATGGAGGAGCGGCAGCTCTCGGGGGAGCTTGCGGAGTTTGCTCTCTCCCCCGGCGCCTTCTGGAGTGCGCTCGGGCACAGGGAGGTCGTCTTTTTGGAGACGCTGCCCCACGGACGCTATGAACTTGCCCCCAAGGGCCTCATCGAGGCCTCGGAGCGCCATGTCACAGGACTTGGCGACAACATTTCGGTGCTGCTCGACGAGGTGGGAGACCTGCTCGGGCAGGGGTATGACATCTGCTTTTTCTCGGCGACCGACCACCAGAGCATCTCGCTGCGCACCGTTTTGGAGCAAAACGGCGTGGCGCTGCAGCATGTGCGCTTCGCGGTGGGGGCGCTGCCCTCGGGGGTCATCTACCCGCAGGGCAAGCTGGCTGTTTTGAGCGACGCGCGCGTCTCGCCCGAGCGGGCCAGGCGCCGCCGCGCGCCAAAACACGCCGCCGGCGAGAAAATCAAAACCTATGCCGACCTGCGCGTGGGCGACTATGTGGTGCATCAAAACTACGGCATCGGCTGCTATCAGGGCATCGTCCAGATGTACCTTGAGGGCGTGACCAAGGACTATATCAAGATTGTCTACCAGGGCAGCGACGTGCTCTACGTTCCGGCAAACCAGCTCGACCTTGTCAGCAAGTATATCTCGGGTGACGACAAAACGCGCGTGCGCCTGTCCAAGATGGGGGGCGCGGAGTGGCAGAAGACCAAGCAGCGCGTGCGCCACGCGGCAAAGGACATGGCAAAGCAGCTCACGGCGCTCTATGCCGCAAGGCAAAAAATCGAGGGCTTTGCCTTTGGCCCCGACACCGACTGGCAGGCCTCCTTTGAGGCCAGCTTCCCCTATCAGGAGACCGACGACCAGCTTCGCTGCATCGACGAGGTCAAGCGCGACATGCGCAAAAAGGTGCCCATGGACCGCCTGCTGTGCGGCGACGTGGGATTCGGCAAGACGGAGGTGGCGCTGCGCGCCGCCTTCAAGGCCATTGAAAACGGCAAGCAGGTGGCCTTCCTGGTGCCCACCACCATTCTCTCGTGGCAGCATTACACCAACGCGCTGGCCCGCTTTTCGGCCTTTCCCATGCGCATCGACAACCTCTCGCGCTTTCGCACGCCAAAGCAGCAGCAGGACGTGCTGCGCCGCCTGCGCACGGGCGAGCTCGACATGGTCATCGGCACCCACCGCCTGCTGCAAAAAGATGTGAAATTCAAGGACTTGGGGCTGCTCATCGTCGACGAGGAGCAGCGGTTCGGCGTGGGCCACAAGGAAAAGCTCAAGGAGCTGACCCACAAGGTCGACGTGCTCACGCTGACCGCCACCCCCATTCCCAGAACGCTGGGCATGGCGCTGTCGGGCATCCGGGATATGTCCATCATCGAGCAGCCGCCGCTCAACCGTCAGCCGGTGCAGACCTATGTGCTCGAGCACGACGAGGGCGTGGTGCTCGACGCCCTGCGCAAGGAGCTGCGCCGGGGCGGGCAGGTGTTTTACCTGCACAACCGGGTCGACACCATCGAGCGCACGGCGTCGGCGCTGCAGGCCGCCCTGCCCGACGCGCGCATCCGCACGGCGCACGGCAAAATGGGGGAGGAGCAGCTCGGCGAAATCTGGGAGAGCATGGTGGCCGGGGAGATTGACGTGCTGGTGTGCACCACCATCATCGAGACCGGGGTGGACGTGCCCAGCGCCAACACGCTCATCGTGGAGGATGCCGACCGTCTGGGCCTGTCGCAGCTCTATCAGATTCGCGGCAGGGTGGGCCGCTCCGACCGCAGGGCCTATGCCTTTTTCACCTACCGGCGCGGCAAGGCGCTCAGCGAGGACGCCTCCAAGCGGCTTGCCACCATCAGGGAGTTTACGCAGTTTGGCTCGGGCTTCAAGATTGCCATGCGCGACCTGGAAATCCGGGGTGCCGGCAACGTGCTTGGCGCCGAGCAGCACGGCCACATGGAGGCCGTGGGCTACGACCTCTACCTCAAGCTGCTGGAGGAGGCCGTGCTCGAGGAGCAGGGCGTGACCAGCAGCAAGGTGAGCTGCACGGTCGATTTTATCATCGACGCCAACATCCCGACAAAGTATATCGGCAGCAGCGAGCTGCGCATCGACATGTATAAAAAAATCGCCGCCGTCGAGAGCGAGCAGGAGCTCTCCGAGCTCTTTGACGAGCTGTGCGACCGCTTCGGAGACCCGCCGGCGCCGCTTGTCAACCTGTGCAGGACCTCCCTGGTGCGCAACCGTGCCGGGCAGATGGGCATTGAGGAGATAACCGAGCGCAGCGGCAACCTTATTGTGGACGCCCGCCGCCTGCCCATGGAGGCCGTGATGGCGCTTGCCGCCGCCCACAGGGGGAAAATCCTCTTTTCGGCCGGCAGCAAGCCCTATCTGACCGTGCGCCCCGAAAAGGGGAAAAACGGGCTCGAGACGGCACAGTGGGCGCTGGAGCAAATCGGTCAGGCGCTGGAGCAGGCCGCAAAAGAACACCCGCAGCAGGAAATGCAGGCGCAGGAAAAACAGACAGCCGTCCAAAAGCCGCAGGAATAGATGAGGCAGGGAAAAAGAGACCGGGGGAAGGGCCTTCCCGGGGAAAAAGGGCCTGCCTGTGCGGCGGGGATGGCTGCAAACAGCGAAAAAGCAGGGGGAAAGAGCCTTTTGGCTCTTTCCCCCTGCTGCACAGGTGCGGTTTGTGAGGACGCTTGGAGGCGCTGGGTGAAGCCTTGTCATTGGGCCGCCTGCCAGGCCACCAGCAGGTTGACCATCAGGCCGTAGCTGTCCACCCCCTGCTGCTGCCCGTTGGACTTGAGCAAAATGTCGTTGATGCTGCTCTGCAGGTCGCTGACCCAGCCGTCGTAGCCCGAGACGTGCTCGGAATAGGCAATCAGGTCGTCGCGCACCCCCTCGTCGAGCGAGAAATAAAAGGTGCGGTAGCCCTCAAAGTCTGCCTGGTAGTATGCCGAGCAGGTGTAGAGCAGGCCCATGAAGTAAGCCGAGTACTGTAGGGCGGCGTCGTCACAGGACGAGCAGGCCAAAAAGGCCGAGAAATTGGCCTCCTCCTCGCGCGCAACCAGCAGCGAGTGCGACATCTCGTGGGCCACCGTAAAGGGCAGGGAGGGGGGCGTGCAGTCCGTGTTGATGACGGCCTCGCAGGTGAAGGGGGAATACAGCCCGCCGACCCCCAGATGGCTCATGACGGTGGACAGCAGCGCCCCCTTGGGACGCGCCGCATAGCCCCGGTAGACGGGAAAGCTCTCGCCCAGCGTGCGGTAGGCCTCGCGAAGCTGCTTGCCGTAGCCCTTGACGGTGCGCCCCTCATAGTCGGCCTGGCTGCGCAGGGAGGCGGCGCGCTCCGCCAGAAGCTGCGCGGTGTCGGCAATGCTTTGGGCGGTGACCGGCGTGTCGGGATAGCCGAGCTGCTCTTCCAGTGTCAGCGTATGGTAGCCCACGCCCAGCGTGAGCTGGAAAATGGTCATCATGACAAAAAAGACGGAAAGGGCGGCCGAGACCAGCGCCCAAAAGCCCTCGTCCGACCGGTCGGCCTCCTGCCCCCGGGCCGGGGCGCGCTTGCGGCGCACCAAATCCCACACCAGCAGCCCCAGCGCCGAAAGGGGGATGCCCAGCAGCAGCAGCTCGAGCAGGCAGAAGGGCAAAAGGCTGCTGACAAATTTGACAGGGGCAGACAGCAGCCTTGAAACCGGAACCAGAAAGCGGCTGACAAAGCTGCCCGGCAGCAGCCGCAGCAGCAGCATGACGGCCGCCCAGAGCAGCCCCGTTGCCAGGGGGAAGAGGACCAGAGGCGACAGCCCCA
>DVNV01000079.1 GCA_018714125.1 Candidatus Galloscillospira excrementipullorum
GTGGACATCCTGATCAGCAACAGCTCTGGAAAACCCATCTATGAGCAGATTTCCCGTCAAATCAAGGCCATGATTTTATCGGGGGAGCTTGCGCCGGGCGAGATGCTGCCCTCGATTCGCGCTCTGGCGAAGGATTTGAGAATCAGCGTCATCACGACCAAACGGGCCTATGACGAGCTGGAGGCCGAGGGGTTTTTATACACCATGGCGGGCAAGGGCTGCTTTGTGGCGGAGAGAAACGAGCAGCTCTTCCGGGAGGAGCAGCTGCGCCGGGTGGAGGAGCTGCTCAGGCAGGCGGTGCAGCTTGCGGCAAGCTGCCGGATTGACAAAGAGGAACTCAAGCAACTGTTTTCCATTGTATTGGAGGAGGAAGTATGAACAGCGCATTGGAGCTCAACGACGTGAGCAAGCACTATCCCGGCTTTTCGCTTGAGGGCGTCAGCTTTACGCTGCCGCAGGGCTGTATTTTGGGGCTGGTGGGCGAAAACGGCGCCGGCAAGAGCACACTGATTCGACTCATCATGGGAGCCTCGAAGAGAGAGGGCGGCAGCATCCGCGTGCTGGGCCAGGAGGTGGACTCGGAGGGCTTTTGCGACCTCAAGCAGGAGGTGGGCGTGGTGCTCGACGAGACCCACTTCCCGGAGGGGCTGACGGCGCGGCAGATGGAGCGGGTGCTTCGCGGCACCTATTCAAACTGGCAGCCCGGCGTCTATTTTGACTTTCTCTCCCGCTTTGAGCTGCCGCCCGACAAGCCCTTCAGAGATTTTTCCAGAGGCATGCGCATGAAGCTGGGCATTGCGGCGGCGCTGTCGCACGAGGCGCGCCTGCTGCTGCTCGACGAGCCGACCGGGGGGCTCGACCCCATGGTGCGCGACGAAATCCTGGAGGTCTTTTCGGAGTTCACGCGTGACGAGAGCCGCTCGGTGCTCATCTCGTCGCACATTGTCAGCGACCTTGAGAAGCTGTGCGACTACATCGCCTTTTTGCACAAAGGACGCCTGCTCTTTTTTGAGGAGAAGGACGCACTCAAGGAGAGCTGCGGCCTTGTGGTGTGCGGCAGGGCGCAGGGGGAGGCGCTGCCCAGGGGAGCCGTGCTCGGCTGCGAGACGGGGCCCTACGGCATGCGCTGCCTGGTGCGGCGCGCCCTGGTGCCCAGGGATGTGGAGGTGGAGCCTGTGGGGCTCGAGGAGCTGATTTTGCTGCTGGTGAAGGGGGAGAAGGAGAGATGAGAATGCAGACAAAGGCGCTGCTGCTCAAGGACTGGCTGGTGCTTTCCCGTCAGATGAAGGTGTTTTTGGTGCTGATTGCGGTGTTTTCCGCCGTGCCGGTGCTCTCAGTGTCGTCCTTTGCCATCGTCTACTCGGCCATGCTGCCCTACACGGCCATGGCCTTTGACGAGCGCGACAAGTGGGACAGACTGGCCGCCATGATGCCCTACCGCGAGAGCGACCTGGTGCTCTCCAAGTATCTGCTGGGCTACGCCGGGCTGGCGGGGGTGCTGGCCGTGGCGGCCTGCAGCAGGCTGCTGCTGCACAGGACGGAGGAGCTTGCGATGCTGGCGGTTTTGGCGGCGGTGGCGCTGCTTGTGCTGGCCTTTTCGGCCCCCCTGCTGTTCCGGTGGGGCGTGGAGCGCGGGCGCATGCTGTTTGTCTTTTTGATGGTGGCGGTGGCCACCGGCTCCTCCTCCCTGGCAACGGGGCTTGTGGGCTTTGACGGCGGGGACGCCGCAGGCGGCAGCCTTGTCTGGCTGGCGTTTGTGGGCCTGGCGCTGCTGGTGCAGCCGTTCTCGGTCGCCCTTTCGGTGAGAGGACGCCGCAAAAAGCAGGGGTGAGAGCATAGCGGCGCACTCCCTATACTTTGGGCAGCGTCAGAGGCTGCAAAAGAGTCAAAAAAATAAAAAAGGCTGCCTTCTTGCAAGAAATTAAGAAGGCAGCCTTTTTTTGGCGGGGAGTGCAGGCGTCTCCCCCTGTGCAGGGAGAAATCCCTAAAAAATAAGGGAAAATAAAAGCCCGACTCAAAAAAATGACAGGTGCCGCGCAAATACGACAAAATCCGGCAGGCCCCGGGCAAAAAAAGTGGGCAGCAGGATATCAGGCAAAACCACAAAAGCAAGAAAAATAACAACAAAAACCGTAAATCATACAAAACTATTTATAAAAAATAAGAAAACTCCACAAAAATATAAAACAACAAGCAAAAAAATAAAAAAATAAAAAGGAAAATTGTGCGGCGCTGAAATTGACAGGGAGGGGCTTTGCTGCTAAGGTGTAATTGAGCGGTGCGCGAAGGGAAAGCGGCCTGGCGGCCATGCAAAGCTGCCGGCAGGGCCCTTTGGGCATACGCTGTATGGGATTTTTCATGGGAACGCCCCGTTTCCGCCCCTTGGGCTTTCGGAAAATCCAAGGCGCTTTTTTGGCCGTGCGGCCGGGGGAGTGCCTTTCTTTTGAAACAGGCAGGCGGCCCCGTCCTGTTTTTGAGAAAAGGGAACCGGCAAAAGGGCAGGGAAGAGGGGAAAAACAAACGCAATGAAAAGGGGCACGGGGAGAAAGCGGAAAAATACGGTTTGAGCCGGCCCTGGGGGCTGCACAGGGATGCGCCGATGCTGCAAAAGGGGTTTGAAAGGCCGTTTGACAGGGGGGGAGCTTTTATGGAGCAGCAGAAATACCGAAGCGAAGTGCAGGATTTGACGCCGATACAGCAAGAGAAGCTTTTTGACGCCTTCAAGAAATTTTCCTGGAACAAGACGATACAGGACAAAAAAATTGCCTGGGAGGAGCTGGAGCACCTTGTACCGGAGTTTGCCGGCTACAGCCTTCCCACGCTCAAGCAATGGATGCGCAGTTTTGCGGCAAGCGGCATTTTCTGCCCCATGGAAATGGACGAGCAGGGCTTTTGCTTCCATGGACTCAGCGACTGGGGCGCCGGCCGGGAAGATAAGCTGACGACCAGGGGCATGCAGATCATCCTGGATCTGTTTGCCCTGGCCGGCTGCTGGAATTTGCTGGAGCTGCTCATCTACTGCATTCGCAGGGGCTGACGGGGCAGGCAAAGGGGAAGGCCCGGGCCCTATTGGAGGGGCCGGGAGGGAAGGAGGCGCCCTTTGCGTTTTGAAAGAGACGCAGGCCCCCAAAGGCGGGGTGCGGGCGCCCTCACACAGGGCAAGGAGGAAACAGGCCGTGGAGCAAGTCGTGTATTTCAGCGAGCTGCAGGAGTTGGCCCCGGAGCGGGAAAAAGAGATATTTGACGCCCTGCTGCGCCTTGGGAAGGAAAAAAGCCTGCGCGGCAAAAAAATTACCTGGGAGGAGCTGGAGCAGCGCGCGCCCGAGCTTGCCGGCTGCACCCACTCCACGCTGCGGTATTACCTGCAGTTTTGCGGCGCAAGCCGGATGCTGTACCCCGTGAGGTGTGACGGGGAGGGCGTTGTCTTCAGGGGCGCCACCTGGTGGGGAGAGAGCCGCGGGGAAAAGGGAGGGCGTTCGGGGTTCGGGATTATCAGGGGGGCTTTGGCCCTCTTTGGAGTCGAAAAGGTGGCAGACCTGATTATTTTTCTGATTGAGGCGGTGTTGTCTCTGGCATAGGCCAAAAGGGCAGGCCCTGCCCGGCAGGCCTGCGGACAGCCCCTGCCGCCCCTTTCCTTAACGGACAAAAAAGAAGGCGCCCCCTTGGCCCTTTGGCCGGGGGAGCGCCTTCTTTGCTTTTTTGTGAAAGGGAGCGGGGAGCTGCGCCTTTGTCAGGGCAGCCTGTGGACGGCATGGCGCGGGCAGACCTCGACGCAGGTGCCGCAGTTGATGCACTTTTGCGGGTCGATGGTGGCCAGGTTGTCGACCAGGGAAAGGGCCTTGCCGGGACATTTTTTCACGCAGATGCCGCAGGCAACGCAGCCCACCTTGCAGACGTCGCGCACCTCGGTGCCGCGCCCGTGGCTGGAACACAGCACCTCATGGTCGCAGGAGGCCTCGCGCAGGATGATGATGTTTTTGGGGCAGGCGCGCGCGCAGGCGCCGCAGCCGGTGCACTTGCTCTTGTCGACCACGGCCACGCCGTCGACAATATGGATGGCGTCAAACAGGCAGGCGCGCACGCAGTCGCCCATGCCGCAGCAGGCGTAAGGGCACTGCTTGGAGCCCTCAGACAGCGAGCTGATGGCCTTGCAGGAGTCGTAGCCCTCGTAGACGTATTTCTGCTTGACGTTGTCGCAGTTTGACTGGCACTTGACAACGGCAATCTGCGGGATGACTTCAAGGGGCTCCTGGCCCATCACGGCGGCGACCTGGGCGGCCACCTGGGCACCGCCCACCATACAGCCGTTGGTGGGGGCGGCGCCGCGCACCACGGCGTCGGCAAAGTTGGCGCAGCCGGCGTAGCCGCAGCCGCCGCAGTTGGCGCCGGGCAGCGCCTGCGTAATCTGTTCGATGCGCGGGTCGGTTTTCACGGCAAAGACCTTTGCCGCAATGCCCAAAATGATGCCAAACAGCAGGCCCATTGCGGTGAGCGATACAACCGCATGCAGGATGTTTTCAAAATCCATGGGTGGTCACTCCTTTTTACAGCGGCAGCGAGAGGCCGGAAAAGCCCGTGAAGGCCAGCGCCAGCAGCGAGGCCGAAATCAGGGCAAAGGGGAAGCCGCGAAAGGCGGCGGGGATGTCGTTTCCGGCGGTGCGCTCGCGCACGCCCGAAAAGAGGACGATGGCAAGGGCAAAGCCGACGGCCGCCGTCATGCCGAAGACGACCGATTCGATGAAGTTGTAGTTTTTGGTCACGCCGTCGAGCGCGGCGCCCAGCACGGCGCAGTTGGTGGTGATGAGCGGCAGGTAGATGCCAAGCGCCGAGTAGAGGGCCGGCATAATCTTCTTGAGCGCCATTTCCACAAACTGCACCAGCGTGGCGATGACCAGGATAAAGGCCACCGTGCGCATGTACTCAAGCTCGAACTGCACGAGGATATACTTGTTGACGGCCCAGGTGATGCCGGAGGACAGCGTCATGGTGAAGATGACGGCCATGCCCATGCCGACCGCCGTCTCGGTGCGCTTGGACACGCCCAGGAAGGGGCAGCAGCCGATGGTGCGCACCAAAACGTAGTTTTCAATGAGCACCGCGTTGATGGCAATGAGAAAGAGCTCACTCATGGGCCTTTTCCCCCTTTCTCAGACGCGCCGACAGAGCCTGCACGCCGGCAATCAGGAAGCCGAGCACCAGAAAGCCTCCCGTGGTGGTGGCCATGGTGAGCATGGGCTTGAAGGAGTCGCCGAAGAGCTGGATGCCAAACCAGCTGCCGCTGCCCAGGATTTCGCGGATGGAGCCCAGCAGCAGCAGGGCCAGGGTAAAGCCAAGCCCCATGCCAAGCCCGTCCACGGCGGAGGGCAGCACGCGGTTTTTGGAGGCAAAGGCCTCGGCGCGCGCCAGGATGATGCAGTTGACCACGATGAGCGGGATAAAGACGCCCAGCGATTTGGAAAGCTCGGGGAAGAAGGCCTGCAGCAGCAAGTCGACCGCCGTGACAAAGCCGGCGATGACGATGATGTAGGCGGCGATGCGCACCTTGTCGGGGATGAGCTTGCGCAGCGCCGAGATGGCAAGGTTGCTGCAGATGAGCACCGCCGTGGCCGAAAGCCCCATGCCCAGGGCATTCTTGACCGAAGACGAGGTGGCCAGAGTGGGACACATGCCAAGCAGCTGCACGAAGACGGGATTTTCAAACACAATGCCGTTGAGCAGCACCGAAGACAGCTTAGGGGCGGTTTCCTGTTCCATCATCACTCATTGCACCTCCTGTGCCAAAATTGCCATGGCGAGCTCGGAAGCCGCCGTAACGCCGCTCTTGACGGCCTTGGAGCTGACGGTGGCGCCCGTGATGGCGTCGACCCCGTCAAACTCCGACTGTCCGATATACTGGCCCCAGTAGCTCTCCTCCTGCACCAGGGTTCCGATGCCGGGGCTCTCGGAGATGGTGATGAACTGGATGCCGGTCACGCGAAGCTCGGTGTCAAAGCCAATCAGCAGCTCCATCTCCCCGCCGTAGCCTCTGGGAGTGGCCGTCACCACCACGCCCAGCAGCACGCCGTCCTGATAGGCGGTGCTGGCGGAAGGGGTGAGGCCGGGCTCCCCGGGGGAGGCCTCCTTGAAGTCGGTGGCGTCGGGGAAGAGGGCAGAGAAGGCGATGGTCTCCTGTTCTTTGGTGTTTTGCTCAATGATGGGCGCCGTGACCGAATTGGCCACACTGAGCATGAGCGCCACGAAAAAGGCGATGCCGCCCAGCACAAGGCCAAGATGCAGGGCCTCCCGGCGCGGAGTTGTCACTTGCTGTGTCATGCTACCTCTCCTCTCCGAAACGGCGGGGCATGGTGGCCCTGTCGATGAACCAGACCAGCAGGTTCATAATAAGGATGGAAAACGAAACGCCCTCCGCCGCCGGGCCGAAGCGCCGGATAAAGACGGTCAGCAGGCCGCAGCCCACGCCGTAGAGCAGCCTGCCCTTGGGGGTGAGCGGGGAGGTGACATAGTCGGTCGCCATGAAGAAGGCGCCCAGCAGCAGGCCGCCGCCCGTCAGGTTGTAGAAGGTATAGAGCAGGGCGGACATTCCCTCGGGGGGAAAGAGCAGGCTCAGCACGGCCACCGTGCCCAGGTAGGCGGTGGGGATGTGCCAGGTGATCACGCCGCGCGCCAGTAAGTAGAGGCCGCCGGCGATGAGCAGCAGGGCGCAGGTCTCGCCCAGGCAGCCGCCGTGCACGCCGAGCAGCATGTTCCAGAGCTGGCCGGCATGGGTGTAGGCCTCGGGCAGCACGCCCGACTTGACCACGCCAAGCGGCGTCGCGCCCGTGATGGCGTCGGCCGCGGTGGTCCAGGCCAGGGGGTTGAGCACCGGCTGGGTCCAGCACACCATGTCGGAAGACCAGGAGTTTGCCAGGAAAACGCGCCCGATGAGCGCGGGGTTGACGAAATTTTTGCCAAGGCCGCCAAACAGCATTTTGACGATGAAAATGGCCAAAAAGCTGCCGACAACGGGAAGCCACAGAGGGGCTGCAACCGGCAGGTTGAAGGCCAGCAGGATGCCGGTGACGACGGCCGAGAGGTCAAAGGTGGTGTTTTCCCACTTGCGCAGGCGGCAGAAAAGCGCCTCAAAGCCCACGCAGGAGAGAACGCTGACGGCCACCTGCACGCCGGCGCGTATGCCGAAGATGTAGATGCTCGCGCACAGGGCCGGCAGCAGCGCGATGACAACGTCTTTCATCAGGGCGCTCGTGGTCAGGGGCGTGTGCACATGGGGCGACGACGTGACCAAAAGCAGCTCGGGTTGCTGATTCATTGCGGCTTCCCCCCTTCCTTGCGCTCCTTTGCCGCGCGTCTTTGCTTGGAGAGCTCCAGCTTGGAGAGCCGGAACTTCTGAACCAGGGGCAGCTTTGCGGGACAGGAATAGGAGCAAACGCCGCACTCGATGCAGTTGTCGATGTTCAGGCGCTCGAGCTCGGCCAGGTTGCCGAGGTCGCTGTAGAAATTGAGATAGCAGGGCGACAGCAGCATGGGACAGGCCTGCATGCACTTGCCGCACCGGATGCAGTTGGTGCTGCGCTGGCTGCGGGCCTCCCGCTCGCTGAGCAGCACCAGGCCCGACACCGTCTTGATGACCGGCACCTTTGCCGTGTGCTGCGCCTTGCCCATCATGGGGCCGCCCGAGAGCAGCTTGGCATAGGGGGCCGTGAGGCCGCAGTGCTCCATGAGCGCCTCAAAGGGCGTGCCCAGGCGCACCGACAGCACGCCGGGGCGCGCCACCACGCTGCCTGCCACCGTGACATTGCGGGAGATGAGGGGAAGATGGCTGCGGCAGGCCCGGTAGAGGGCGGCCGCAGACTCCACATTTGACACCACAAGGCCCAGCGCGATGGGCAGCTTCCCCGGAGGGACCTCCTTGCCCAGCAGGGCCTTGATGAGCATTTTTTCTCCGCCCTGCGGATAGCGCACCGGCAGCACGCGCACCTCAACGTTGTCATAAGGTGCGGCGGCCTGCTGCAGCGCCTGCGCGGCGCGGGGCTTGTCGTCCTCCACGGCGATGAGGATGCGCGGCGCATCCACGGCTCTGGCAAGCAGAAGGCCGCCCTGCACGACGCTGTCGGCCTCGTAAATCATGGTGGTGTGGTCGCTCTGGAGAAGGGGCTCACACTCACAGCCGTTGAGAATGATGGTCTCCACCTGCCCGGCGGCGTCCTTGAGCTTGGCATACAGGGGAAAGCCCGCACCGCCCATTCCGACGATGCCGGCCTCGCGTGCAATTTCAACAATCTGCTGCTCGTCGAGCAGCTCGACATCCCGGGGCTCGGCCTCCAGGGCGGGGTCCTTTCTGTCAAGCCTGTCGTTTTCCACCACAATAGTGTCGCACTTGCCTCCGTCGGGGTGGTCCCAGGGCTCGATGGCACGCACCATTCCCGAAACCGACGCATGCACCGGCGATGTCAGCCCCGCAGGGCTGTCTGCGATTTTTTGCCCCAGACACACCTGTTCTCCCACCTTCACCAGGGGCTCCGCAGCAGCACCCCGATGCTGGATGAGAGGGTAATACAAGATGTCTGGGGCCGGCAGCGTTTCAGCAGGCTTTTCAATATCAAACGCACCCGTTACTTTGGGGTGGATGCCTCCGTGAAAGGGCATACCCATAGTCTATCTCCCTCCGAAAAAGATCCCTTTATACCATCGTATGCAGGAATACACCAATATCCTGCCGAAGCTATTTTATCAAATTGTATCACAAAATACAATGCCAATTTCCACGATAAAACACGGGGATTGTGCACAAAAACCTGCCAAAATGCAGCAACCTGTATCAGCAGACAAAAAATGTAGCAAAGAATTGGGATTTTACGCGTGACTTTGTTGGCTGCTTTTGGTATAATTATAAAAAATGAAGCGCATGTGGAAGAATTTTTTATAAAATTTATTCGAAAAGACCGGTGGGGACAAAAAGGAGGATGTTTCAATGTCAAAGGAAGCCGTGATGGAGTTTTTGAAGCAGGTCGGCCTGGGAGACAACTATGTGGAGTTTGACGAGGATGCAACGGCCACGGTGGCGCTGGCCGCGCAGGCCATCGGGTGTGAGGAGGGACGCATTGCCAAGACCATGTCGCTGTCCACCAAGGAGGGGCCCATTGTCATTGTCTTCATGGGCACGGCGCGGCTGGACAACCGCAAGTACAAGGACACCTTTGGGGAGAAGGCCCGTTTCCTGCAGGGGGACGAGGTGCCCGAGCAGACGGGGCATCCCATCGGGGGCGTTTGCCCCTTTGCGCTCAAGCCGGGGGTGCGCGTGTTCCTCGACGAGAGCTTAAAGCAGTATGACTTTGTATATCCGGCGGCAGGCGCGCCAAGCAACGCGGTGAAAATCACCATTGAGCGGCTGCAGGAGGTCACGGGCGGCAAGTGGATTGACGTTTCCAAGACGCCCGAGCAGCCTGCCGGGGCCTGAGCAAAAAACGGGGGAAGTCAAAATTCCGGCCCAAAAAAATGAAAAAACCCATTGACAATTTGCCTCTCATGGGCTATACTGAGTAAGCGTCAAGGAACTGAAGGGACAGGCCGGCAACCGGCACACGCCCTTTGGGCGATGCGAAAATCTGGGGGTATAGCTCAGCTGGGAGAGCGCTTGAATGGCATTCAAGAGGTCAGCGGTTCGATCCCGCTTATCTCCACCAACTCGAGAGAGTGAAAAAAGACCTGAAACTTTGGTTTCAGGTCTTTTTTTGTTTCGAAAGGGCAAAAAGCAGGATTTTCATTTTTTCGCGGTTGACGCCCGGGCGGGGCGGCGGGTGCGCTCATGCGCTTTTTCGGGCAGGCGCCGCCCGGACGGCACGGGCGGAATTTGCCGGGCGCGTCTGAGGCTCTGCCGTGCGTCCGCTTGGAGGTTTTGGTGCTGGGAGGGCATTTCCGACGCATTTCCGACATGTTAATTCCCCTGGCCGAATGCAGGACAGCGCCTCTGTGCAGGCCGTATCCCTGCCGCATACCGCTTCAAAAGGGGGCGCACCCTTGCACATGGGCCGCCCCCTGTTTTGCCCTGCCACATCGGGGGCAAGATCCTTTTTTATAAAATGAGCCGGAACCGAAACCAGCCGTCTATCAGGTCGAACTGGCAGACGGCCCCGTTTTTTTTGCAGAAAGCGGAGATGGACTGGATGCCAAGGCCGTGCCCCTCCTGGCGCGTCACCGGGAGGCCGTTGCTGTCGAAGGAAACGTTGCCGGTGCAGGGATTGGAGATTTCCAGCATAATGCCGGGCAGCCCCACCATTTTGCATCGGATTTCCCTTTGCTCCGGCGGAAGCTCCAGATTGGCATGAATGGCATTTTCCAGGGAGTTGGCCACAACGATGGCCAGCTCCCCCTCTTCTGTGGACAGCGTGTCTGGCAGGGAGATGGAGGCCTCCACCCGGATGCCGTGATGCCCCGCCTGCTCAAAGTAGGAGGAGAGCACGGCGTCCAGAACGGGCGGGCGGCACCACCGGATTTCAGCTTGCCTGTCCAGCCGTTTTTGAGCGGTGTCAAGAAAGCACAGCGCCGTGTCCTTATCGCCCCGGGCCACCAGCTCCGCGACGGTCTGAAGCCGGTGGCGCAGGTCATGGCGCTCCATGTGGATGGCATGTTCGGCAGCCTGCACCGCCTCCATGCGGCTTTGCAGGGCAGACAGCTGCAAAACGGTCAGATTTGCGCTGTGCCGGGCTTTTGCCTCCTTTTGGACGCTGGAAAAAAGAGAGATTAAAACCGAGTAGAACCCCACTATCAGCAGGGAGATGGAGGGCTTGAGGATGGTGGCTGTCCGGTCAAAGCCCACATAGCCGGGAATCAGGTAGGCGATGATTGCGTAGTAGGCCGCCATAATCAGGCATATCATCCACCAGCCACGGTTCAGCTCTGTCATGGTCTGCAGGAAGAGCGGGCGAAGGAAGCGGATCAGAAAGCAGATCACGCCTGCGGTGAGAAGGGCATAGGTGAGCAGCATCACCAAAAAGCTGCCGCCCGACAGATAGTAGGCCAGTCCTGCGCCGTGCTGGATCAGCATGCAGAAGAGCACGGCAGACAAGAGCTGAAACACCATTTTCCAGCCCCGGAAGCGGCTGAAGATTAAGAGCAGCAGCAGGGAGGGCAGGTGGGCCGCCAGGGGGTAGACCCGCATCGCCATGTCCAGATCGGCCGCCTGATACAGCGCGGCCACCGCCGCCATCACCAGCAGCGCAGAACCGCCGACCGTCAGCGCGGTGAGGCGCCGGGAGTATCGGCTGTCCAGAAAGAGCAGCAGCATGGTCATGCCCAGCGCCGTCATGTATTCCAGGGAAAAGAGCTCTACGATGTCTGCCATGCCGTACCCTCCCCCAGCCACCAGTTTCCCCAGGCCATTTTGAAATCGGCCGCCGCCGAGCGGGGCAGCGTCAAGGCCTGGCCGTTGTCAAACAGGGCCGACTGGCCCTGCACGCCGGCCACATGCTGAAAATTGAGCACAAAGCTGGCCCCGCACAGATAAAAGCGCCGGTCGGCCAGAAGGGGAGCGGCGGCCTCCCGGAAGGGGAGGCGGATGCTCTGGGAGTCCACCGTGCCGTCGGTGCAGTAGTAGCGCACGCGGCGGCCCACCCGCTCCGCGTAGCGGATGTGCTCGAGCAGGATGCGC
This sequence comes from Candidatus Galloscillospira excrementipullorum, assembly GCA_018714125.1. GTDB lineage: Bacteria > Bacillota > Clostridia > Oscillospirales > Feifaniaceae > Galloscillospira > Galloscillospira excrementipullorum. Next base: position 11,645 of record DVNV01000079.1, read on the forward strand.
CGGGGGCCCTGCGCCGTGGACACCACCACGGCGCTGCCCTGCCGCTCCCTTTGCCTCTGCACGGCCCTGTCCAGCACCTCAAACAGCCTTTCGCGCGACACCGGCTTGAGCAGGTAGAAAAAGGCCCCGACCTCATAGCTGTCGGCCGCAAAGTCGTTGGAATTTGTGAGATAGACAATTTCGCCCCCGTCGCCCAGCGCCCGCAGGCGGCGGCCGGTCTCGATGCCGTTTTGCCCCGGCATGAGGATATCGAGAAGGTAGAGATCAAAGCCGCCGGCAGTGTGTACCCGCTCCAGCAGCGCGGCGCAGCTGGAAAAGGCCTCGGCCCTGCCTGCAAGGCCGGGACGGGACAAAAGATAGTCTTCCAGCAGCGCCAAAGCCTGCTTCAGCTCTTTTTCATTGTCGTCGCACACGGCAAAGCGCAGCATGCGGCCTCCCTCCCCGCTTCAAGGCCAGGGCTGCGCAGCAAATTCTGCGCAAAAGCTGGCCGATTTAACGCAGCCGATGTTTTTGCTCCTGCCGCGTCTGTTACAATAAAACCGGGCTCCGCGGCACAAAGGCCTCAAGGGGAGCCCTGCTGCTTTTTAAGATAACATCTTATAAAAGCGCCCGTCAAGGGGCCTTTCCAAAGAGGATACGGCAGCCGCCTTCGCCCGCAGGAGAGCCCCGGGGAAGGATCGGGCGCACCTCGGGCCTCAGGACGGAGAAAAGGCAGCTTTTCCGCGCGCAGGAGGGCTGCCGGGAAGCGGCCGGAAAAATACGGCTGTTTTCTGAAAAACAAGGAGGATTGCAAGTGAGAACAAAGGGGACGAAAAACAAGGGGAGAAAGGGGCTTAGCCTGCTGCTTGTGATGTGTATGGTGCTGTCCCTGCTCCCGGTGACGGCTATGGCGGGGGACACGGAACATACCCACTGCGTCTGCGGCAAGACAGACTGCGACGAGCACGGGGGCTCGGTGACCTTCAGCGCCCTGACAGGCGACGAAATGAACCGATACCAAGAAATCTCAGCGGGAACCTACTATCTGGCGGAGGATATCACCGCCGACGGTGACACCACCATCAGGGGTAATGTCATCCTCTGCCTCAACGGCCATACGCTGAACCTGAATGGAAAGCATATCAGACTGAATGAGTATGCCACCCTGACCATCTGCGATTGCCGGACGACGCCCACATACGGAAATCTCGACGACAGTGGATTGTGGGTGAAATCTGACACCGCCGGCAACTGCGATCTCACCGGCGGCGTGATTACCGGCGGCCGTGCCGACAGGGACAACAGTCAGGATGCAGGCCAGGGGGGCGCTATCAAGATCAATAGTTATGACGCCCATCTGATGATTTACTCCGGTAACATTGCCGGCAACGTTGCCGAGTGCGGCGGTGCCGTGTATCTGGGCCACACGAGCACCGTCAGCCTGTATGGCGGCTCCATCATCGGCAATATGGCCAGCGGCGGAACAGGAGCGGGCACAAGCGCGGGCAATCGCTGCGGCGGCGGCGGTGTGTATGTGAACGGCGGCAACACGTTCTACATGACCGGCGGTTCCATAGAAAAGAATACAGTAGCCGCTTCTGAGAAAAACGACGGTGGCGGCGGTGTACTGGTCAACAACGGTACGTTCGAGATGACCGGCGGCTCCATCACCGGCAACAGCGTGACTGGACATACATCCAGTACTGGCGGCGGCGTGTATGTGAATGGCGGCACCTTTACCATGACCAATGGTATCATCTCGGATAACAGCGCCCCAAATGGCGGCGGCGTGACCGTTTTTGAGGGCACTCCATATGCGAAAACCTTCAGTTTTACCCTGTCCGGCGGCAGCATTACCGGAAACAGCGCGACAGCGACCGGCGGCGGGATCTATGTGCTGCCGAGTACGACATTTGAACTCTCCGGTGCGTCGGTCATCGGCGGCAACACCGCAGACAGCGCGCCCTCCAATATCTGTCTGCTGGGGCCCACGATTACCCTGACCGGTGCTCTGAAGAATTCCTCTCCCTACGGTGTGAGTATGCAGAGCCCCGGCGTGTTCACCAGCGGCCTGTCCGGTTATGGTACCATCGCCAACTTTACCTCTGACAGCAGCGACTATGTGGTTTTGGAAGATGGCGATGAGGCGCGGCTGCATCGGCATACCTATACATACGCCGACAACGGCGATACCATCACCGAAAGCTGTTCCGTCTGCGGCCATGACGCCACAGCTACCATTTCTATACCAGACGGCGCTGATCTGACCTACACCGGCAGCGAAATTCAGCCCGCCAAGGTGGAATACAGGGACGGCTGGTTGAGCGGCACCCTGGAGCCGACCTATGAAAACAACGTCAACGTGGGCCAGGCCACGGCGAAAATCAGCGTGGGAACGGACGCGGAAGCTTCCGTGACCTTCCAGATCACCCCGAAAACATTTGAGAGCGGCGGCATTACGGTCAGCCCCATTCCCAACCAGACCTACACTGGACAGCCCCTGACGCCCGGCGTGACCATCACCTTCGGCAGCGAGACGCTTCTGCAGAATACAGACTACACGCTTAACTATCAAAACAACATCAACCAGGGGACCGCAACCGTGGAGATCACCTTCCAGGGCAACTACTCCGGCTTCACCACGGCCCAGTTTGAAATCGTCTACGAGGCACTGCCTGGTGACAAAACGCTTGCGGATTATGTGACCATTCCGCCGGCCAGCGCCGACGGCTGGCACAATCAGGAGATTGTCCTGACCCCCAAAGAGGACGTCAGCATCGGCACGGGCGACGATGCCGCAGGCGGCGTGACCATCGACAACGAGGGCGAAGGCCTTACGCAGGAGCTTTTCATCAAGGACAAAGAGGGCAACATCTTCCGGGCCGAGTTTTCCTACAGCCTGGACACGACCGCCCCCACGGCGGGAGAGCTCTCTCCCGCCACGGACGACTGGACGGCCGATGCCGTCACGGTCAGCCTCTCCGCCTCCGACGGCACCTCGGGCATTGCAGGCGTCACCCTGGAAAAGCCTGACGGAAGCGAGCAGGCCCTCACCGGCGACGGCAGCTATTCGTTTGAAGCCGGCGTCAACGGCGACTACACCGTCACCGTCACAGACCGGGCGGGCAACAGCACGGAGCGCAGCATCACCATCGGGAACATTGACAGCTCCACCCCCGGCCTTGATGTCTCGGGGGGCGAGCTGAGCGGCGGGAGCCTGAGCCTGACCGTCACGGCGCAGAAAAATGGCGATTCAAAGGTCACCGTCACGGTGAGCAGAAACGGCGCCGACCCGCAGGAGATTTCGGGCGGGGAGTATGCCGTCAGCGAGGCGGGAACCTATATCTTCACGGCCAAAACACAGGCGGGAACACAGGCCACGGTGCAGAAAACCGTCTATGACGTCAGGGTCGGGGAGAGTGCCGAAGTGGTGGTCTCGGGCGGCAGGGTCGCGCAGCGCGGCAACCCCGACAGGCCCGGCTATACCTTTGTCGAGTGGTACAACGAGGCGACGGGGCTGGCCTGGGATTTTGGAGGCACCGTCACGCAAGACCTTGTTCTCGTCCCCCGGTGGACGCTGGATGGGCCGGCAGTGGAGCTGACGGCGGACAGAACGCAGGCTGCCTACAACGGGGGAGGGACCGTCATCACGCTTACCGCCAAGGTCACCCATAAGGCGCAGGGCCTGAGCTACAGCTATGAATGGTATCAAAACGGCAGCCTGCTTTCGGCGGCGACAGGCGACAGTCTGCCCCTCTCAAGGGTGGCGGACGGCGGCAGCTATACCGTGAAGGTCACCGCCAGCGACGCGGAGCTGACCAGCACGGCGGTGGAGAGCAGCCCGGTTACGGTCACAATTGACAAGGCAAACCCGGTGACGCGCTGGCCCAAGGCTTCGGAGCTCACCTATGGCGACACCCTGGGCAGCAGCAAGCTCACCGGCGGCGAGGCCGTTGAGGGCAGCTTTGCCTGGGAGGATGAGGTCAGGGATGAGACGCCGGCCGTCGCCGACAGCGGCAGTCAGTATCCGGTGGTTTTCACCCCGAGCGATACGGACAACTACAACACCGTGACGCAGGACGTCGCGGTGACGGTCAACAGGGCCCTGCTGACCCCTTTCGTCGCCTCGGTGCAGGACAAGACCTACGACGGCGGCACCGAAACCGGCGGCACCATCGAACTTGAGGGCGCGGTGCTGGGGCAGGTGCCAAAGGCCAGCGGCGAATTTGAGTTTGAGACAAAGGACGCCGGAATCGGAAAGAAGGTGTTTGTCACCGTCACGCTCGACGGGGACTGGGGACAAAACTATGAGCTCTCCACCAACAGGCTGGAAACCAAGGCAGACATCGCTCCCAAAGAGGTGCAGGTTGTCTGGAGCGGCTTTGAGGACCTGGTCTACAGTGGAAATCCGGTCGCCGTGACGGCGTCTGTCGGGGCGGGCTACCTGGAGGGAGAGGATGTGTGCGCCGTCCTTGTGGAGGATGCAGACGGGACGGATGCCGGCGATTATACGGCAAGGGCCGTGGGCCTTACCAACGGGAATTACCGCCTTCCCGACCCCGCTCCCACGCAGGATTACACCATTGACCCCCTGCCCGTGCAGCTGAGCTGGGATTATGAGGATCCCTTCTCCTACGACAGGCAGACCAAGACCGTCACCGCCAAAGTCGACAATCTGGCGGCAGGAGACCAGTGCGTGCTCTCCTATGAGAACAACGAGAAGACCGGGGCGGGAGAGTACACGGCCGCCGTCACGGGCCTTGGGAACGGCAACTATACGCTGGAGGGGGGCACGGGGCGCTCCCTGGAGTGGCGCATTGAACAGGCCGTCGTCAGCTTTGTCGTCAGCGCCAACCGCCACACCTACGACAAAGAGCCCAAGAGAGCCCAGGTGGCCCAGCCCGCCGGCCAGGTGGTGATGGAGGACGGCAGCTACACCGTCGACTACGACGGCGAGGATTCGCAGACCGTCGTCGGCACCTACCCCGTCACCGTCACGCTTCACGACGACAACTTCTGCTTTGAAGGCGGGAAAGCCTTCGCCGTGGTGGGAGAGCTTGTCATTCTCGAGGCGCAGGTTGCCACCCCCCAGGCCGACGGGAGAGAATTTGTCTACGACGGCACGCAGCAGACCTATCACATTGAAGAGAGCCCGTATTATACCGTGGAAGGCAACCTGCAAAAAGAAGCGGGCGACCACACCGTCAGGGTGGCGTTGAAGGATACGGAAAACTACACCTGGGAGGACGGCAGCAGGGAGGAGAAAACCTATCCCTTTGCCATCGGCAAGAAGACCATCACCGGCACCTGGCAGGGGCTGACCCGGGTGTATGACGGGACGCCGAAGACCGTCACCGTCAGCCTGAAGGGGCTGGTGCAAGGCGACGAGGGCCTTTCGGCCACGGTTACGGCAAAGGAGGGCGACATGACCTCTGCCGGCAGCCACCTGCTGACGGCGGCGATGGAAAACTACATCGTCACTCCCGCCGAGGCCACGCTGGAAATTCAAAAGAAGCCCGTGTTCCTGACGTTGGAGGACAACGTCGCGCAGGCGGGAGAGCCCTTTGGCGGCGTCACGGTGGCCGCGTCGGATGCGGACTTTGGCGCCGGCGACTACCGCATTGTCTACAGGGACAGCGAGGGAGCCGAAGTGGAAAGCCCGACCCAGCCCGGCAGCTATGAGGTCTGGCTGGAAATCACAAATTTGGGTTACCGCCTGCCCGACGGCAGCACCAAAGGGCAGATTGGCAGCTACCTTGTTGCCGACACGGCGCCCACGCTGTATGCCGTGGGCTTTGACGGCGGCGAGGGGGCCACGGGCGGCATGGAGGAGCTGGAGGCGGCCGGCGGCAGCCTGCTGATGCTGCCCGAGTGCGGCTTTGAGAAGGAAGGCTTTGCCTTTGCCGGATGGGAGTATTCGGGCAGGCTCTGGCAGCCCGGTGCAGCCTTTGAGATGCCCAGGAAGAACATCACGCTGACCGCCCGGTGGAGCGAGACCCGGAGCATCGCCGGCACCGTGAAGGACGAGGCCGGCACCCCGGTCGACGGCGCGGTGGTGAGCCTTTGGAAGGGCTCCGACAAGCTCTGCGAGTTCACGACCGGCGACGACGGCGTCTACCGCTTCCCCGACCTTGCCCCCGGCGACTACAATCTCAGCACCGCCATGGGCGACAGGATTGTCACCACCGCAGTCACGGTGGCGCAGGACGGCGGCGTCACGGGCGGCGGCGTCATCCTGCCGGACAGCAGGATCGACACCAGGGTGGAGGTCTCCGCCGGCAGCGCCGGCATCGTGGTGGACGGCCTGGACGGCGTGCTCAGCCAGGAGGACGAGCAGGCCGTCGCGGAGGGCGGCAGTGCCGAGGTCACGGTCAAAGTGCAGCAAAAAAAGGAGAGCAGTCTGACTTTGGAGCAGGGACAGCTTCTGGAAGACAGTGCCGGGAGAGCCGACCTTGGCATGTATGTGGATATTTCGGCGGACAAGAGCGTCACGACGGCACAGGGACAGACCGAGGACGCGAAGGGCGCTGCCTCCGAAGAGCTGCTGACCGTTATCATCCCGCTGCCCGCCGAGCTTTCGGGCAGGAGAAATTACACCGTGGTGCGCACCGACGGCAGCGTTGGCGCGGCGCTTTCCGACGAGGCCGACCCGCAGACCGGCGAGTATTACGAGGTCAGCGAGGACGCAACGACCCTGACGCTTCATGTGAAGGAGTCTGCCCTTTACGCCGTCGGCTATCGCAGGCCCTCCTCTTCGGGGCCTCTGGAGCCCTCTGAGCCCTCCGGCAGCTCCGGCACTTCCGGCAGCGTGCAGGCGCCGCAGGTGCAGGAGAGCGAGAACGGCAGCTTTACGTTTGGCCCCGAGCAGCCCGAACAGGGAGAGGTCGTCACCGTGACGCCGGTGCCCGACGAGGGCTATGAGGTGGCGCAGGTCACGGTTGTGGAGGCCGACGGCAGCCCCGTCACCGTCACGCCCGGGGAGGACGGCACCTACAGCTTTGTCCAGCCCGGGAGCGGGGTCACCATTTCGGTTGTTTTTCGGCAGGATTCCGGCGTCTCCGGCTGTCTGCGTGACGGGAGCTGCCCCCTGTCGGACTTCACCGACCTTGAGATGAGCGCCTGGTATCACGACGGCATCCACTTCTGCCTGGCCGAGGGCCTGATGCAGGGCGTCAGCGACGCGCTGTTTGAGCCGGACAGCCGCCTTGCCAGAGGCATGCTGGTGCAGATGCTCTACAACCGGGAGGGACGTCCCGCCGTCTCCGGCGGCACCCCCTTTGGCGACGTGGAGGACGGCGCCTGGTATGCCGACGCGGTGAACTGGGCCGTGCAGACGGGCGTCGCGCAGGGCTACGACAACGGCAATTTCGGCCCCGACGACCCCATCACCCGCGAGCAGCTCGCCGCCCTGCTCTACCGCTATGCCCTTGCCAAGGGGTATGAGGCCGATGCGGGCAGCCAGGCCGCCCTTTCCGCCTACGGCGATGCCGGCGAGGTGTCCGGGTATGCGCTCCCCGCCATGCGGTGGGCCTGCGATGCGGGCATTGTCACGGGCGTCACCGAGTCTGCCTTGGAGCCGCGCGGAACGGCCACCCGGGCGCAGGCAGCGACCATGTTCATGCGCTTTTTGAATCTGATGTCGGGCGGGGAGGAAAACTGAGAGCTTCCCCTTGCGGCAGGGCACAAAAGGGAAAAATCATCCCCTTCAAAAGAAACGGCGCAGCCCCAAATGGGCTGCGCCGTTTTTTCTTTGTATCAGGGACGGACACCTCAGGGCTTTTGCTGCTGCGGAGGCGTCTTTTGCTCCGGCGGGTCGGGCGGCAGGGGATGCCAGGGCTTTGGCGGCCTGCGTCCCAAAAGCAGGCGCCTTACTCCCGCCAGCAGCCCTTCGACAAGGTGAAACCACAGGTTTGCAAAGGCAAACACCGCAAAGAGAACCGCCAAAAAGGCGGCGATTTCCCAAACAGGCATGGCCCGCTCCTCACTTTGTGGCAAAGCGGTTCAGGAAGAAGTCGGTGAAGGCCGCCAGCTCCTCCTCCTGAGACACATAGACATACAGCGACTCGTCCTCCAGCCAGTCGTAGGCGTTGATGGCGATGTAGCCCTTCTTGTCGGGGTAGATGACAAAGGCGTCGGTGGGATATTTGTTGCGGTAGGCCTTGAGGATTTCGGAGCGGCGATAGTAGGTGGGATCGCCGCAGCCCGACAAGTCCGGCACGGTGGGCACCACCACAATGGTCTGCCCGGCCTCGTTCCACCCCACAATCAGATTGCCGATTTTGGTCTTGCTGCCGTGCACAAAGCCGTAGTTGAAGCGGCTGACGTCCTCGGTGTAGCCAAAAATCAGGCGGTAGTCCTCCCCGTTTGGCACAACGCTGTCAAAGAGCGCACGCATCTTTTTGGCGTTTGCATTGCTTTTTTCCATGTCAATCTCGGGGCCCTTGAAGAGTTTTTGAAAAAGTCCCATGTGTGTTTTCCTCCAATTACAAAAATGTTGTTTTTGACAGATGTATCCGGGAAGCACGGGGGGAGGGAAAAAGAGGGTTTTCCCCTCTCCCCGTGCAGGACCCTGCCCTTCAAAATAAAGACATTTTTATAAAAATGCCTTTATTTCGAGCAAAAATCAACCGCCTGAACAGGGGGCGAACCATCGCTTTCAGGCGGTGCTCTCCTGCCTGCGGGGGACAAGGAGGGCGGCGGGGCTGCGGCGGCCGAAGGGGGCGCAGCCGGCGGGAGCGTCAATCGCGCTGCGAGGCAGCGCCGGGCCGCAGGGTTTCCAGCCAGTTGGTCAGCAGCTCGATTTGGACGGCAGCCGTCTGTTCGGCGGCCTCCGGCACAAACAGAGGCAAAGACTGGGGGATGGCCCTGCAGACGACCATCACCGAGAGGCTCAAATTGATGAAAAGGTCAACGCTGTGGCTGTGGGGGGGAATCTCAAAGGCCTCCAGGATTTTTCCGAAAAGAATGCGCTGCTTTTCCCGAAAGAGGACGCGGCTGTGTTTGGAGAGGCGGCGGAAGAGGGCTTGCTGCTCTTCGATGCTCAAAACGGCAATCCCGTGCTTTTCCCCGTAGCAGCAGGAGAGGAGAAAGCGCCTGACGGCGTCGTGCCAGCTCAGGGCGGGGTCCTGCATGAGGCTTTGCGCATAGGCCACGATTTTGGGCTGCTGGAGATAGAGAATTTCCGCAATCAAATCCTCTTTGGTCGGGAAAAAGGAGTAAAAAAAGCTGCGCGAGATGCCGACGGCTTCATAAACCTGCCGGACGGTGGTGCGCCGGATGCCCTGCTTTGCCATCAGGGAAAGCCCCGTCGAAATCAGGGCGCTGCGAATCTTCTCGCGCTGCTCCTGAGAATAGGAAACTTTGGGCATGGCCACGCCCTCCTTTCCGGGACCTTTCCAAAAATAAAAACAATTTTCAAGAACAGTCTTTATTTATTTTAACACTCTTTTTTTCAAAAGGCAAGGAAAAGAGGCCGAAAAAGGCTGCGGGGCTTGATTTTGGGTACAGCCAGATAGTATAGTGAAAAAGAAAAAGGGGAAATCTCCTTTTTCGCCTCCTTTGGCGGACATAGAAGAAAAAGGGAAGCATCCCGGCGCCGGCCTTTGCCTGTGTGCGGCAAAGCCGGGAAAGGCGCCGTCTGCCTTTTGAGCCTGACGCCTGGGGAACATCAGCTCCGGCAGACACTTTTTTTCAGAGGGGAGAGAAGAGCGTGTTACGCATTGGAAGGGACACCCGGGGGCTTTTTCTTTATGAGGACAACGGCATTGCCGGCGCCATCGGCACGGTGATTTTGGTTCCGATAGCCATGGTGCTGGGGCCGCCCGTGCTCATTGCCCTTTTTTTGTTTTCGCTGGGGATGGCGGGCGTTGTGTCGGGGGTCGGCCTGTCGGTGATATCGCTTGTCTTTTTTTACCTTTCAAACAAAGCCAAGGGGAAAACGAAAAAGGTGGTCTGTGCGTGGTATGGCTCCCTGATTTCACTTGTCTATGCCGTCACCACGGTTTACTCCATCCATGTGCGTGCGGACTGGGGCTTTTTCACCTGGGTTGCCATGGGCATTTGTGCGCTGGCCATTTTCTGCATCGGCATCTGCATCTGCAACGAGGACGGGCTGTTTGCCCTGACGGCGCTTTCCCTGCTGCTGAGCTGGCTTTTCAGCATGGCGCTGGTTTACTCCATTCAGCACGGCAGGGCGCTACCTTCTTACATTTACATGATGGTGGGCGTTCCCGTCGCCTTGCAGTTTCTCATGGCGCTCCTTCGTTCGCTGGGGCTGCTGGCGGGCATCGGCAAGGCCTCCTGAGCCGGAGAGCCGTGGAGCTGTACCCTGGTATTTGGCTTGCCAAAGGGCAGTTTCCATGCCGGAAAAGAGAAGCGTTGATTCAGACAAACGGGCACCCGGCGGGGGCGGCATTTGCCGCCCCCGCCGGGTGCCCGTTGCCACGCGGGAAAACATTTTGGGGGATGGGAGAGCCCTTTTTCAGGACAGGACAAAAGAGCGTCAGGGCAGCTTGCTTTTTCCCTTCAGGGCCTCTTTTTCCCTTGAAGGGAGAGCAAAGCCACAGGCGCTTCGTGCGCCGCAGCGCCTTCAAAAACATTTCCAGGCACCCCCCGCTTTCCCTGAAGGAAAGGGCTCTGCGCCGGCAGGCCTCTTTTTTTGGGCTCCAGGCTTTGCCTTGGCCCCGGGAAGGCCTGACCTTCCGAGAAAAAGGGCAGGGAGCGCATGGGCCTGCCGACGGCCTTTTGACAAGCGCTTTTTTGAGTTTCTGCACCACTGTGCAAAAGGACATTCAAAAAAACCGGGAGGCGCAAAGTTGCCCTGAGCTCCGGGGCGGATTATCACTGGGTTCTGCGCAGCTTGAGAATGGTAAGGTTGATCTCTCCCTCACGGGCGTCGCTTGATCCGTTATACGCCAGAGAAAACTCGGTTTGCGAGGGCGCGTTGAGAATGAGAAAGGCGGAGCCGCAGGCGCTGGAGCCGTTGGCATTGGTCGCAAAATAGATGCCAGTTTCCAGATGGGAGCGCCCGTTGTAGCTTGGCGTGATCTGCATATAGTTTGCAGATGTGAAAAAGCAGGAGACCTTATAGGAGATGAGATAGTATCCTGGCTGAAGGGAGATGCGCTCCAGGCTGAGAGGAGTGATATTGCCGGTGGGGTCGGTGACGTCTGGAAACAGGGAAATCAGGCTTCCCACTGTGAGTGGATAGTTCGTATTGATAAAGGAAGCAAAAACATCATCGGGGATTTCTCCTGTGGCACCTGTCGCGCCGGTGGCGCCGGTTGCTCCTGTCGCGCCTGTTGCACCGGTGTCGCCGGTTGCTCCTGTGGCGCCGGTGTCGCCTGTCGCGCCTG
>DVNV01000080.1 GCA_018714125.1 Candidatus Galloscillospira excrementipullorum
CTCTAAAAACTGGTGTAAAATCAGGTGTAAAAACGTGTTACTGCTGAATCCAACTGGTGTAAAACTGGTGTAAAACCGCTCTTTCAGGCTCGTGAAAAACCCGCAAACCCTTGCGCCGCAACGGTTCTTTAATCCAGCGGCTTCATCGTCGGGAAGAGCAAAACGTCACGAATGGAATAACTGTCCGTTAACAACATGGTCAAACGGTCGATGCCGATACCAAGGCCTCCCGTGGGCGGCATTCCGTATTCCAGAGCGGTGATATAGTCGGTGTCCATCATGCCGGCCTCTTCGTCGCCGCCGTCGCGCATGGCCTGCTGACGCTCGAAACGCTCCTTCTGGTCGATGGGGTCGTTGAGCTCGGAGAAGGCGTTGGCCAGCTCGCGTCCCGTGACAAAGAGCTCAAAGCGCTCGGTCAGGGCCTTGTTGGTGGGCATTCTCTTGGCAAGCGGAGAGATTTCAACGGGGTACTCCGTGATATAGGTGGGCTGGATGAGCTTGTCCTCCACAAAGGCGTCAAAGGCCTCGGCAATGAGGTCTCCCCTGCTCTGGGTGTCCTCCACCTCCATGCCGGCCTTACGGCAGAGCTCTCTGGCCTGCTCGTCGGTGGTGGCGGTGTTGAAGTCGATGCCGGAGTACTCCTTGATGGCGTCAATCATGGTGATGCGGCGCCAGGGCGGCGTGAGGTCGATGTCCTGTCCCTGATAGGTGATTTTGGTGGTGCCCAGCACCTTGAGGGCGATGGTGGAAATCATCTGCTCGACAAGCTCCATGATGTCGCGGTAGTCGGCATAGGCCTCATAGAGCTCGATGGTGGTAAATTCGGGGTTGTGCTTGGGGTCCATGCCCTCGTTGCGGAAAATGCGGCCGATTTCATAGACCTTTTCCAGCCCGCCCACAATCAGGCGCTTGAGGTGCAGCTCGGTGGCAATGCGCAGATACATGTCGATGTCAAGCGTGTTGTGGTGGGTGATGAAGGGGCGTGCGTTGGCGCCTCCCGAGATGAGGCTGAGAATGGGGGTCTCGACCTCGATATAGCCCCTGTTGTCGAGAAATTCACGCATATAGCGGATGATCAGGCTGCGCTTGATAAAGGTGTCCTTGACCTCGGGATTGACGATGAGGTCGACATAGCGCTGACGATAGCGCAGCTCAACGTCCTTGAGGCCGTGGAATTTTTCGGGAAGCGGCAGCAGCGACTTGGCCAGCAGGGTCAGCTCGGTGGCGTGAATGGAAATTTCCCCACGGCGCGTGCGGAACACGGTTCCCTTGACGCCAAAGATGTCTCCGATGTCCCACTTTCGGAAATCCGCATAGGCCTGTTCGCCGACGTCGTCAATTTTGACATAGATCTGGATTTTTCCGTCCCGGTCCATCAAATCGGCAAAGGAGGCCTTGCCCATTTCCCGGCGCAGCATCATGCGGCCTGCAACGGAAACCTCTTTTCCCTCCATGGCCTCGAAGTTGTTGATAATCTCGGCGGAGTTGGCAGTGCGGACATATTTGACCAGCTCAAAGGGGTCTTTGCCGGCTGCCTGCAGCTCGCGCAGCTTGTCACGGCGAATCTGCAAAACCTCGTTGAGAGACTGCTCTTCGGGCGCGGGGGTTCTGTTTTCGTCCATCTTTGTACATCCTTTCAACAAACACCAGATGTCTGGCGATTAGTTTTCACCCTTGTCAATGCCGATGGCCAAAACCTCCAGCTCAACCAGACCGCCGGGAGTTTCCACCTGCACGATGTCCCCCACTTCCTTTCCAAGAAGGGCGGCCCCGATGGGGGATTCCTGCGAAATCTTGTTGGACAGGGGGTCGCTGCCGGCCGAGCCCACGATGGAGTAAGTGACCTTTTCGTCAAACTCCTTGTCGTAGACCTGCACGACGGAGCCGATATGCACCCTGCTTTCGTCGATTTCGTTTTCATCGATAATCTTGGCGTTGGTCAGCTTGATGTCGTTTACGGCAATTTCGGCCTCCAAAATGGCCTGCTCGTTTTTGGCGTCGTCATACTCCGCATTTTCGGAGAGGTCTCCAAAGCCACGGGCCGTCTGCAGGTTTTGGGCAACCTCCTGCCGGCGCTCGGTGGTCAGATACTCCTGCCGTTTGAGCAGCGCCTCGTGCTCCTGGCGGGTCATGATAAATTCCTGTCTTTGAGCCATGTTCAAAAATCCCCTTTTGCTTGGTTTCGTTGGGCGGCCAGGAGGCGGCAGAGTCTGCCGTTCGGCCGTGGCGGCCTTTGCCGCCCGGCGTCGCGAGGCCCCGCAAAAACAAGGTTGGCAGGGCGGATGTGTGACGCCGTTAGTCTGCTCGTATTTTGATATTATATAAATTTTCGCCTCTGATGTCAAGGTTACATGAGCTGACAGGGGCGAAAGCCCTCCATCCCCTGCCTGCCGAGGGAAAGATAGAGCAGCGTTGCGTTTTCAAGGGCCGAAAAGGAGCTGGGAAGCTGCGACCGCAGCGATGGGGAGAGATGCAGCGAGGTGGTGGTAAACACCCGCCCCTGGGTGACTTTTGCAGGCTGCGGCGAAAAATCCAGCACAATGCGGCTGCGCACCGTGAAGCTCTGGTCGGCGTCGAGCACAAGCGTCAAGTCCCCGTCGGCACGCTTTTCGGTGCACAGCAGGGGCGACAGGCCCGTTTCGTCGTAAAGGCGCTCCGAAAGCCCGACAAGGGGGCTGCCTTCACAGGTGCAAATCTGCAGCTCTCCCGCCAGACGGGCGGCGTTGAGCAGCAGCTCCATGCCGCAGAGAGTGCCTTTTTGGTCCACGATGGAGATGCGCCGCCGCCGGATGGGGACATCGCACAGGGAGGCGGCGCGCACCAGCATGGGAAGAAGGTACACCGGGGCATAGTCGCGCGCCGTGGCCGTGGCGTAAGGGGCGGACTGCAGCAGCCCCTCCAGCAGGGCCGGCGCCATGAGAGCGGTTTGTCCGCTCCAGCACAGAGCGGACGCCGGCGTGTCACGCAGCAGCCGGCAGGCCCGCTTGAGGCATCGCTTCTCGCTGCGCTGCACGGCGGTCTGCGGAAGCGTCAAAAGAAGATACTCCCCCTCCAGAAGAGGCCGGCGCTCCAGCGTCACCTTCGCCCTTCCCCTGCCCCGGTGCAGCATTCCGTGACGGAAGCTGACAGGCCTGTCATCCACAAAGACAATCGCACAAACCATGACCTTCCTCCCTCCGCTTTGAGCTTGAGAAAAGCCTATGCGGGAAAGGTGCCGGAAAGAACGGAAAAACAGGGCGCAAGCTGCCCTCCCTTTGCGGGCAAAAAAGGTGGCACAAAAGAACTCTTGCCTCTCAAAGCGGCAAAATGGCGCTGCAGGCAAGGCAAAAGCCGGCCACGGCAAGGGTTTTCTTGCCGTGGCCGGCCCCAATGGGAGAAAGCAAAATGTTAAAGGTGCAGGCAGGGCCACGCAGAAATCTGCTGCTGACCGTGTGACGCCTGCAGGAACGCACAGAAAATACCGGCAGGGCGGGAGCGCCTTTCTCAGGCGGCAGGGGCTGCCTGCTGCACCTGCTGCTCCAGGGCCTGCACCGCCTGCTGAAGCTGAACATCCTCTTCTTCGGTCAGAAAGCGCAGCTTTTTGACCAGCTCGTCTGGCAGCGCCACCTCAATGTCGGGCGTGATGCCGATGCCGTCATAGCTCTCTCCCGAGGCGGGATAGTAGAGCCCGCAAGTCAAGTTGATGCCGCTGCCGTCTCCCAGGGGGAAGAGAGTCTGCACACTGCCCTTGCCGTAGGTGGTCTCCCCCACCAAAACGGCCTTGTCATAGTCGCGCAGCGTGGCGGTGAAGAGCTCGGCCGCGCTGGCGGTGCCGCCGTCGACAAGCACTGCCATGGGAAGATTGAGCTCTTCGTCGTCCGAACGGATGGTCTCGCTCACACCCTCCTTGTCGACAATTTCAATGATGACGCCGGAGGGCACCAGACGGTCGAGCACGTCGCAGATGGCGGTCAGCTCGCCGCCCGGATTGTCGCGCAGGTCAAACACGATGCCCGGCACGTCCTGCGCCAGAATCTCGTTGAGCACGGCGATAAACTGGTCATAGGTCTTCATGTCGAACTCCTCGATGCGCACGCAGGCATACCCGCTGTCCAGGGTTCGCCAGGTGACGGTCTGCACCTCAAAGGTGTTTCGCGTCACCGAGAAGGGGATGGACTGCCCATCGCGCAAAACGGTGAATTCGGCGTTGGTCCCGGCCTCGCCCAGCAGAGCGTCGACCGCCTCGTTGTAGCCCATCTCAAGCACGGAGGCGCCCCCCACGCTCTCGATGAGGTCGCCGCACTGCAGGCCGGCCGCCTCGGCCGGAGAGCCCGGCATGACATAGGCTAAGTAGATGAGCCCGGTATCCGTATCATAGATGACCTTGATGCCGATGCCGGCAAAATTTCCGGTCAGCTCCTCATAGGTATCGGCATAGGCCTCGGCGCTCAGGTAGTAGGTGTGCAGGTCGTCAAGCCCGTAGGAGTAGCCCGACAACATGCTGTCGAGCAGCAGGTCTTCGTCGATTTCGTAGACGTAGTTTTCCCGGACAAGGTTGTCAAGCTTGATGAGCTTGGCGTATTTCTGCTTGAGGGTGTCTGCTTCAAGCAGGTAGGAATTGACCATTTTCTGATAGCCGAACACGGTGCAGGCAAAGGTCGCCGCAACGCACAGGATGCAGGCACACAAAAGGGTGATGAGACTGTATTGACGCTTCATAAAGGGCCTCCCGGCAAATGGTGAAAATTACGAGGGAGTGACATAGTCGAGCGGCTGCACGCTCTCGCCGTTGACACGCACCTCAAAATGCAGGTGGTTGCCGGTGGAGTAGCCGGTGGAACCGACAATGCCGATTTTCTCACCCCTGGTGACCGTCTGCCCCACGGAAAAGAGGGCCGAGGTCTTCATGTGGGCATAAAAAGTGGAAAGCCCGCCGCCGTGGTCGATGGCAATGTAGTTGCCCCAGGCCGAGTTGTAGCCGGCAGACACCACTTCCCCTGTGTTGGCAGCCAGAATCTGCGTGCCGCCGGCAGCGCCGATGTCAACCCCGGTGTGCATCTTGTAGACGCCCGTGATGGGATGGGTGCGCATGCCGAAGACACAGGTGATATAAGTATAGCCGGGAGTGGGCCAAATCATGTCGCCGCCGATGTAGGAGGAGTCGGTACGCTGGGCAAGAAGCGCCTTGAGTTCCTGGCTGAAGCGCTCCTCCTCGGCCTCCGCCTCTTCCAGCAGGCGCTTGTTTTTCTCAAGGTCGGAGTCGATTTCCTGAATCAGGGAGTCAACCTCGCTCTGGCTGGCCTGAAGCGAGGCCTGGTCCTTGGAGGCTTCTTCCAGCAAGGCCGCCTGAGAGGCGCGTGCCAGCTCAATTTCGGCCTTGGAGTCGAGCACCGTCTGCTTGTTGGCACGCATGGTGGAGATGAGATTCTCGTCATAGCGCGCAATTTCAGCCGCGTGGTCAAGATGGGTCATGAATTCGTTGAGGGAGGCCGAGCCGAAAAGCACGTCAAAAAAGGAGACGTTGCCGATTTCATAGGTCTCGCGGATGCGGGTGAGATAAAGCTCCATCTGGCGGTCGACCTGCTGCTGGATTTCCTCGCTCTCCTGCTCTTTTTGCGCAATCTGCTGGTCGTATTCGGCGATGAGCTGGTCATACAGGGCAATTTTATCGCCCAGGTTGTTGATTTGGCGCTCCAAATCGTTTTTCTTTTGCAGCTCGGTCTTTCTGCTGGCGGTTGACGAATTGATTTTGTTTTGCAGCGCCTTTTGCTGCTTGGTCAGCTCGTCGAGCTTGCTTTGCAGCTCATCAATGGAGGAATCGCCCGCGAAGACGCGCAGCACCACGGGGCCGAGAAAGCTCAGCAGCATGAGAGCCGCCAAAAACAGCGCAATCGCGCGAAACCCTTTTTTGTTGCCCATCACAAAAACTCCTTTCCCAGAGACTGTCACAGTTCAAAATACATCAAAAGCATACGCCGGCTGCGGCAGAGGCTGCCGCACAGGGAAGCGCTCCCCTGCCCCTCAGACGTCAAAGTAGCGGCGGATGGAAATGGCGCTGCCCAACACACCAATCAAAAGGCCGCAGGAACAGGTGACAAGCAGCATCTGCCCTGAGACCTGGGAAAAGGGCAGGATTTCAAGCACCTTGATGCTCTCCCCCAGCTTGACCATGACGTTGGAATAGGTGTACCAGACAAACAGGTGGCTGATGACGGCTGCCAATATGCCGATGATGGCGCCTTCAAAGATAAAGGGCCACCGGATAAACCAGTCGGTCGCGCCGACATACTTCATGATGCTGATTTGACGCCGGTTGGTAAACCGGGCAATCTTGATGGTATTCATGATGATGAACAGGGAGGCAATGAGCAAAAGGCCCATAATCCAGTAGCAGACAAAGTAAATGGACTTTGCCACCGTCATCATGCCGTCAAGGGTGTCCTGGTTTTGCTTGCGGATGCGCGCAACCCCTTCAATCTGCGAGAGCTGGTAGACGGTCTCCTCATAGAGCTCGATGTTTTCCATCGTCACGCTAAAGGAGTTGCGAAGGGGGTTGATGCCGTTTTCGTCAAGCTCGGAATAGAGGTCGTATTCCTCGGCATAGGCCTCCTTGTAATCGGCAAAGGCCTGCTCCTTGGAGATAAATTCACAGGCCGAGACGTTGCCGATGGCAAGGATGCTCTGCTCGATTTGTGCAAACTGCTCTTCCCCGACCGAGTCGTCCAAAAAGAGCACCGTCTGATTTTCCTCCTCCAGACGCTGCAAATTGAGGTCGACATTCAGATAAATCAGCCAAAAATTCCCCACGATAAACAGGCAGGCCGCCAGCACGCCGACGGCAGCCAGCGATATGTATTTGTTCGTGCGGAAGTACTTGATGCCCTGGGACATGAAATAAAGAATGTTGCTACCTCTCACTGTACTGCCCTTCCATTCTGTCGCTCAAAACGCGTCCCTTTTCAATGTAAATCACCCGTTTTTTCAAGGCGTTGACCAGGCTCTTTTCGTGGGTGACGACCAAAACGGTGGTTTTTCTCTTGTTGATTTCATTGAGAAGCCCCATGATTTCCCAGGACATGCGCGGGTCGATGTTGCCGGTCGGCTCGTCGGCCACAATCATCATGGGGTTGTTGACAAGGGCACGGGAGAGTGCCACACGCTGCTGCTCCCCGCCCGACAGCTCGGAGGGAAACACCTTGGCCTTTTCCGACAGGTTCATAAGCCGGAGCACATAGGGCACACGCCTGGCAATGCTTCGCTTGGAGCAGTTGGTGGCGTTCATGGCAAAGGCCACATTGTCATACACGTTGAGCTCGTTGATGAGGCGGAAATCCTGAAAGACCACGCCCATCTTTCTGCGCAGATAGGGCACGTCGCGGTGGCGCAGCTTGGAGAGGTCCTGGTCTCCCACATAGATTTTCCCCGAAGTGGGTTCCTCCTCCTTCATGAGCAGCTTAATCAGGGTGGATTTGCCCGCCCCGGAGGGGCCCACGATAAAAACAAACTCCCCGTCGTCAATTCTCAAGCTGACGTCGTCAAGAGCTTTGGTGCCGTTGCCGTAGACCTTGGAAACGTGTTCAAATACCAGCATGCTTTCAACCTTACCTTAATTTTGAAAATCTTTTGCGTTTTGCACATCCCTTTTGCGCATAAAGCCCTTACAGTGCAAAATCCTTACACAAATGGCGAAAGAGCAGAGAAGACAAAACCGGCACAGGCAAAGGGCCGCAGGATGCACGGGTGCGCCCGGGAAAGGCGGAAGTGTCCCCTTTTTTTGTGCGCAGGGGCGCCTGGAGGGCGCGCCGCGCGGAAAGCGGCACGGTGGTGTGTCGATTTTATCACATCCCGGGAGAAGTTGCGTGAACAAACGATGGAGGAACAGAAAAGAATGCCGGCACTCAAATTGCAATTCGCGCCGACATTCCCGCAGTCGCTGCACCTAGAATTTATTTTCGTTTGCGGCCAGATAGCTGTTGACCATCAGGGCCACCTTGAAGACAATGGCATTGTCAAAGTCGCGGATATCAAGGCCGGTCAGCTTTTTGATTTTTTCCAGACGGTAGACCAGCGTGTTGCGGTGGACAAAAAGCTTTCTGGCCGTCTCCGAGACGTTGAGGTTATTTTCAAAGAATTTTTCGATGGTGGTCAGAGTCTCGTCGTCAAGACAGTCGATGGAGCCCTGACGGAAGACCTCGGTCAAAAACATTTCGCACAGGGTGGTCGGCATCTGATAAATCAGACGGCCAATGCCCAGATTGTCGTAGCTCATGACGCTGGCGCCCTTGTTGAAGACGCTGCCCACGTCAAGGGAGAGCTGCGCCTCCTTGTAGGAACGGGCCAGCTCGCGCAGATTGGCGGCCACGGTGCCCACGCCGACACAGCAGGGCACGCCGCAGACCTCCGTCACCTCGTCGGCAATCTGCTGGGCCATCTTGCAGCCCGCCGCCGTGCTGACGTTGTCCCCCGCCTCCACCACAACGGCAGCCTCCTGCTCGTTGATGTTGATGAGGTAAAACTTGACCTTGTCGCCCAGAGCCTTGAGCAAAATATCGTTGAGCGAGTTTTTGACCTTGCTGTCGGCGCACACAATCAGCACCAGGCGCTTTGCCTCGTAGGGAAAAGCCAGGTCCTTGGCCTTGGCATAGACGTCGCTTGGCAAAATATTGTCAAACAGGATGTTTTTGATAAAACTGCTCTTGTTGTATTTGTCGTCAAAAAACTGCTTGAGGTTCCCCAGGGAAACGGCAATCAGACGCGCCGAACGGACGGCTGCCTCATCGGTACCCGCCACAAAAACAGTGTAGGCCGTGGGGTTTTCCAGCCCGCTCAAAGTGGTGTAGGTGTTGTTTTCATAGCGCACCACGCCGTTTTCATCCGGCTGCAGACGGGAATACCCGTGGTAGGAGCTGCCGATATCGGACAGTGCGCTGCAGGCGATGATGGTTCCCGTGTCGTCGAGGATTCCGATTTTTCGGTCAATGGCGTCGCTGAGCTGGTGTATAATCCCCTGAAAGAATCTGTTTGCCATGAAGAACCTCCCACTCTGCGCTTTTTGTCAAAACGAGTTGTCAGGAACAAGCAATTTGCACAGGAAGAAGGCAAATCCTTTGTTCAACTGCAATAGTATTTTACTATTATTTCGGTGGATATGCAACATATTTTACAAAAAAACTCGATTTTTTTGAGTATTATTGCAAAAAATGAAATTTTTACGAAAAAGGGAACACCCAATCGGGTGGTCCCTTTGATAATTACGGCGCTTTTATTGGGTAATCACGCTGCATCGGGAGTGACTTTCGCCGCCGTAGACCGGCGACGCAGGCATTTCCTCCTGTCGCTGCGGGGGTTCAGAGGGCACAAGGGCCAAATCCAGCACCTTGGAGACGTGCGACACCGTCACAAAGCTCAGGGCGCGCCGCACATCGGCGTCGATTTCGTCCAGGTCCGCACGGTTGTCCTCGGGCAGCAGCACAAGGCGCAGCCCCTCGCGGTAGGCGGCCATGGTCTTCTCGCGCAGGCCGCCGATGGGCAGCACCCGCCCTCGGAGCGTGACCTCCCCCGTCATGGCCAGGTCGCCGCGCACGGGACGGCCCGTGAGGGCAGAAGCCACCGCCGTGGTGATGGCAATGCCGGCCGAAGGCCCGTCCTTGGGCACGGCGCCCTCGGGGAAGTGAATGTGAATGTCCTTGCTCTTGTAAAAGGCGGGGTCAATGCCAAGCTCCGTGGCACAGCTGCGGATGTAGGTGACGGCCGCCTCGCAGCTCTCCTTCATCACGTCGCCCAGCGAGCCCGTGAACTTGATTTTGCCGGTGCCCTCGAGCACGGCAACCTCCACCTTGAGCAGCTCGCCCCCCACGCTGGTCCAGGCCAGCCCGTTGACAAGCCCCACCTCGTTTTTATGCTGCTCATGCTCGCGTTTATAGCGCACAGGGCCCAGCAGCTTCTGCAAATCGGCAGGCTCAACGTGTTTTTTCCTGGTGTCCCCTTCCACCTTGGCCGCCGCCGTTTTGCGGCACACGGCGGCAATTTGACGCTCCAGCGTTCGCACGCCGGACTCGCGGGTATATCCGTCGATGATGGCGGAGATGGCCTCGTCGCTCAGGGCGAGGTCGCGGCGGGTTAAGCCGTGCTTTTGCATCTGCTTGGGGAAGAGGTGGTCTTTGGCGATGTGCAGCTTTTCCGCGTCGGTGTAGCTGGAGAGCTCAATGACCTCCATGCGGTCGAGCAGCGGGCGCGGGATGTTGTCCCTGTCGTTGGCAGTGGTGATGAACAAAACGTCGTGCAGGTCAAAGGGGAGCTCGATGTAGTGGTCGCGGAAGGTGCTGTTTTGCTCGGTGTCGAGCACCTCGAGCAGCGCGGCGGCGGGGTCCCCACGCACGTCGCTGGCCAGCTTGTCGATTTCGTCGAGCAAAATCAGGGGATTTTTGCTGCCGGCCTTGGAAATCGCGTTGATGATGCGCCCCGGCATGGCGCCGATGTAGGTCTTGCGATGGCCGCGAATTTCGGCCTCGTCGCGGATGCCGCCCAGCGCAATGCGCGCAAACTTGCGGCCCAGCGCCCCGGCAATCGAAATGGCCACCGAGGTCTTGCCGACGCCGGGAGGCCCGACCAGGCAGATGACCTGGCTGTTTTTGTTTTGGGTCAGCTTTTGAACGGCAAGCTGCTCGATGATGCGCTGCTTGACTTTGTCAAGGCCGTAGTGGTCCTTGTCCAGCCGGGCGCGCACACGCTTCAAATCCAGCCTGTCGTGCGTTTTCTTGTTCCAGGGCAGCTCCAGGCAGGCATCGAGGTAATTGCGGATGACGGCCGACTCCGAAGAGGAGGGCGGCATATGGGACAGGCGGGAGACTTCTTTGAGCAGAGGCTCGGAAATCTCCTTGTCCAGGTGCAACGCCTCGATTTTGCGGCGATATTCCATCGCCTCGCCCAGGAGGTCCTCCCCTTCTCCCAGCTCGTTTTGGATGGCCTTGAGCTGTTCGCGCAGATAGTATTCGCGATGGTTTTGATCCATCTGCTCCTTGACCTGCGCACGGATTTGCTGCTCCACATGCAGGATGTCGATTTCGCGGCGCAGCAGGGCGATGAGTTGCTCCAGGCGCTCCACGGGGGGCAGGCAGCTCAAAATGGCCTGCTTGCTGTCGTACTTGAGGTTGAGGTTGGAGGCCACATAGTCGGCCAGGGCGCCGGGCTCTTCGATGGAGAGCACCGACAGCACCACCTCGGGCGACAGCTTGGGCAGGTTCATGGAATACTCTTCAAAGACGCTCTGCAGCTCGCGCACGGCACCAAGAGCCGCCGTTTCGTCCTCAACGGGCGGCTCGGGGATGGACTGCACCGTGACAAGGTGGAACTGTTTTCCCGAAACCAGCTCCAGGATGCGGCCACGGGAAACGCCCTCGACCAGCACGCGGATGTTGTCGTCCGAGATGCGCAGCACCTGCTTGATGACGGCAATGGTGCCGATGTCGTAGAGCTCCCCGAGGTCGGGGTCGTCATGGCGCACGTCGCGCTGCGTGACCAGGAACACGGGAGTGCCCTTTTTGATGGCCAGGTCGAGCGCGGCGGCGCTGCGTTTACGGCCCACGTCGAAGTGGACGGTGGAGTTGGGAAAGACCACCAGGCCGCGCAGGGCAATCATGGGGATTTTCAAAGTTTCTTGCATTTGATTGTTCACAGTTGTTCTCCTATGGGATTTGATGCGAAGCTTCAGGAGGCGCTGTTGCGTCTGGACTCGAGCTCAACGGCGGCCGCTCTGCGGCGGGAAAGATGCCTCTGGCTGTTCTTGTCCAGAATCAGACGGGGCTCCCCCTTCTGCTCCACACACTCTCTGGTGATAATCACCTTGGCAATGTCGGGGTTCGAGGGGATTTCAAACATCACGCGGGTCATGATAGACTCCACAATGGAGCGCAGGCCGCGCGCGCCCATCTCGTTTTTGTGGGCCTTCTCGGCGATGGCGGTCAGGGCGTCGTCGTCAAACTCCAGCTCCACGCCGTCGAGCGCAAAAAGGGTGGCGTATTGCTTGACCAGGGCGTTTTTGGGCTCGGTCAGGATGCGCTTGAGGGCAGGGATGTCAAGCGGGTCGAGGGTGGTCAGGATGGGCAGGCGTCCCACCAGCTCGGGGATGAGGCCGTATTTGATGAGGTCGTGCGGCACGGCCTGATGCAGCAGGCGGGCAGACTTCTTGTCCTCTTTTCCCAGCACCTTGGCCTCAAAGCCGATGGAGGACTGCCCCACCCGCTTTTCGATGATTTCCTCGATGCCGTCGAAGGCGCCTCCGCAGATAAAGAGGATGTTGGAGGTGTTGATTTGGATAAACTCCTGGTGGGGGTGCTTGCGCCCGCCCTGCGGCGGAACGTTGGAGACGGTGCCCTCCAGAATTTTGAGCAGGGCCTGCTGCACGCCTTCACCGCTGACGTCGCGCGTGATGGAGCGGTTTTCGCTGCGGCGCGAAATCTTGTCGATTTCGTCGATATAGATGATACCGCGCTCGGCCAGCTCGATGTCGTAATCCGCCGCCTGGATGAGGCGCAGCAGGATGTTTTCCACGTCTTCACCCACATAGCCCGCTTCGGTGAGGGTGGTGGCGTCAGAAATGGCGAAGGGGACGTTGAGCGCCTTGGCCAGCGTCTGCGCAAGCAGCGTTTTCCCGACGCCGGTGGGCCCGAGCATCACGACGTTGCTCTTTTGCAGCTCCACATCGCTCTCCTCTCCGAAATAGATGCGCTTATAGTGGTTGTAGACCGATACGGCCAGCACCACCTTGGCCTCGTCCTGCCCAATGACATAGTCGTCAAGAAGGGCCTTGAGTTCCATCGGGGTGGGCAGCATGTCCATGGTGGTGGGGACCGACTCCCCTTTTTCGGGCTGCCGCCTGACAGGCTCCTGCTCGGCATCGTCCGCAATCAAATCATAGCACATCTCCACGCACTCGTCGCAGATATATGCGGAGATGCCGGCGATGATGCGGCGGGCATCCCCTGCGGGCTTGCCGCAAAAAGAACAGGTGATTTCATGGTTGGTCGGTGTGTTCGGCATATCTTCTCTCTTTCCAGTTCATGAAAAATGACAAATAGAAAAACGGACTTAACACCTGTGCCGGAGGCTACCGGCGCGTGATGACGCGGTCGACCAGCCCATAGTTTGCCGCCTCCTGCGCCGTCATGAAGTTGTCGCGCTCGGTGTCGCGCTCGATGACCTCCAGAGGCTGGCCTGTCACCTCCGAGAGGATGCGGTTGAGGTTGGCGCGGGTTTTGAGGATGTGGTCGGCATGGATTTTGATATCGGTGGCCTGGCCGCGCGTGCCGCCCAGAGGCTGATGAATCATGATTTCGCTGTTGGGCAGGGCAAGGCGCTTGCCCTTGGCACCGGCCGCCAGCAGAAAGGCCCCCATGCTGGCCGCCATGCCCACACAGATGGTCGAAACGTCGCACTTGATATAGTTCATGGTGTCGAAAATGGCAAAGCCGGCCGAAACCGAGCCGCCGGGGCTGTTGATATAAAAGGAAATGTCCTTGTCGGGGTCCTGAGCCTCCAGGTAGAGCAGCTGGGCCGTGACAAGGCTGGCCGTGACGTCGTTGACCTCATCGGCCAAAAAGACGATGCGGTCGTTGAGAAGTCTGGAAAAAATATCGTAGGAGCGCTCCCCTCTTGAGGTCTGCTCCACGACAACGGGAACCAAACTCATAACAATTCCTCCTTTACACTGGATGGGTATTGGGCATCTCCACCGAGTATACGCGAGTTGCCCGAAAAGTATACGTTCCCCAGAAGGGCCTGTCTCAATCGGGCAGGCCCCTCTGGGGTTTCTTCAGACACACGTCTCAAGGGACGCAGGTATTCCTCAAAGAATGCGGATTACTCCTCTGCGGAAGCCTTCTTGGTGCTCTTCCTGGCAGGCTTTTTCTCGGCCTCCTTCTCGGCCTCCTCCGGGGCGTCGGCCTTCTTCTTTCTGGCAGTCTTCTTGGGAGCGGCCTCGGCCTGCTCGGCTTCGCCCTCCTCCGCCTTCTTGGCCGCTTTTTTGGCGGTCTTCTTGGCAGGCTTCTTCTCGGGCTCCTTGTCGAGCACCGTGGCGCTGTCCTTGACCAGCTTGAGCGCCTTGCTCACCGCGATTTCCCGTCCGAGGGCGGCCTTGTCAATCATGTCGACCAGCTTGGAGGATTCGATTTTGACCTGCTCGGCAATCTTGTCAAGCTCGGCATTGAATTCCTCCTCGGTGATGTCGATGTCGGCATCCTTGACGATGGCCTCCAGCGCCAGGGAGGTCTTGACGTTGTTTTCGGCAGGCTCGGCAAAGTTCTTGCGGAAGTCGGCCATTTCGGTCTTGGTCATGGCAAGGTAGGTCTCAAGGTTGATGCCCTGCTGCTGCAGACGCTGCCCGAAATCCTCCACCATGCCGTCAATCTGACGGTCAATCATGACCTGCGGCACTTCAACTTCCATGTTCTCCACAATCTGCGACAGCAGGCCGTCCTCAAAGACGCGCTCTGCCTGGCTGACCTTGTATTCCTGCACGGCGGTCTTCATGCCGGCACGCAGGTCGTCAACGGTGTTGTAGGAGTCGGAGACGTCCTTGGCAAACTCGTCGTCGAGCTCGGGCATCTCGTTTTTCTTGATGGCGTGCAGCGAAATGGTGAAGACAACGGCCTTTCCGGCGAGCTCGTCTGCGGGATAGTCCTCGGGGAAGGTGACGTCGATGTCAAAGGTCTCTCCCGGGGTGTGCCCGATAATCTGGTCCTCAAAGCCGGGGATAAACTGGCCCGAGCCGATGACAAGCTGCTGCGCGGCGGCGGTTCCGCCGTCAAAGGGGACGCCGTCGAGCTTGCCGACATAGTCGATGATGACGATGTCGTCCTTCTGGACGGGGCGGGGCTCCACGTCGACAAGGCGGGAATTGCGGTAGCGGAGCGCCTCAATCTCCTGCTCCACCTCTTCGTCGGTCACGTCAACCGGGGGCTTGTAGGCAGACAGGCCGCGATAGGCACCCAGCTTGACGGCGGGCTTTTGGGTCAGGGTTGCGGTGAAGGTGTAGCCCTCCTCGTTGATTTCAAGAACGCTGATTTCGGGGAAGTCGACGGGCTCAACACCGGCCTCGGTGATGGCCTGCTCGTAGGCGGCAGGATAGGTCTCGCCGATGGCATCGTCAAACAAAATGCCGACTCCGTACGTTTTGAGCACGAGATTCTTGGGAGCCTTGCCCTTGCGGAAGCCGTGGACACTGAGCTTGGGGGCGTTTTTGCGGTAGGCGGCGTCCAGCCCCTTCTGGAACTCTTCTCCTTCCACGCGGATTTCAAAGAAGACCTGAGAATTGGGGAGCTCCTTTTGGGTTAAAACCTTCATAACGTTTTTGTACCTCCGTTTTTATGTGAAAAATATTATCCGGCAAACATGACGCTGCGGGTTTCTCGATGTCCGACGCTCCGGCAACAGACATTATATCATAAATCTTCTAAAAGGAAACCGTTTTGTTCAATTTTTGTGGGCAAAATGATAAAAAATCGGCCGATATGAGGGAAAATTCGACGCCTTCGTACAAACCGGTGACGGCCGTGGCCTTTCCGGGGCCGTGGATGTGCCCGTAAAAGCAGCGCCTGACGCCGTATTTGAGCAGGATTTCCAGAAGCCGCCGGCTCTTCTGCCCCGGGGAGACGGGCGGATAGTGCAGCAGGGCAATGAGCTCGGCGTGCTCATATCCCGGCAGGCTGCCGCGAAGTGCGGCGCCCCGCTCGAGCGAAAGCTCAAGACGCATGGCCTCCCTGTTGATCAGTTTTTCATTTTGTGCCGCGCTTTGCTGGGCGTCCCACTGATAGCCCTTGGCTCCGCAGAATATCATGCCCTCAGCGGCATAGGCGTTGTTGTGCAGAAAGTCGATGGAAGTGATGCCGTGGGCCAGCAGGAAATTCTGCATTTTGGACACCGTGGTCCACCAGTAGTCGTGATTTCCCTTGGAGAGGATTTTTTTGCCGGGCAGGGCGTCGAGAAACAAAAAGTCGGCCAAAGCCTCCTGCAGGTCGATGCCCCACGAGAGGTCGCCTGGCAAAAACACCGTGTCCTGCGCGTCTACCCGCGCCAGCCATTCCCGCCTGATTTTTTCGGTGTGGTTGTCCCATTCCGGGCCAAACACCTGCATGGGCTTGTTGACCGAAGCGCCCAGATGCAGGTCTGCGATGAGATGGACGATGATGCTCAACTCCTTCGTGCAAAAAAAATCGGGGGGAAAAGCCGGTCGGGGGGAAAACGCGCCCGCCCGTCCGCAAAAACCAACGTTTCGGAATTTACTGGCGCGCATGCGCCGCGCGCCGGCGGGCACACTAAATCCCGAACACGGCGGCCGTCACAGGCCAACGCATGCCGTGCCATGAATTGAGATTTTCTGAAAGGATGAGTGCCATGAGCGAAGCAACCAACAGAGGAGTCAACTGCACCGTGGAGTCCTGCCGCTATCACTGCGGGAAGGACTGCTGCAATGCGCCCGTCATCACGGTGCGCGGCTGCACGGCAAACTCCACCGCCACCGCGTCTGCCAGAGATTCCGCAAACGCCACCTGTTCCACCTTTGAGGCCATTCGATAACGCTTCAGGGCCAAGGCAGGGCGGGGGGGGTGTTTCCCCCGCCCTGCCTGCTTACAAGCTGCCTGCAAGGCCTCTTTCAAATCCCGTTTTTTCACAGGAGCGCCCTTTTTTCAGGGCGCTTCTTGCTGCGTCTGCGCGCATGGTTTAAGCTGCGGCCCCTTGCACGGGGCTCCCCTGCCCTTTTATCAAACGGGAAAAAGGGCGGGCCGATAAAGTCACAGGAGGCCGCGCACGAGGTCCGGCATGCTCTCCCTGGCGTAGACCTGCTCAAAGCGCAGGGGCAGGCTGCGCAGGCTGCTCAGCTGCTCGGGAGGCTTTTCCTGCAGGAACTGCGCCAGGAGAGTGAGGTTTTCAAACTCGTCCTGCGAGGGCCGGCGTCCGAGGCCGCGCAGCACGGTGGAAGAAAATTTGTAGGGCGATGCGGTGGAGGCCACCAGCGTGAAATGGGTGTCAGGACGCTGGGAGAGCGCACACAGCGCCACGGCGGTGTGGGGGTCAACGCAGTATCCAAAGCCCTCCCACACCCGCCCGATGCAGGCGGCGGTCTGGTCGTCGTCGGCACAGGCGGCGAAGAACTGCTGCTGCGCCTTTTGCAGCAGCTCGGGCGTCAGCCGGTAGCTGCCGGTTTGGGCGAGCTGGCGCATGAGGCCGGCGCAGGCTTCGTCGTCTTCCCCGCACAGATAAAAGAGCAGGCGCTCGAGGTTGCTGGACACCAGGATGTCCATGGAGGGAGAGCCGGTTTTGTAAAAGGGACGGCGGGTATCGTAGACGCCGGTGCGGAAAAAGTCGGTGAGGATATTGTTGCGGTTGGAGGCGCAGATGAGCGTTCTCACGGGAATGCCCATTTTTCCGGCCAGCCAGGCGGCAAGGATGTTGCCGAAGTTGCCGGTGGGCACCGCGATGTCGATGGCGTCGCCGGGGGCGACGCACCCGTTTGAGAGCAGCTGCAGATAGGCGTAGATATAGTAGACAATCTGGGGAATCAGGCGGCCGACGTTGATGGAATTGGCGGAGGACAAGAACACGCCCTTGGACGCGGCCTCTTCCCGCAGCGCCGCGTCTGCAAAAATACGCTTGACGCCGGTCTGCGTGTCGTCAAAATTCCCGTCCACGGCAAAGACGGCCACATTTTGTGCGCGGTGGGTCGCCATTTGCAGGCGCTGCATCTCGCTGACCCCGTAGGCCGGATAGAAGACGGCCACCTGCGTGCCGGGCACGTCGGTAAAGCCCTCGAGCGCCGCCTTGCCGGTATCGCCCGAGGTGGCGGTCAGGATGAGGGCGCGGCGAGCGTCCCCCGCCGCCTCCAGGGAGAGCGACAGCAGGTGGGGCAGCATCTGAAGCGCCATGTCCTTAAAGGCCAGCGTGGGCCCGTGCCACAGCTCAAGCATGACGGTGTTCCCGTCCAGCCCGTGCAGGCGCACGGGGCACTCTCCCCCGAACTTCTCCGGGGCATAGGCTTTCCTGCAGGCCTGCAGCAGCTTTTGCTCTCCAATCCCCGGGAAAAAGAAGGCCATCACCTTTGCGGCAAGCTGCGGATAGTCAAGTGCCTTCATGCGGTTCAGCTCTTCCCTGCCGTAACAGGGCAGCTCACAGGGCAAAAAGAGGCCCCCGTCCGGGGCGATGCCCGCAATGACGGCCTGCTCCCCGCTCAGGCGGTAGCTCTTGTTTCTCGTACTGTAAAATTCCATCCCCTCACACTCCCTTTGGGAATTTTATTTTTCGGGAAGCATCTTGGCAAGGTAGTTGCGCGCGTTGTTCCACATGATGTCTTCCACCGTCTGCTCGCTGTAGTTCCTTTTGAGCAGCTCCTCGGCCACGCTCCAGGTTTTTGAGCAGTCCTCAATGCCTCGGATGAGCATGTCTCCGGTGCCGTCGAGGTCGCCGCCCATGCAGATGCACTTTTCCCCGCCCAGTGCGCAGAAGTGCTCGATGTGCTCTGCCACCTGCGGCACCGTGACAACCTC
>DVNV01000007.1 GCA_018714125.1 Candidatus Galloscillospira excrementipullorum
CCGGTGCCGCTCAGATGGACGGCACCATCCTGGTTGTTTCCGCGGCCGACGGCCCCATGCCCCAGACCCGTGAGCACATCCTGCTTGCCCGTCAGGTCGGCGTGCCCTATATCGTTGTTTTCATGAACAAGGTCGATCAGGTTGACGACCCCGAGCTGCTCGAGCTGGTTGAGATGGAAATCCGCGACCTGCTCTCCGCTTACGAGTTCCCCGGCGACGAGATCCCGATCATCAAGGGTTCCGCCCTCGTGGCCCTCGAGTGCGAGTCCACCGACCCCAACGCTCCCGAGTATGCCCCCATCCTTGAGCTCATGGATGCGGTTGACAAGTATATCCCCACCCCCGAGAGAAAGGCCGACCTGCCCTTCCTGATGCCTGTTGAGGACGTCTTCACCATTACCGGCCGCGGCACCGTTGCCACCGGCCGTGTCGAGCGTGGTCAGCTCAAGCTCTCCGAGGAAGTTGAGATTGTCGGTCTGATGGATGCTCCCCGCAAGACCGTCGTCACCGGTATCGAGATGTTCCGCAAGCTGCTCGACTATGCCGAGGCTGGCGACAACATTGGTACCCTGCTGCGTGGTATTCAGAGAAACGAAGTCGAGCGCGGCCAGGTTCTGGCAAAGCCCGGCTCCATCAAGCCCCACACCAAGTTCCGCGGCCAGGTTTACGTCCTGACCAAGGAAGAGGGCGGTCGTCACACCCCCTTCTTCAACAACTACCGTCCCCAGTTCTACTTCAGAACCACTGACGTGACCGGTGTTGTTTCTCTGGACGAGGGTGTTGAGATGTGCATGCCCGGCGACAACGTCGAGATGAACGTTGAGCTGATCACCCCCATCGCCATTGAGGAAGGCCTGCGCTTCGCTATCCGCGAGGGTGGCAGAACCGTCGGCTCCGGCGTCGTTATCGCCATCAACGCGTAAAACAAAAAAACCAAATGGCCAAAGCGGAAACTTCCGCTTTGGCCATTTTTTTGTCTTTTTTCAAGGCAGCAGGCAGCATGCGGCAAGCGGGGCCTGCAAACGGGGGAAGGCCGGCCTCGGGCGGGGTGCAACGGCATCTTGGAAAAGGCCTGAAAAAAGAAGGCAGAAGAGAAAAAGGACTTTACATTGATTTAACACAAAAGCGATTTTACACTTAACCTTTGCTTGTTATACTAAAGCCGTAATCAGGAGAACATCACAAACATATCACACATACAGCAAAGGAGAATCGACATGAAAAAGAGAAATGTCTTGGTCGCACTTGGCCTTGTGTTGGCCCTGCTGACAGGTGCTCTGGCAGGCTGCAGCCAGGGAGAGACAACAGTGCAGGACACCATTTATCCTGTTACCCGTGAGGACGGCTCCGGAACCAGAGGGGCGTTTATCGAACTGTTCGGAATCGAGCAGGAGGATGCAGACGGGAACAAGATTGACTATACCACGGATATGGCGGAGATAACCAACAGCACATCGGTAATGATGACGACCGTCGCGGGAAACAAGGCATCCATCGGATATGTTTCGCTGGGTTCGCTTGGCGACGACGTGAAGGCTGTTGAGATTGACGGGGTTGTCCCCACCGTGGAAAACATCAAAAACGGCACCTACAAGGTTTCAAGGCCGTTCAATATCGTCACCTCCGAGCAGGTCAGCCCTCAGGCGCAGGACTTCATCGACTTCATCCTCAGCGATGAGGGGCAGAAGATTGTGGAAGAGGGCGGCTACATCAGCCAGGGCAGCACCGGCGCCTTTGCCGGCGGGAATGTGAGCGGAAAGATTACGGTTGCAGGCTCCTCCTCGGTGACGCCCATCATGGAAAAGCTGCGTGAAGGGTATCTGGCCATCAACGGCAACCTCGAGATTGAGGTGCAGCAAAACGACTCCACGACCGGCGTCAACTCGACCATCGAAGGCGTGTGCGACATCGGCATGGCCTCCAGAGAGCTCAAGGAGAGCGAGCTGGAGCAGGGAGTATCGGCCACGGTCATCGCGATGGATGGCATCGCGGTCATCGTGAACCTCGAAAACGAGGTCAGCTCCCTCACCAGTGAGCAGGTGAAAGACATCTTCATGGGAGAGCTGACAAGCTGGTCGGAGCTTGGGTAAGCAGGGACGGAAATCAGGCCGGCGGCAGCCTTGCCGCCGGCCTGACGTATGAAGGAAGGAAGAAACGATGAGACAGCCTAAAGAATCATTGATGCGAGTTGTCTTCCTGTTTTGTGCCTGCACCTCCATTCTGGCGGTTGTGCTCATCTGCATCTTTCTGTTTGCAGGTGGCCTGCCCGCCATGCAGGAGATTGGCATAGGGAACTTCTTGCTCGGGCTTCGCTGGAAGCCCACAAACGGCCTTTACGGCATCTTTCCCATGATTGTGGGCAGCCTCTATGTCACGGCGGGAGCCATCCTGATTGGGGTGCCCACGGGGGTGCTGTGCGCCGTCTTTTTGGCCAGGTTCTGCCCGGCCAGGCTCTACCGCATCCTAAAGCCGGTCACCGAGCTTTTGGCCGGCATCCCTTCCGTGGTCTACGGCTTTTTCGGGCTGGTCATCATCGTGCCCATGATGCAGCGCATCTTCGGGGGCGGCGGAAAGAGCGTTTTGACGGCGTCGCTCCTGCTGGGCATCATGATTTTGCCCACCATCATCGGGGTGTCGGAAAGTGCAATCCGCGCCGTGCCCGAGAGCTACTATGAGGGCGCCCTCGCACTGGGGGCAACCCATGAGCGCAGTGTCTTCTGCGCCGTGCTGCCGGCGGCGCGGTCGGGCATCCTGGCAGGCGTTGTCCTGGGCGTGGGACGCGCCATCGGCGAGGCCATGGCAGTCTCGATGGTGGCCGGAAACCAGCCGGTAATTCCAGAGAGCCTGCTGTCGGGCGTGCGAACGCTGACCGCCAACGTCGTGCTGGAGATGGGATATGCCCAGGACCTGCACCGTGAGGCCCTCATCGCAACGGCGGTTGTGCTGTTTGTCTTTATTTTGCTCATCAACATTTCGTTTTCGCTGCTCAAAAGGAGGGATGAGACATGAAACCCCTGCGGCGTACCCTGCTGAAATACCGGGGCCATCCCGGCTCTTTTGCCGTCATGCTGCTGGTGCTGCTGTCGGCAGTGCTCACGGTGGGCGTGCTGTTCTCGCTGCTGGGCTACATCCTCATCCGGGGCATCCCACAGCTCACGCCAAGCCTGTTTTCCCTCACATATACCACCGAAAACGTCTCCATGCTGCCGGCCATCCTCAACACCGTCACCATGACGGCGCTCTCCCTGCTGCTGGCGGTGCCGCTTGGAGTGGGTTCGGCCATTTACCTTGTGGAATACGCAAAGCGCGGCAACCGGCTTGTCGAGCTGGTGCGGCTGACGGCCGAGACCCTTTCGGGTATCCCCTCCATCGTTTACGGGCTGTTCGGATACCTGTTTTTTGTCATCGCCTGCAAGATGGGCAACTCGCTGCTGAGCGGAATCCTGACGCTCACCATTATGATTTTGCCGCTCATCATGCGCACCACGGAGGAGGCGCTCAAGTCGGTGCCTGACGCCTACCGGGAGGGCAGCTTCGGCCTGGGGGCCGGAAGGCTGCGCACCGTGTTTTGCATCGTGCTGCCCAGCGCGGCGCCCGGTATTCTGGCTGGTGTGATTTTGGGCATCGGCAGGATCGTGGGGGAGACGGCGGCCCTGATTTACACGTCCGGTACGGTGGCAGGCGTTCCCAAGTCGCTCATGGGGTCGGGCAGAACGCTGGCGGTTCACATGTATGCGCTGCTGTCGGAAGGGTTTTATACCGAGCAGGCCTATGCCACAGCCGTGGTGCTGCTGGTGATGGTGGTCGGCATCAACACCCTTTCGGCCATGGTGGCAAAACGAGTATCGGTGAGGTAAGATATGAATAAGTTTCAAATCGAAGAGCTCAATCTCTATTACGGCCAGTTCCATGCGCTCAAGAACATCAACATGGGGCTTGAGAGCGGCGGGATTACCGCCTTTATCGGGCCCTCCGGCTGCGGCAAATCCACGCTGCTCAAAACGCTCAACCGCATGAACGATTTGGTGGAGGGCTGCCGGATTGAAGGCCGGGTTCTGCTCGACGGGGAGGACATCTACGGGGAGATGGACCCCAGTCTGCTGCGCAAACGCGTGGGCATGGTCTTTCAAAAGCCAAACCCCTTCCCCATGAGCATTTACGACAACATCGCCTTTGGCCCCAGAACCCACGGCGTGCGCTCAAAGGTGCGCTTAGACGAGATTGTCGAGCAGTCGCTGAAAAACGCCGCCATCTGGGACGAGGTCAAAGACCGCTTAAAGAAGAGCGCCCTGTCGCTCTCGGGCGGGCAGCAGCAGAGGCTGTGCATTGCGCGCGCCCTTGCCGTGCAGCCGGAGGTGCTGCTCATGGACGAGCCGACCTCGGCGCTTGACCCCATTTCCACTTCCAAGATAGAAGAGCTTGTTACCGAGCTCAAAAAAGATTATACTATTGTTATCGTGACGCACAACATGCAGCAGGCCGCGCGCATTTCAGACAAAACCGCCTTCTTCCTGCTGGGGGAGATGGTGGAATATGCTCCCACAGAGCAGCTTTTCTCCCTTCCGTCCGACAAGAGAACGGAGGATTACATTACGGGGAGGTTTGGATGATGCGAAATCGTTTCGACGAGCAGCTTGAGCAGCTCCATGTGGAGCTCATCAAAATGGGGGCCCTGTGCGAGGAGGCCATTTCCTCCTCGGTCAAGGCGTTGCTGGAACATGACGAGCAGCTTCGGAAAAAGACCTTTGACATTGACTCGCAGATTGACCAGAAAGAGCGCGACATCGAGGGCATGTGCCTCAAGCTGCTGCTGTCGCAGCAGCCGGTTGCAAGGGATTTGCGCATGATTTCGTCGGCACTCAAAATGATTTCCGACATGGAGCGCATCGGCGACCAGGCCGCCGATATCGCCGAAATCACGGGCTACATCAACGGGATGGGCGGACAGCACCGCCTGCCCATTGACGAAATGGCCCAGGCCACCATCAAAATGGTGACCGACAGCGTGCAGTCCTTCGTCTCGCAGGATTTGGAGCTGGTGCATGCCGTCATCGCCTATGACGATGTGGTGGACGGCCTGTTTGACAGGGTCAGGGCCCAGCTCATCTCCCTGCTGGGGGCAGACAGCGCAAATGGTGGACTGTATCTCGACCTGCTCATGATTGCAAAATACTTTGAGCGTATCGGCGACCACGCCACCAACATTGCCGAATGGGTGGAATTTTCCCTGACCGGCGTGCATGCCCGCCAGACGGACAACAAGGAAATCAAGCAAAAGGAGGAATCATGATTACATTTTCAGAAATAAAAAACAGTGAAGAAATAAGAACGTATATCGCCCTTGCCGATGAGTCTCTCGTGGCACTGGGCTTTACCGAGCACAGCTTTGCGCATGTGACGCATGTGGCCGAGACGGTGAAATACCTGCTGGAGACGCTGGGCTATTCGGAGCGGGAGGTGGAGCTGGGCCAGATTGCAGGCTATCTGCACGACATCGGCAACCTCATCAACCGAGTGGACCACTCGCAAAGCGGCGCCATGATGGCCTTTCGCATCCTCAAGGACATGGGGGCGCAGCCGGAGGACATCGCCACCATCGTGACGGCCATCGGCAATCACGACGAGGGCACCGGTGTGCCGGTCAACCCCATTGCGGCGGCCCTCATCCTGGCCGACAAGTCGGACGTGCGCCGCAGCAGGGTGCGCAACCCTGAATTTTCCCAGTTTGACATTCACGACAGGGTCAACTACTCAGTGCGCAAGTCGGTGCTCAAAATCAACGAGGAGCACACCATCGTCAAGCTCAAGCTGCTCATCGACACCAAGTACGGCTCGGTGATGGACTACTTTGAGATTTTTCTCAACCGCATGATTTTGTGCAGGAAAGCGGCTGAGCGGCTGGGGCTTTCGTTTAAGCTCATCATCAACGAGCAGCAGCTCATTTGAAAAAGGGGAGGGGCCGCAGTGATTTATCTCGTGGAGGATGACGACAGCATCCGGAGCTTTGTCATCTATGCGCTCAACAGTCAGGGCATGGAGGCGCAGGGCTTTGCCCGCCCGTCAGATTTCTGGAAGGCGATGGAGCAGCGCCTTCCCGACCTGGTGCTGCTCGACATCATGCTTCCCGAGGAAGACGGGCTGCACATCCTCAAGCGCCTGCGCGACACCGCCGCCACAGCCAGGCTGCCGGTCATGATGCTGACGGCCAAGGGCAGCGAATTTGACCGCGTGGTGGGGCTTGACGCCGGGGCCGACGACTACCTTCCAAAGCCCTTTGGCATCATGGAGCTGCTCGCCCGCATCCGCGCGCTTTTGCGCCGGACAGGGGAGGAGCAGGCGCCCATGACCTATACGGTGGGGGAGCTTGTTGTCTGCCCCTCCAAGCATCTGGTAGAGGTTGGGGGAAAGCCCGTGTCGCTGTCGCTCAAGGAGTTTGAGCTGCTGTGCGCGCTGCTGCAGGAGCGCGGCACGGTGCTCACACGCGCGCAGCTGCTCGACCGCATCTGGGGTTATGAGTTTGACGGAGAGACCCGCACGGTGGACGTCCACATCCGCACGCTTCGGCAAAAGCTGGGCCCCTGCGGGGATTTGATTGAGACGGTGCGGGGTGTGGGATACAAGATTGGGGAGGACAGGCCGTGAGCATGACAGGAAAAATTTTCAAATCCATTATTGCCGTGGCGACGGCCGTTTTGATTGCCTGCTTTGCCATCATTTTTGCAGTGCTGTATGACTATCTGACCGACCGCCTGACCTGGGAGCTCGAGCAGCAGACGCTGTTTGCCGCGCAGGGCATCGAAAGCGCGGGCATGTCGTATTTTGACGGCATGCAGGCCCAAAACCGCATCACCTGGGTGGGGACAGACGGACAGGTGCTGTATGACAGCGCCGCAAGCGAGGACTCGATGGAAAACCATGCAGACCGCGAGGAAATCCGGCAGGCCATGGAAAACGGCACGGGCAGCGCCACGCGCTACTCGGATACGCTGGGGGAAAAAACCGTCTATTTTGCCCGCCGCCTTTCAGACGGCTCGGTTGTGCGCGTCTCCAGCCAGCAGCACACGGTCACGCTGCTGGGGTGGGGCATGCTCCAGCCGGTGTGCGCCGTGTTTTTGCTCACGGCGCTGCTCTCGGCCTTTTTGGCTTCGCGGGTGGCAAAATGGATTGTCAGGCCCATCAATGAAATTGATTTGGAGCACCCGGACCAGCAGCAGGTCTATGAGGAGCTTTCGCCCTTCCTTTCGAAAATTCACAGGCAAAACCGCCTGATTGCAAGCCAGGTCAAGGAGCTCACGCGCACGCAAAAGGAGTTTTCCGCCATCACGGAGAACATGAGCGAGGGGCTTTTGGTGATAGACGCAAAGACCGAAGTCCTCTCCTACAACGCCGGCGCGCTGCGTCTGCTTGATGTCAAGGAGTGCGAAATTGGCGTCAGCGTGCTGACGCTCAACCGCAGCGAGCCCTTCCGGCTGGCCGTGGAAAAGGCGCTGTCCGGAGAGCGGTGCGAGCAGACTTTCCCGATGGGCAACCGCATCTATCGGATTATGGCAAGCCCGGTTTACAAGGACGAGAACGTGGCGGGGGCGGTGCTGCTGCTGCTCGACGTCACCGAACAAGAGGAGAGGGATACGCTGCGCCGGGAGTTTACGGCCAATGTGTCGCACGAGCTCAAAACGCCGCTGACCTCCATTTCGGGCATTGCCGAGATGCTCATGAACGGCATCGTCAAGCCCGAGGACGTGTCGCGGTTTGGCGGCGACATCTACCGCGAGGCGCAGCGCCTGATTGCCCTTGTGGCCGATATCATCAAGCTGTCGCAGCTTGACGAGAACCTGATTCCCATGGAAAAGGAGCCGGTGGACCTCTATGACCTTGCACAGCAGTGCATCGGCAGGCTGTCCGACGAGGCCAGGCAGCACGGCGTGAGCTTTGAGCTCGAGGGCGACCACTGCTCCGTGACGGGAGTGAGACCCGTGTTAGAGGAGATGATTTTCAACCTGTGCGACAACGCCGTCAAGTACAACAGGGAGGGCGGCAAGGTGGTGGTCTCGGTTGTGCCGCAGGGCGAGCATGTCAGCCTTTCGGTGAGGGACACCGGAATTGGCATCCCCCTGGAACACCGCGCCCGCGTGTTTGAGCGCTTTTACCGCGTAGACAAGAGCCACTCACGGCAAATCGGAGGTACGGGACTGGGCCTTTCCATCGTCAAGCATGGGGCGGCCTACCACAACGCCCGCCTGACGCTGGACAGCCAGGAGGGCGTGGGAACAACGGTGAAAATCCTGTTTTAGATTAAGACGGCAAGACTTGGCAGAAGCCTCTCGTTTGCGGGGGGCAAATTCAAAAAAAGAGCTTTCAAAGGCACGGCCTTGTGCCTTTGAAAGCTCTTTGACTTTTTTAAAATGCAAGGGCAGCCCCTTTTTGTGAAGCCTGTTATTTTACGGCACGCAGCATGGGCGTGTGGTCGTCGCCCGGCAGAAAGCCGACAAGCTCCACTTGCGCAAAGCCGACGGCACGGATGGCGTCCATCTCGTGCTCCAGCGTCAGGGGCGTGTCAAAATGGACAAAAACCTGCCCGTCAAAGCCGTCACGCTGCCGCCTGCGGGCACACTCGGCAAAGGCGAGCTCTTCCATTTCGGGAGAGGTTGCGATGTAATCACACTCCAGATACACGCCGCCCGGCCGAAGCGCGCCGTGGATTTTTTCAAAGAGCGCGGTCTTTTGCGCGGCGGTAAAATGGTGCAGCGATTCAAAGGAGACCACGGCGTCAAAATACCCTTTTGCAAACGCCGTCAGGAAATAGTCGCCGCACACAAGCGTCAGGGCCTTGTCCGGGTGCTTTTGACGCAGCTTCTCAAGCATGCGCTGCGACAAATCCACCCCCGTCACCTCCAGGGAGGGGAACCGGGCAAAAATGGGGTCGAGCTCCAGCCCGCTTCCGCAGCCTAGGTCGAGCAGGGTCTTTGTTGCGTCGGGCAGCAGCTTTGCCATCCAGAGGTAGTGCGCGGCCCAGGGCGACATGTGCGCCTCATAGTCGTCAATGCGGGCATCAAAAAATGATGCCATGGCCTCGAGGGGCTCGTCCTTGGTCTGTTCGAGCCACAGCTTGAAATTTTGGGTGGTCTGATCCATAAACGCCTCACAGTACTTTTGGGAGCAGGCCCGTGAGTCCCACGAAGCTGCCCTACACGAAGCTGCCCTACGGGGGGTGTCGTCATATCAATCGGGGGAAAAACATACAATCGGATGTGAGCATACAATGGGTATGGGGCATGGACGCAGGCAGAGGCCTTGCCTTACGGCGAGGGAGAGAGCGAGGCGGAGAGCGTATCGCCCTGAAGGCCGGTGATGACGACCGGCAAAAGCTGCCCTGAGAGCCCGGGTGCCGCTTCCAGATGTACGGGGAGGTAGTTTTCGGTATATCCCCGGTAGACGCCGTTTTTGCAGTCTTCGGCCAGCATCAGGTAGCGGTTTCCTGTCTGAGAGGCCAAAATTTCGTGCCGGACGGCGTCGCAGGCCGTGGAGAGGGCCTTGACGCGCCGCGCTTTTTCGGGCCCGCCGAGCTGGCCGGACATGACGGCCGCTGGCGTCCCCTTGCGCGGCGAGTAGGGGAAGGCGTGGACTTTGAGAAACCGCGTGGCGGTGACGTATTCCACCGTCTGTAAAAACTGCTGTTCGGTTTCCCCGGGGAAGCCCACGACGATGTCGGTGGTCAGCATGACTTTGGGCAGGTACTGCCGCAGCAGCTGAACCGACCGGGTGTAGCGCGCCGTGTCATATTTTCGGTTCATGCGGGCGAGCACCTCGTCGCACCCCGACTGAAGAGAAAGATGAAACTGCGGGCAGATGGCGGGGTGCGCGGCCAGGAAGCTGGCAAAGGGCTCGGTTACAATGCGGGGCTCGAGCGATCCCAGGCGGATACGAAGCTGATTTTGCCCGGGGATGTGTGCGCACAGCAGTTCCAGCAGCTCGGGCAGCGTGAAGGTTTCCCCCTTACCGCCGCCGTAGGAGGCGATTTCGATGCCGGTCAGGATGATTTCCCGATATCCTTCGGACACCAGGGTTTCGAATTCCCGCAGAACGTCCTGCGGCGGCTTGGAGCGGATGCGGCCGCGGGCGTAAGGGATGACACAATAGCTGCAAAAGTTGTTGCATCCGTCCTGAATCTTGATGATGGCACGGGTGCGGTCGCTGCGCACGGCCGACATGGGCTCAAAGTCATGCACCAGGCCGATGTCGTCAACCGGCGGGAGGGGCGCCCCCTCGAGATGACGGCGCAGC
The DNA here is from genome assembly GCA_018714125.1 of Candidatus Galloscillospira excrementipullorum. GTDB lineage: Bacteria > Bacillota > Clostridia > Oscillospirales > Feifaniaceae > Galloscillospira > Galloscillospira excrementipullorum. The sequence goes on from DVNV01000007.1 coordinate 10,282, forward strand.
AGGGCGGGCAGCTCGGGCTTGTGCAGGTTGCCCAGCACAAAGTCGACCTCCGGCATGGAGAGCAGCGCGTCGGGGTCCATCTGTGCATAGCAGCCCACGGCTACCACAACGGCATTTGGATTTTGCCGTTTTGCGGCGCGCAGGGCCTGACGTGATTTTTTGTCGCCCGTGGCGGTCACAGTACAGGTGTTGACCACATACACGTCGGCCTTCTCTTCAAAGGGGACGATGAGATCCCCCGCTCTTTCAAAAGCCTGCGCCATGACCTCGGTCTCGTAGTGATTGACCTTACAGCCCAAGGTCAAAAACGCCACTTTCATTGAAAAAAACTCCCATCTGCTGATTGCTTTTCTGTAAAGCCAATTATAATGCAGTTTCGTTTTTCTGACAATACCCATTGTCAAACCGCATGGAGTCTGGTAAAATAATTTGGTTAAATGAGGATAAAAACCCTCAGACAGTTTGCAGCTAGGGCTGCGTCATAGAAAAGGAATGAAGCAGGCACATGACAACCCATACCATCAGACTACACAATATTGCACAGGTGAAGGATTTTGTCAACCAGTGTTCGGGATGCAGTTTTGAAATCACGCTGAGCTCGGGGCAGGCGGTCATCAACGCCAAGTCCATCATGGGCCTGTTTGGGCTGGACCTCAACGCGCCCATCGTGATGCGGACCGAGGGAGAAGGGGAAGAGCTTGCCGCGTTTTTGAAGGAAGTGGGCAAGTATATCGTGGAAACGCAGGATTGATGGGGAGGCCCCGAGGCGTCCCGCTTTGAAAAGGGGGGGACGGTGCGGGTGCTGACCTATCTGCCGCTTGCCGGCGGCGTGGGGCTTTTTCTCTATGGGATAACGCTGCTTGGAGAGAGCCTCGAGAGGGCGGCCGGGGCAAAACTTTCCCGGCTGCTGCGCCGGATGACACGGGGACGCTGGCGCCCCATGCTGCTGGGGCTTTGCGTCACGGCGGTCATCCAGTCGTCCACGGCCGCCACGGTGATGACCATTGGCCTTGTCAACGGCGGCATTTTGGGGCTGGAGCAGGCGGCAGGCATCATTTTTGGCGCCAACATCGGAACAACGGCCACAGCCTGGCTGCTCTCGCTTTCGGAGCTGTCCGGGGGTGGGGCTCTGATGGAGCTGCTCAAGCCCTCGGGGCTGGCGCCCATCCTGCTGCTGGTGGGCGGCCTTGCCTATCTGCTGGGCGGGGAGCGCAGTGGGGCGAAGGCCCGTGCGCTGCTGCCGCTTGGATTTGGCCTGCTGTTTTTGGGCATGGGCATGATGGAGCAGGCGCTGCTGCCGCTGTCGGAAAGGGCGGATTTCCGGGCGCTTTTCATGCGCTGCGATTCCCTGCCGACAGGGATACTGGCCGGCGCGCTGGTGACGGCGCTCATCCAGTCGTCCTCCGCTTCGGTTGGAATGCTGCAGGCGCTGGCCTCCACCGGCATGGTGCCTTTTTCCACGGCGGTTCCCATCATTATGGGACAAAATATCGGCACCTGCGTCACAGTGCTGCTGGCGTCGGTGGGCAGCGGGCTCAACGCCAGGCGGGCGGCCATGGTGCATTTTTATTTCAACCTGTTTGGAACCATCGCCTTTTGCGCCCTGATTTACGGGGTAAAGGCCACGGTGGGCATCCCCTTCTGGGGTGAGGCCGTCACCAGAAGCGGAATCTCGCTGTTTCACACCCTCTTTAACGTGGTCAACACGCTTTGGATGATGCCCCTGCTCGACAGACTGCTGCGGCTTGTCGAGCGCACGGTGGGAGGGCGCAGGGCGGCAGGGCTTGCCGGGAGCAGGACTGCCTGAGGGCATGCCGCAAAAAGGACAGAAGATAAAAAAGGGGGAGCCAGGCTTTTTGGAAGCTCCCTCTTTTTGTTGCTTTGACGGCGGGGCTTTCGGAAGAAAAAACGCCGCCTACTCCTGTATGGTCAAGGTTCCGATGCGCGCTTTTGAAAACAGTGCATGGCGCTGCAGCAGTTCTTCCAGGGCCTCGCGGGGCAGATGCCGGCGCAGGGATACCGCAACGTCCATCACAGGCCCCTTTTTCCTCTGCGTCCAGATTCCGCACACCTCCCCCTGCCAGAGGACGACGCCGGGGTTTGACACCGTCTGCCACCCCCGGCGCTGCCAGGCCCTGTCGTCCAAAATGACCTCGCGGTCGAAGAGCCCGAGGTAAGGGTCGTGGCCCTTGAGCAGGTGCAGCTCTCTGGCTGCGGGCGGGGGAGAGAGCAGGGCTTCAAGGTCATCCGACAGCACAAAGCGCCGCCTGCCGTCCAGCAGGACGGGCTCAAGCTGGCCTTCGGCGCAGCTCCACAGGCGCTTTGCCTGTGCAAGCGAGCAGCCCAGCCAGGAGGCAAAGCCCTGTACGCTGGCGGGAGCATAGCAGTGGACATAGCTTCGGACCAGCTGGAGCGCCGCATCCTGCGCCGGAGGGAGCGGGCGGCCCAGCCAGGTCTCCGGGGCGGTGAAGGTGGGCTGTCCGCCCTTGCGTTTTCCAAACACCACCAAGCCCATGAGGGAACAAGGACGCAGCAAAAAAGAGACAACGGCGCCGCCCACCGTCTGCCTGTCGGGGGAGCCGTACATGGAGGGCGCCTCCCACAGGGGGCGCTTGTCCGCCGGCAGGTGAGGGGCCATCCAGCCGGCCAGCGTCTGATCGAGCACGGCTTTGCCGCACAGCGTGACGCCTTTGAGCCTTGGCATGGTTTGAACCAGAAGTTCAAGCAGCCAGTCAAAGGGGAGCTGCAGAAAATCAAGGGCCAGCCCGATGCCCTGGGTATAGACAAAGGGCTCGCCGGGCTGGGGAATCAGGGCAGACAAAAAGGAGCCGCTTTGCCGGGTGGGGAAGACAACCGGCGCGCCGCGAAAGCTCCAGGCCTGCAGCAGGCTTTTGTCCTCTTCCAGAAGGCGGGCCGGGTCCTGACGCTCCAAATCCCGGATGCGGTTGTGCAGGGCGGCCTCCCACGCGCCGGGAGGCGAGTTTTGAAGCCCGCAGGCTCCTGCGATGTGCAGGGCGTCCTGCAGGCTGTACCAGGTGTCGAGGTGGTGGGCGTGCAGGCGGAACAGGCGAACCTGCTGCCTGGAGAGGGTGAACATGGAAAATCCTCCCTTTCAAGAAGGCGCAGGGAATGCGCTGCGCCAAAGTGGACAGACACAATTTATTATACCGTATGGGCAGGGCTTTGACAAATGCGCTGCCCTCCCCAAGGCCCCCCAAGAAGGGCTGCGGGGGCGGACAAAAAGAAAATGTTTCCCAAAAGGTGGGGCTTGTGATATAATGATTTCAGAAAACAGGTGGAACAGCCCAAAAAGTAAAAAAAGGAGAAAGAAGTTGCTGCTGGAAAAGACGGTTTTGAAATTTATTCAGACAAAGTTTCGGGGAAGGATTGGAGATGCCGTGATGCCGGCCATTTCGGCCCTGGGAAATGCCGGGGCGGTTTGGCTGCTGCTCGGTGCGGCGTATGTATGCGTGCCCGAGGGAAGGCGGCTGGGGGCGGCGCTTTTTGCGGCACTTGCTCTGGAGCTTTTTTTGTGCAATGTCTTGCTTAAGCCCCTCGTGGGACGCGCCAGGCCCTTCCAAAGCGACGGAAGCGTGGCTTTGCTGGTCTCGAGCCCGGGGGACTTTTCCTTTCCCTCGGGGCATACGGGAGCCTCGTTTGCGGCGGCTGCCGTCATGTTTTTCGGGCGCAGCAGCCTGTGGGGCTGGGCGCTGGCGCTGGCGGCACTTATCGCCTTTTCGAGGCTGTATCTCTATGTGCACTATCCTTCCGACGTTTTGGCAGGCGCCCTGCTTGGCATTTTAACGGGGTGGCTCATGTGGCGGCTGTCGGCCTGCCTGGATGTGGTTCTCTCCTGAGTGAGAAAGGCCCGTTTCCGCCGGTTTGCAGCAAAAAAGTCTGCGGCCTCTTTTGAGGCTGCAGACTTTTTTTGTTGCTCAGAGGGAGGCGCAGACGCCGGCTTTTTAGAGGGCAGGGGAGTGGAACACACCCCATTCGCCCCGCTCAGTCGGGATAGGCAAAGGTGACAGGCAGGGTTTCCCTGGTCAGGGGGGCAAACTCATAGCCTTCGGCAATCAGGGTGTCCAGCAGGCCGGGCAGCGCCTGCGCGGTTGTTTTTTTGGCCGCCGAGTCGTGCATGAGCACAATGGAGCGCCGGTAGGCATGAATGCCGGAAAGGCAATTTTTCGTGATGGTGTCGGCGGAAATGCTGCCGGTGGCATCGGCCGAGGAGACATTCCAATCATAATAGGAAAAGCCGCGCCGCATCATCTCGGCAATCAGCTCCTGATAAATGTCCCCGTTGTAGCCGTTGACGCTGCCCCCGGGGAAGCGGAAAATCTCGGGCTTGACCCCTGTAATTTCATAGACCTTGTCATACACCTTTTTGAAGTCGTTGAGATAGTCCTCCACCGAGGTGTAGATGCTGCGGTACTGGTGGCTGTCGGTGTGGATGCCGATGGTGTGGCCCTCGTCGGCCATACGGCGCAGGATTTCCTGCCCCTGCTCGCTGTTGAGGTTGCTCCCCACCACGAAAAAGGTTGCCTTGATGTCCCGTTGCTTGAGCACGTCCAGAATTTCAATCGTCCTTTCGGAAGGGCCGTCGTCAAAGGTCAGGTACACTTTCTGCTCCTGCGTGTACCCCGTCAGGGGGTCGAGCATGAGCTCCGGATACAGGGTCTGATAGGCAATTTCTCCGTTTGGTTTGCTTGAATCCTGCTTTTTGAGCAGCTTGTCGTATTCCTCCTGCAGGTCGGAGAGCTCCTGCTCGGCCTGCTGCACCCGGCGCTGCGCCACGTTGAGCTGCTGCTGCTGGGCTTCCAGCTCGTTTTGCAGCCTGCCCCGCTCGCTCCAGGACACAACGCACAGCCCTGCCATTACGGCTGCCATCGCAATGATGAGGGCAAGGGGCAGCAGATGTTTTTTCTTTGACTTTGTCTGAACGTGCATGGTGCTTTCTTTCCTCACTTGGCTGTCAGTTTGTTCCAGGGGCGGGGGAGGCTTTGCCTCTGCCGGGAACCCCGCCCCGCTCAATCAAATTCGTGCAGGATAACGCAGCCCATCGTCCGCATGCCGGCCGGCAGCGACGAGAGCTCGATGTATTCCTCCCGCGTGTGCGAGCCTGCCCCGGTGTAGACCCCGAAGCACAGGCCGGGCACCCCCAGGGAATAGGGGATGTTGCAGTCGGTCGAGGCCGCTTCAAAGGAGGGGCGTGTGCCGCACTCGCGCTCAATCAGGGCGGCAACGGCCTCGCTCATGCGCGCCATCTCTTCCCCGTCGACCTCCCCCATGCAGGGACGAAGCCCCAGCAACTCAAGCGAAACGTCGCAGCCGCGCTGCCGGAAGGAGGCAATCACCTGCTCAAAAGAGGCTTTCATCTCCTCGAGGGACTGCCGGTTGTCCGAGCGGATTTCACATAGCATGTGGGCCTGCTGCGCAATGGTGTTGACCGAGGTGCCGCCCTCGACGACGCCCACATTGTAGGTCGTGCGGCCGGGGCGTGCGGGAACTTCCAGACGGTACATGGCGCAGATGATTTCAGACAGCGTCACAATGGCGTTGGAGTTGCCAAACTTGCTGTAGGAGTGCCCGCCCTCGGCGCGCACGCTCACCCTCCAGCGCACCGAGCCCACCGCGCTGTTGACCACAACGCGGGTGCCGCCGTCAAAGGCATAGACGCGCCGCACCCTTTTGCCGTAGGTGTCCATCAGATGACGCACGCCTTTGAGGTTGCCAAGGCCTTCCTCCCCACTGTTGAAGGCGAAAATCACGCCTTCCCGAGGCGTCAGCCCCTGCTCCGTCAGATACTGGCACCACAGCATCATGGCCGCCACGTTGGTGGTGTCGTCCCCCACGCCGGGCCCATACAGCCGCCCGCCACGGCGCTGTACCGGCAGGGGCTCCATGTCGGGGAATACGGTGTCGGTGTGCGCGAGGAACAGCGTGCATCCGCCGGGAGCATCCACGTTCATCGGGAGCACCACGTTGAGCGCCTCGTCAATCTGCACGTTTTGCGCGCCCTTGTCCATAAGCCAGTCCCGGATGAAGGCCGCCCGCTTGTGCTCGTGATGTGAGGGCGCGGGAATGGCCGTCAGCTCCTCGATGAGCGAAATGAGACGCTGCTCGTTTTGCTGTGCATAGGCAAGTGCCTGCGCCGGCAATTTTTCAAACATCTCCAAAATTCCCCCCTTGTTTTTCTTTTTGTCAGTATACTGCATTTTGGACTCGAATTCCATCATTTTCCGTCTTTTCGTCTTCTTTTGCCTCAGACTTTGCGCCGCCCTCAGACGGCCTTTTCAATATGGACGCTGCAAAAGGGCGAAGGTTTCTCCCTTTTGGGAAAATTTTTCCCGCAGCAGCCCTTGACAGGAGAGCTGCATTGTGTTATTGTTCTAAGTGCTTAATACAACAACACAAAGGAGGCTCGGACCATGGAGTGGAACATCCAGGGCGGCCGGCCCATTTACGCGCAGCTGATTGAGCAGGTCACCCTGGCGATTGTATCGGGTGTATATGCGCCGGGGGAGCGGCTGGCGTCGGTGCGCGAGCTGGCCATGCAGGCGGGGGTCAACCCCAACACCATGCAGCGTGCGCTGGCCCGGATGGAGGAACAGGGGCTGCTTTATACGCAGCGCACGGCAGGCCGGTTTGTCACAGAGGATGTCTCTGTCATCCGTCAGGCGCGGCAGCGCCTTGCCGTGCAGCAGGCAGAGCAGTTTTTGGCGGCCATGCACCGGTTGAATTTTTCAAAAGAGGAAATATCGGCCCTGCTCGAGCAGGTGCGGGAATAAGGAGGATATCATGGCAATTTTGGAATGCAGGGGGCTGGCAAAGAGCTTTGGGGGCATCCGGGCGCTCGACAATGTGGAGCTTGCCCTGCAGCCCGGGCGAATCGTGGGCCTGCTGGGGCCAAACGGCAGTGGGAAAACCACCCTCATCAAGCTGGCAAACGGGCTTCTCACCCCCACTTCGGGGCAAATTCTCATCGACGGGCAGGCCCCCGGTGTGGAGAGCAAAAAAATCGTCTCCTATCTGCCGGAGCGAAGCTGCCTGGGCGACTGGATGAAGGTCAGCGACCTGCTGGACTTTTTTTCGGACTTTTATGCCGACTTCCGGCGCGACACGGCGCAGGAGATGCTCTCGCGCCTCTCCATTGACCCCCGTCAGACCTTCGGGCATCTCTCCAAGGGCACCCGGGAAAAGGTGCAGCTCATCATGGTCATGAGCCGTCAGGCAAAGCTCTATCTGCTCGACGAGCCCATCGGCGGCGTGGATCCCGCCACCAGGGACTATATTCTGCACACCATCATCAGCAACTACAACGAGGACGCCACGGTGCTGATTTCCACCCATCTGATTGCCGACGTGGAGCAGGTGCTCGACGAGGTCATCTTTTTGCAAAACGGCCGCATTCTGCTGCAGTCGGCAGTGGACGACATCCGAGAAAATCAGGGCAAGTCGATTGACGCCCTCTTCCGGGAGGTTTTCAAATGTTAGGAAAGCTCATCAAATATGAATTTCGCGCCACACGGCGCACCATGCTTCCTCTGTACGCCGCACTGCTTTGCGTCGCCCTTCTCACACGGCTGTCCATGTCGGCCCTGTCGGTGCCGGGCGGTGGGGCACACCACGGCTTCCTCAACTTCGTGGCGGGGATTATGGGCATGCTCTTCGGGCTTCTGACCTTTGCCCTGGGCTTCATCACCCTCTTTTTAATGGCGCAGAGGTTTCAAAAAAATCTCCTGGGAGACGAGGGCTACATCTCCTTTACCCTGCCCGTCACTGTCAGCCAGAACATTGCGGCAAAGCTGATGGTCTCTTGCGTCTGGTTTTTCTCGAGTTTTGTGGCCGAGGTTTTGGCCATCCTCATCCTCACCGTCAACGCACGCTTTTTCCTTCGGTTTTTTCCGATGATGTTTGAGGTTTTCAAAGACATCCCCGAGAGCTACGTCCCCCACGTCGTGCTTTGGATTGCCGAGGGCGTGCTTTTGGCGCTGGCCGGCATGTCGGTCTGCATCCTGATGATTTATGCCTCCCTTGCGCTGGGGCACTGCTTTGGGAAGCGGCGCATCCTCATGAGCTTTGCCGCCTTCCTGGGGTTGCTGACGCTCTCGCAGTTTGCAGGGTATCCCCTGACGCGCCTGATGAACCTTTTTTCCATTCAGGCGATGGAGCCGGTCTTTGCCGTTCACGCCGTGATGCTCTTTTTCCTGGCCTGCAGCCTGGTTTACAGCGGGGTTTACTTCTTTATCACCAAGTATGCGCTCACCCGCCGCCTCAATCTGGAATAACACCCGGCAGACTGCCCACGGTTTGCGCAGGGGCTTTTGGGGATTTTTCCCCAAAAGCCCTTCTTTTTTTGCGCCGTATGCCCTGGGGACGCTGATAAAAACAGGGTTTTGAAGCAAACTATTCCAAAGCGCGCAGGGAAGGAAGTGTGAGCATGAAAAAAGGAAAAGAGGGGGCGCCCCTTTGGAAACGGGCCCTTCCGGGATTTGTGGCGGGCATGGTCAACGGCCTGTTTGGCGGGGGCGGGGGGCTTCTGCTGGTGCCTATGCTGCGGCACCTGTCGCATCTTGAGTGCCACAAGGCGCATGCCACGGCCATTGTCACCACGGCCTGCCTCTCGGCGGTCAGCCTCGTGGTCTACCTGAACCGGGGTGTCATCGACTGGTCGCTGGCGCTGCCGCTTGCCGCCGGGGGAGCGGTGGGCAGTGCCGCCGGGGCCTTTTGGCTCAACCGTGTGCCCACCAGGCTGCTGGCAAAGGGCTTTGCCCTTTTTCTGCTGTTTTCGGCATGGAGGATGTATGTGGGATAGCATCTGGCTGGCCTTGCTGGGCTGCGGCGTGGGGGTGCTGAGCGGAATGGGAGTGGGCGGAGGCAGCCTGCTCATCGTGCTGCTTTCGGCCTTTATGCAGGTGGAGCAGGTGACGGCGCAGGGCGTCAATCTGGTCTATTTTCTGCCGGCCGCGGCCATTGCGGTTTTGATTCACTGGAAAAAGGGGAATATTGACGCCGGCACGGCCGCCGCCGGCACGGTGGCAGGACTTGTCACCGCCATGGCAGGAGCCCTGCTGGCACTCAACATGGAGAGCTCCCTGCTCAGAAAATTTTTCGCCGGACTGCTCTTTTTCGCAGGCATTTCAGAATTTTTTTCCAAAAAAGAAGAGCAAACAATTGACGATACTTCTTCGAAAAGTTATAATTCGAAATGACATATTTCGACAAAAAACCTTTCGAAATGGAGTGGGATGAAGGATGAACCGGCTGTTTCGCATGATTTTTGTTGCGGTGGTACTGTCATTTTGTCTTGTGGGGTGGGTCTGCGCCGCCTCACCGGAGCTTGCAGTGGGCAGCGTGACCGAAACGGGAGAGTCGGAGTTTGTCGACCTTCCGGTCTCCATCACCGGCAATCCGGGCATTACGCAGTTTGAGGTGATGGTTGGTGCGGACCGGGTGCTGGTGATGGATTCGGTCGTGTCGGGAGAGCAGGCGGGGGCGATGTGCCGGCCGCAGGATTTTAAGAGCACGACGGCGCAAGTCACATGGAGCTCCTCTGAGCCCCTTGAGGGGGACGGAACGCTCTTTTTCCTGCGCTTTCGAAGGCCAAAGCCGGGAGATTACGAGGTCAAGCTGACGCTCAGGAGCATGAAGGACGGGCAGGGAAACTCGATCAAGGAGTCTGTCAGCGTGATCAGCGGGGTGCTGTCGGTCAAAGAGGCGGCAAATTTTGAGGTGCTGTTCTATGAAGACGCCTCCCGCGACAAGCTTCTCAATGAGGGCAATCCGCAGCCGGCCGACAGCCTGTCTGAGGCCTTTGAGGCCGTTGCCCGCTCCAAAAGCGGAGTGGGAACCGTCTTGGTCAGGAGCGACACGTCGGGCAGGGAAACGGCAGCCGTGCAGGCCGGAAGCGATGTTGTGGTGGATTTGTGCGGCCACTCGCTTACGGTGGAGGGAGCGCATGCCATCTCCAATGCCGGCAGGCTGGTTTTGAGCGACAGCACCGCAAGCCCCGGCCTGATGCGCAGCACGGGAGGCAGCGCCGTGTATAACACGGGCAGCCTCACCGTGCAGGGCGGGGCCTATCGGGGCGTCTATGCCGTTGTCAACGAGGGCGGGGACGTCCTTTTGTCGGGAGGCCTGTTCCGGGGAGAGGGCGAGCCCTTTTCGGGGGAATGCCCTCTGGCCGCCCAGACAAGGCTGGAGCTTGTGGAGGACGCAAGAGACCCCTTTTATCAGTTTTGGAAGACAGCCCCTGCGCCCGACTGCACCGTCACCTTCTTTCTGGAAGACGGCGTGACGCAGTGGAATAAAGTCACGGTGGGCTACGGCAGCCCCGTGACGCCGCCCAAGCCGCCCGCCAAGGAGTCTGACCCCCAGTTTGACTATGATTTCAAGGGCTGGTACACACAGCCCTCCGGCGGACAGCCTGCCGACTTCACCCATGTGGAGCAGTCGTTTGACGTCTTTGCAGTGTATACGGCAAAGGAGCACATCCATCACTACACGCCCACCGTGGTGCAGGCCACCTGCATCGAAAAGGGATATACGCTGTATCAGTGCAGATGCAAGGACAGCTATCGGGAAGATGAGACACCTCTTGCCGCCCATCGGTGGGAGGAGAGCCCCTTTGACCAGGTGCTTTGCTGCGGCGTGTGCGGCGCACTGCGCGGTGTGGTCATGCGGGAGGTGACAACTGCGCAGCCGCAGAGCCCGGCCTTTGTGGTGGATGCCCGGTGCAGACAGGAGCTGCACTTTGGCAGCGTATCGGTGACGCTGGAGCCGCAGGCGCTGTCGGCCCTGGCGCAGGGAGAGGGGGCACTGTGCATCCGGGGAGACCTCGGGGAGCTGGTGCTTGACGCGGCGGCGCTGCGGGAGCTTTGGCAGTTCTCTGGCGGTCAGCCGGTATGCGTGGAATGGGGGCAAAGCGAGCCTGTCCGGGGAGAGCTTGCCACGCTGGAGCAGGTGAAACTCGCCCAGATGGAGAGCCTTGGCGGCACGAGCTTTTGGTGGTCGGTGCTGTGCGGCGGACGGGAGGCTTTCAAAGAGGGCTTTGAAGAGGGCAGCGCCCTGCTGCGGGTTCCCCTTGCCCTGCAGCCTGACGAGGCCGCCTTTGCGCTGGCTGTGGACCAGTCGGGAGGCACGCGTGAGCTTAAAACGGCGCTGACCGAGGGAACCTGCGCCGTCACGCTGGGCCCCACCGGCTCACTGGGGCTGATGACACGCACGCAGGGCGTACAGCTTTCCCTGTCGGAGCAAAGCCGCCATGTGGATGCGGGCACCAGCGTTGGCATCGGCCTGCTGCTGCAGGCTTCGCCAGGCGAAAGCCTTGACGGGATGTCTCTTCAGGTGCACTACGACAGCAGCGTGCTTTGCTTCCTGAGGGCGGACAATCTGCCAGAGGGAGTGCAGGCTGTGGTGACTCCCGGGCAGGAGGGCGTTGTGGAGATTGTTGCAGAGCTGCAGACGCCTCTTGACCTTAGCCAGACCGAGACGCTGCTGGCAACGCTGGTCTTTTGTGCGGCGCAGGATGCGCCAAGCGGCAGCGCGAGCCTTCGCATCGGGGAGATGCCCAAGGTCACGCTGTCGGGACAGGAGCAGGTCGCGCCCGTCGCCCGGTCGGCAGAAATCATGCTGTGGAATCTGACGGTGCAGTTCCTGCCGGGCGAACATGCCGGCCTGGAGCCGGTGACGGCCTATGTCAGATACGGGCAGGCGGGGCTGTATCAGGATGCGGCCCGGCAAATCCCCCTGGCGCAGCCGGTGCCGGAGGCGCAGGCCGGCTACAGGCTGGAGCAGAGCTGCTGGCTTGTGCAGGGGGAGCAGCAGCCGGTGGATTTTTCGGCCCTGTGCCAGAGAACCTTTTTGCAAAGCACCACCGCCGTGGCGACGGCGCAGCCCGTTGTCTACTCCGTTACATACCATACGGGCGAGGGCAAAAACCACCCCGAGAACCCCGCAAGCTACACGGTGGAAAGCCCCGACCTGCCGCTCATGGACGCCTCCTTGGAACAGGGCAGGTTTGTCATGTGGGCAGACGGCCCGGGGGAGGATGCGCAGGCCGTGTCGTACATTGCGGCGGGTTCCACCGGGGATGTGGAGCTGTGGGCCGTGTGGGAGCGTCACGAGTATGCCGTGGAGCTGCCGCCGCAGGTGCGCGTGATATCCGGGATTGAGGAAGGCCAGGCGGGTGAATTCAGGGCGCAGGCCGGGGTCGACGTGGTCTTTGAGGCCGTGATTTCACAGGGAATGCGCCTGGAAAAGGTGGGATACCGCGTGGGAGACTCGGCCGTTGCCGAGCTGTCGGCGCAGGAGGGGGTCTACAGGATTGACGGAGAGCTGCTGACCGGCCCCTTGAGCATTGTCGTGCAGCAGCGTGTGGACGGGAAGGTGACGCTGCATGACAAGGAGCAGTACCGCGCCCTTCCCTTCGGATACCGTGTCGTGCTGCTCACCACGCAGCAGCCACTGAGCTCGGGCGCCTTTGTGCTCGACAAAACAGCACTGTTTTATTCGGAAATGCTCAGCGACCCGCAGCAAAATCGCCATGTCTATGCCACGATTGCCACCGCCCCGAAGGAGGGGGAGGACCTGTCGATGCACCTTGGTGTGGACGGGCAGGCACACACCGAGACGCTGACGGCCGGGGGAGACCTCACGGGAGACGGCGTGCTCACGGCCGACGACGCAAGGCTTGTCTACCTGCTTTACACCGGGAAATGGGATACCGATACGGCTTTTGACATCTCGGTGCGGCAACGGCTTTTGGCCGATGTCAACGGCGACGGCCGCGTGGACACCACCGACGTGCAGCTGCTGATGGCGGCGGTCTGGGCGCAGCAAAAACAAGAGCAGGAGACCCCATAAAAAACCCATTTGTTAAAAGGGGCGCTCAAGCAAAACTGCCGCAGGAGTATTTCCTGCGGCAGTATTTTTGTTTGAGCAGGGCCGGCGTGTGCACGCAAAGCGGCAAACCGGGATGGAAAGGGCGCTGCATGAGGGGCCTTGGAGGCGGCAAAGGCATCCCGGCCCGCGCCGGGGAAAAGGGGAGGGGAAAAGGCTTAAAAAAAGCAGGCGGGCTTTTTTGGCCCGCCTGCTGCAGACTGCCGGGGAAAGCAGCGTTTAAGGCTGCTGCCGCAGCGCGTCAAGATAGTCTTGCAAAATCACGCAGGCCGCCACCGCATCAATCACCGCCTTGCGCTTTTTGCCCCGGACGTTGGACTGGTTGAGGATGTGGGCGGCGGAAACGGTGGTGTTGCGCTCGTCGCGCAAAATGACGGCACCGTCAAACGCCTGCTCGAGCAGCTCCTTGAAGGCAAGCGTCTTTTGGGCTCTGGGGCCCTGGGAGCCATCCATGTTTTTGGGGAAGCCCAGCACGATGCAGTCTGCGCCATGCTCCCTTGCGGCGCGCACCACGGCCTGCGCGGCGCGCTCGGCGTTTCTTTCGGTGATGACGCCGGCCTCATGGGCCAGCATGAGCAGGCCGTCCGAAAGGGCAAGGCCCGTGCGCACGTCGCCATAGTCCACTCCCAGGATTTTTTTCGGCTTTTCCCTGCTCATCACAGCTCTCCTTCCAGCAGCGCCTGGGCTGCTGCGGCGTTTTGAAGGGCGCTTTGCTTGAGGGCCGCAGCCGCCTGCACGGTGCGGCGCGCAGCGCCGTCGTCTTGCAAAATGGCATCCAGGTGCCCTTCCAGCAGCGCCTCGTCAAGCTGCTCGCAGTCCACCGTGTGCCGCTCCTCCAGCATCTCGTAAAAGGCGCTGACCTTTTGGTCGTAGACAATGCCGATGGAGGGCACGCCGGCCGCCGTTGCAAAAATCAGGGCGTGCAGACGCATGCCAACCACCGCACGCGCGTTGGTAACGGCACTGAGCACCTGCGAGCTGTCCCCCTCGAAGATGCCCGAGGGGTGCTTCATGCGGCGTGAGACGTCGCGGCAGATGGCGGTGTCGCTCTTTTTCTGAAAGGGGACAAACAGCACGTCAAGCCGGTATTTGTCCGCCGTTTTATCGAGAATGTCGGCCAGTTTTGCCTCAAAGCGGGCGTCGTTTTTGGGCCAGCTTCGCAAAGACACGGCCAGATAGGGACGCTGCGGCAGGCAGTCAAGGCGCGGCAGGGGTTGGTGCAGCGCCGTGAAGACCTCGTCGGCCGTCAGGGTCACCCGCTCGTCGGGGATGCCCAGCTCGTGCAGCAGGCGCATGGAGTCGGGGTCGCGCAGGGTGATGACGTCCACATGGCGCAGCACGCGCGCCGTCACACGCCGGCTGAAGGCGGTGCGCAGGGGGCCGATGCCGTTGCCGTAGAGCATGGTTTTGCAGCCGCACAGGCGCGCCGTGTGCAGCAGGGCCAGATAGTAAAAAAGGGACTTGGAGCTGGTGACGTCCTGAAGCAGCGAGCCGCCTCCGAAAATCAGCACCTCGCTGCGCCGCAGGGCACCGAGCACCTGGGGAAGCGAAAAGCGGCGCGCCAGAGCAACCTCCTGGCGGCAGGAGGCCGACGTTGTGGAGTGGTTGAGCACGCAGATGGAGGCCTCCGGCATGCGGCCAAGGAGGTTTTCCACAATGGTGGACAGCAGCAGCTCGTCGCCGGCGTTGCCATAGCCGTAGTAGCCAGAAAGCAGGAAGTCATACCGGGCGCTCTTTTGACACAGCAGTGCCGCCCGGTAGCAGCGCAGTGCATCGTCGGCCATGCGCTCGGCCGAATACTCCCGCAGCACCATCTCCCGCCCGAAGGAGCCGTCGCCCTTTTCAAGCAGGTGCGTCACGTCCTGTGCCAAACAGGGCTGCTGCGGCCAGTCATGGCCCCGGCAGGTGAGGTTGGTCTCCCTGGCGGCGGCGAGGGTGCTCTCGTCGAGAGGGCCCAGATAGCCCGCCGTTCCGGCCAGCACAACCGGCCTTGCGCAGGAGGCCGCCTCAAGCGCCGCCCGCGAGACGCCGAAAAAGACGTCGCAGGCATTGCAAAAGCGGGCGATGTCGCTGCGCGGGCCGGTGAGCAGGATATAGGGCTCCCCCGCCTGACGGTTGAGCCGCTCTGCCAACTCCCGGAAGTGCTCAAAATGCTCCCCGCCGCCCACAATCACAATGCGCAGCCTGTCAATGGCCTGGCGCAGGAGGGGCGCCTGCTCCATCAGGCGGGCCACGCCGCCGTCGGCATCGGGGTCAAGCCGGGAAACGCTGAGCAGCACCTTTTCTTCAGGGGCAATCGAAAGCTCCCGGCGCAGTGCCTCCCCCTGCGCGGGGTCGGGGGAGAAGAGGCCAGTGTCGATGCCGTTGACCGTGACAAAGATGTCGCGCCGGGGGATGTCGTAATTCTCCATGAGGTAGCTGCAGATGTCGTCGCTCACGGCAAGGCACTTGCAGCCCCAGCGCGTCAGCAGGCGCAGGGGAAGGGAGACGGCGTAGCTGCCATGCACCGTGGTGACAAGCGCAATGCCCTGCTTTTTGCACAGGGAGGAGAGCAGAAATGCCGGGATGCGCGCATGGGCATGCACGATGTCGGGCTGCTCTTTGCGCAAAATCTCGGCGAGGATTTTTCTGGCCTGCAGCATGCTGGAAGGGGAACGCGAATGAAGCGGGGCCTCAATGTGGCGAATGCCGGCGCGCTGCAGGCGCTCGACAAAGATACCGCCCGAGGAAACGGCCACCACCTCAAGCCCCCTGCTTTGCAGCTTGAGGCAGAGCTCCACAATATGAGTCTCGGCACCGCCCAAATCCAGGCTCATGCTCGCAATCAAAACTTTGTGTTTTCGAGGGGTCTGCGCCATCAAATCACGCTCCGCTTTGGATGAACTTAAATAGACCGGGAGAGATTGTCCAAAAGGTATTATACACGTTTTTTTGGGGGCTTGCAATGTTGGGGCAAAGCAATTATAATAAATAGAAAATCCTTTGGCCGCAGGTGCGTTTTTGGGGTGTCATCCGTACGCACAAAGGCGTTTGCGGCGTGCGGACGGCCTCCCTTTTGCACCCTGTCAAACGGAGAGCAACGCCCCCCTTTTTCGAGGGGGAAGGGGTGCCTTACGGGGCCGGTTGCCGCAACGGGAACACACAAGGGCCTCCCCTTGCTGAGGGGCCGGCCCGAAAGAGGGAAACAGGAAAGGAGAGAAGCTGTGCTAAACTGCAACGTTCACGAGAAATTTCTCTACGAGGGATTGACCTTTGACGATGTTTTGCTCATTCCCGCCAAGTCGGACGTGCTGCCCAGCATGATTGACCTTGGGACCAATGTGACAAAAAAGATTCGCCTGAACATCCCTGTGATGAGTGCCGCCATGGACACCGTGACCGAGGCGCGCATGGCCATCGGCGTGGCAAGGGAGGGCGGCATCGGCGTCATCCACAAGAACATGAGCATCGAGCGCCAGGCAGACGAGGTCGACAAAGTCAAGCGCAGTGAAAACGGCGTCATTGTCAACCCCTTTTACCTCTCGCCCGACAACACGGTGCAGGAGGCGGAAGAGCTGATGGGCAAATACCGTATCTCGGGTGTGCCCATCTGCGAGCAGGGTGTTTTGGTGGGGATTCTCACCAACCGTGACCTGCGTTTTCTGGAGGATTATTCGGTTCCCATCAAGACCGTGATGACCAAGGACAACCTGGTGACCGGCCCTGTGGGGACAACGCTCAAGCAGGCGCAGCAGATTCTCAAAAAGCATAAGATTGAAAAGCTGCCCATTGTGGACGAAAAGGGCGTGCTCAAGGGCCTCATCACCATCAAGGACATCGAAAAATCGGTGGTCTATCCCAATTCTGCCAAGGACGACAGAGGCCGCCTGCTGTGCGCCGCGGCGGTGGGCGTCACGGCGGACGTGCTCGACCGGACGGCCGCGCTGCTGGAGAGCGGCGTGGATTTGCTGGTTCTTGACTCGGCCCACGGCCATTCCGAGGGCATTCTCGAATGTGTGCGCAAGATTAAGCGTCGCTATCCGAATGCGCAGCTCATGGCGGGCAATGTGGCCACGGCTGAAGGTGCCCGCGCCCTGATTGACGCGGGAGCCGACGCCATCAAGGTCGGCATCGGCCCCGGCTCCATCTGCACCACCCGTGTTGTGGCAGGTATCGGCGTGCCGCAGATTTCGGCCATCTACAATGCCGCCACCGTCGCGGCGCAGGAGGGGATCCCCGTGGTGGGCGACGGCGGCCTGCAGTACTCGGGCGACATTGTCAAGGCGCTGGCTGCCGGGGCAAATGTTGTCATGGCGGGCTCGCTCTTTGCCGGCTGCGAGGAGTCTCCCGGCAGCGAGGAAATTTTCCAGGGCCGCCGCTTCAAGGTCTATCGCGGCATGGGGTCTTTGGCCGCTATGGGACAGGGCTCTGCCGACCGCTACTTCCAGGACGGCAGCAAAAAGCTGGTTCCCGAGGGCGTGGAGGGCCGCGTGCCGTATAAAGGCCCGGTGTCGGATTCCATCTATCAGCTCATGGGCGGCGTGCGCTCGGGCATGGGCTACTGCGGCTGCGCCACCATTCCGGAGCTGCAGGAGAGAGGCCAGTTTGTGCGCATCACCGGCGCCGGCCTCAAGGAGAGCCATCCCCACGACATCTATATCACAAAAGAAGCCCCTAACTACTCTGTAACTCCCCTGTAAAAACGGAGAGCGGCTTGAGCGGAAAAGGAGACGAAATATGAGGTCAATCAAAATCATTGCGGACAGTGGAAGCAATCTCAACGAAAGGCTTTGCCGGGAAATCGACGCCGTTTCCGTGCCGTTGACGCTGACGGTGGACGGCCGCGATTTTGTCGACACCTTTGATCTCGACGTGGCGGAGTTTCTCGAGGCGGTGGAGGCCAGCCCCAACGTGGCGCGCTCGGCATGCCCGTCGCCGGCAGCCTATGCGCAGGAATACGAGGGCGCCGACGAGGTGTATGTATTCACGCTGTCGAGCAAGCTGTCCGGCTCTTACCAGTCTGCTATGGCCGGGAAGGAACTGGCCAAAAACGGTGAGAATGTCCATGTGTTTGACTCCAAAAGCGCCTGCGGCGGGCCGGCACTCCAGGCCATCAAGCTGCGCTCCCTGCTCGACCAGGGGCTTTCCAAAAGTGAAGTGATCAAGCAGATGACCGACTTCATTCAAAACATGCAGACGCTTTTTGTGCTTGAAGACCTCAATCCCATGATCAAAAACGGACGCATGAACAAGCTGGTGGGCAAGCTGGTGATGGCCATGCAGATTCGCCCCATCCTGGCAGGCGAGGACGGGGAGGTCGTTCAGCTTGACAAGGCGCGGGGCACAAAGGCCGCCCACAGGCGCCTGGCGGAAATTGCGGCGGAGCGCTTCCGAGGGGAAGACAGCAGCCTGGCCGTCATCTCCCACTGCTTCAATGAGGAAGGGGCTCTCAACCTCAAGGCCATGCTGGAGGAAAAATGCAGCTTTAAGAGAATCATCATTGAGCAGACAAATGGGCTCAACACGCTGTATGCCGCCCGAAAAGGGCTGGTGCTTTGCTTCTAGCTTGGCATCCATGACGTTTTGAAGGCAGAAAATACGAAAAAAGGGGCAGGCCCCGGCACAATGCCGGGGCCTGCCCCTTTTTTGCCGTGTGCGAGGCTGCAAAATGCGCCGTTGGCCGAAGGGCTTGGCACCCCTGGGGGGTGCGCCTGTTATTCAGAGGCCGGCTGTGAGGGGCCGGATTTGGTTTGGCGCCATGTCCGCAGCGTCACGCGCAGCGACTGGGCGCACAGCACCAAATCGGTGAAGGTGGAGAAGGCGAGCACGGTGGACAGCAGGGTGTCCACCCGCAGCAGAGGTGTGCCGTGCACGACGATGTTGGCTGCGGCGTAAAGGGGGTGGGGCAGGGCTTTGAAGAGGGGGATGCCCAGCGTGGTGACGGGCATGAGCAGCATGAGCCCAATCAGGAGGGAGGACAGCAGCGCGGCCTGGCGCTGGGAGGTGAGAAAGTCTTTTTTGGGGATGTCCGGGAAAATAAGGGGCGTGGCCACGACGGGATTGAGAAAAATCAAAAAAAGGAGCAGCAGCCCTTGCCGTGGCAGAGCATTTGCCTCGCTCCAGGGGAGCGACTGCAGCGTCCCGGGCAGGGAGCTCCACTGGGTCTGATAAAAGAGGACGAGAAAAATGAGCAGGATGGTCACGGGGAAAATGAGGCGGGACAGCCTCATAATGGCGGCGTCGCTGCGGCCCAGGGAGTAGAGAGGGACAAGGAGCATCAGCAGCAAGAGCGCCCAGATGGGCGTGTGCGGCAAAAAGGTGGCGTGGATATAGGTTGCGGCAACCCACAAAACGATTCCCCCGTGAACCAGGCAGAGCAGGCAAAGGGGCCATTTCCAGCGAAAGGGCAGGGTGCTGGTCTGTCCGGGTCCGCGAAAGCACAGCTTTGACAGCAGGGGCAGCAGCAGCTGAAATGCCGCGCCGGCAAGTGCGAGGGCGACAAAGGCAAGGCATTGCCCCGTAAGCAGCTCGGAGGCCACCAGCAGGCTTCCCAGATGGGTGCTGGTGAAAAGGGCGTGCATATACGGAATGGGGGCGGTTTCTCCTGATTTCACGGCTCAAGCCTCCTTTCGCTGCCCTCCAGCGTGAGCATGCCGGAAAAGGTGACGTGGGAATCCTCTCCCGTCAGGGTGAGCCGGGGGACCGAGATGACGGCGTCTTTTGTCAGCATGGCATTGTAGAGACTGTAAAGGGGACAGGAGGGAATTTCACCGAAGGAGACCTGGTCGTCGAGCATGAGGTTGAGACTGATGGCCTGGGGCACTTCGCCGGCCGTGCTCTCAAAAACCTCCCTTGCCTGGGCCTGCTCCACCTGCGCAATCAGCAGCCCAAGCGAAAACCCGTTGGTGTGGACGAACCAGTCGAGCATGGGGATGATGTCCTGCTCGAAGAGGTCTTCGCCAATCAGCATGATTTTGGCATGATTCCAGTAGGGATGCCGGCCAAGCTGGCGCACGATGCCCGCCACGCAGGCGTCCAGGGTGTCGGCCTCGGCCTGCAGCAGGCGGGAGGATGCTTTTTCCCCTTCGAAGGTCATGAGCTCCACCGTCATCAGATAGGTCTGCTCTTTTCCCTGGTCAAGGGCAAGGCCGGTTGCGATATGGCGCAAATTGAGCTCGGTGTAGTCCCAGCAGGAGCACAGCAGGACGGACAGGCAGAGGGCGGTAACACAGAGCAGAGCTTTTTTCATGATGGTTTCCTCTTGCTTGAAACGGGGAACACGGGGAGGGCCCGCAGGCGGCTCCAGGAGTCCCGAAAGAAGGTGTCCTTGGTCTTTTTCTGCGAGGTGAAGTAGGCGTATTGCGTGTAGGGGATGCCAAAGCTCTCAATGGAGGAGAGGCGAAGCAGAAGCAGGAAAAAGCCGATGGAAAAGCCCAGATAGCCCGATGTTGCCGTGAGCAGCAGCAGGCCGTAGCGGTAGAGCAGGGAGGCGCCGATGAGGCGCGGCAGCATGACGCCTGTCACGCCCGAGAAGGCTGTGATGATGAGAATGGGAGAGCCCACATAGCCCGCCTCAATGGCCGCCTGTCCCAGCACGATGGAGCTGACCACGGCCAGGGCCTGCCCCACGTTGCTGGGGGAGCGCGCCCCGCTTTCCCGCAGCAGGTCGAAGATGAGTAAAAGCAGCAGGGTTTCGGCCAGGGTGGAAAAGGGGACGTTTTGCCGCGCCTGCGCAATGGTGATGGCCAGCGAGGAGGGCAGCAGGTCCGGCTGATAGCAGGCCAGCGCCACGAAAAAGCTGGGCATCAAAACCGAAATGAAAAAGCCGATAATGCGAAGGAACCTCTGAAAGGAGGCGTAGTGATAGCTGACGTAGTAATCCTCGTTGGACTGGAAAAGCTCCAAAAAGACAAAGGGCAGCGTGAGCGCCGTGGGGCAGCCCTCGCTGAAGACGGCAACCCTGCCCTCGAGCAGCTTGGCGGCCACAATGTCGGGACGCTCGGTGGCGCCGATGGTGCGAAAGGGGGCGGTGTCGCTGTCGCGGATTTGCTCGGCGATATAGTTGGTGTCGAGAATGGCGGAGGATTTCACCTTGGACAGGCGGGTGCGCAGCTCGTCAAGGACCTTTTTGTCCACGCAGCTCTCAAGGTAGCACAGGCAGACGTTGTTTTCCGAAACGTCGCCCATGGTGAGAAATTCCGCTTTGAAATCGCTGCCTGTCAGACGGCGGCGCAGCAGGGAGAGGTTGGTGAGCAGCGACTCGTTGAAGCCCTCGCGCGGGCCCTGGAGCACCCGCTCGTTGTCGGGCTCCTGCACGCTGCGCAGCGACCAGTTTTTACAGTCGATGACAATGGCTTTGTTCAGGCCGTCCACAAAGAGGATGGCATTTCCCAGTGTGAGGCTAAAGCACAGCTTGTCAAAGTCCTCCTGCGCCGAGCTGTCGCAGGCCGACAGGACGCGCCGGATGACAAGGTCGGCCGTCACGCCGGAGAGAGGGGCCTGCTGCAGAGGAGAGATGACGTTTTCGTTGAGAATCCGGGGCTGGACGAGCCCGTCGATAAAATAAAGGGTGGCGGCGCAGCCGTCCGCCCCTTCGAGCTCGCGGGTGCGCAGCGTCCCATCCCCCGAAAAACGCTGCTCAAGGCGGCTGCGGTTGAAAAACAGCTGTCGGGAGACCTGGTTTTGGTTTCGTTTCACAAAAAATCCCTCCGGCTAGAAATTCTCTTCTAGCAGTATGTCCCGCGCAAAAAACAGTATGCAGGAAAGGCGCCGCTTGTCAAAACAGCAAAAAAATCCGGTGCAATCCGGGCGGCCGCTTTTGCAAAAAGCGGCCGCCCGGATTGCACCGGAGGGTGCGGCGCGGCACAAGGCAAGGCCTGTCTTTCGGGTTATCTTGGAAACTCCCGGACCATCTGCGTATAGGGCAGGACCTCAAAGCCCAGACGGCGGTAAAGCGACTGGGCGCCGGTATTTTCGGGTTCCACTTCCAGGCGGAAGCGGCAGACCTCTTTGGAAAACGTCTTTTCCAGGAAGTCGAAAAACTCATGCCCCAGCCCCATGGAGCGAAAGGCCTCCCTGACATAGAGCTCCTCAATCCACAAAACCGGCCCGCCGCATTCGGTGGAGTAGGCGCGGGCCAGCATGGCGTATCCGGCGGTTTTTCCGTCCGCCTCCAAAAGATAGCCCAGAAGATAGGTGTCGCGCGCCAGCATTTCGTCAACGGCGCGCTCATAGTAGTCGGCCCTGACGGGGTGCAGCACGGCAGGCGAATGGTAAAACTCATCCATCAAAGACAGATAGAGGGCACGGTCCTGTGCCGTGATGGGTCGAATCATAAGAAAGGCTCCTTTACTAAAAATTGAATTGAGAACAAAAAGGGGAGAAGGCTTGTGCCTTCCCTCCCCAAAAAAGATGAATTGGTGCCGACGGCTCAGTTCCAGCGCAGGGGGGTCTTGATGGGGTTGTGCGTGACGGAGGTGACAAGGTATCCGCTTCCCTCCTGCGCCACGGGATTGACAATTACGCCGTCTTTCATCAGGTCAAGGTCGGGCAGGGTGTCGGCATAGGCGATGTTATAGGAGAGGCCGTGGGCGTCGGTAAAGGTGATGGTGCGTCCCTCCTCCTTGGTCAGCGAAACATATTCCTCCAGGCACAGGCTGCGCTCCTGCAGAATCTGGGCGTGGGGTGCCCCCACAAAACGATAGTGCCAGGGCTCGTAGACGATGCCGGTAATCTCGGTTTTGTCCTTGGGGTAGCGCATGGTGTAGCCAAAGCGCCAGGCGTTTTCCTTGAGCCATTGCCCGACAGCGCTCTGCTCCACATTGCCCGACAGCGTCCCGCCCAGCGCCGTATTGGAAATATCCATGGCGTAGCCGCTCTGATGCTCCGAGGTTCCCGGGACGGCCACAATGGACTTGGCGAGAACCTCGGCCTCGCTGTCGCTGTAGCCACTGGCCTGGTAAGAGGCAAACTTGTCGGCATAGAGCTGCTGCTGCTTGGCGTAGGTGCGATAGCCGCTCACCACCAGATAATTGGTGATGCCGTCGTCAATCATGTCGTTGAACATGGCGCGGGCAAAGGAGGCCGCCTCGCGGTCGAGCTGGATGGCTGCAAGGCTGACCACGATGGACAGGGAATACAGCGTGACCATGTCTTCCGGCACCTCGTCTTCCCCCATGGGGTAAACGGAGTTGAAGAGCAGGCGGTTGCGGCTGACGGTTGGCGTCTGCGCCAGCGCCGAAAACGAAGGGGTGAGCAGACCTGTCAGGCACAAGACAAGGGCCAGCAGCTTTTTCATGGGCGACAGTCCTTTCGGGGAAAATTGACGGGCAAGCAGCGCAAGGTGCTGCAGCGCCGGGATACTCCTATTATACCGGACAGAAACGAAAAAAGCAAATTCCGGGCGGGGTGGAAAACAGACAAAAAAATCGCCGCCCACGGCGCTACAATGGGCACAAACAAAAAAACGGACGGGGGTGTGCGGTGTGCGCGTGGTCTATGTCGACACGCTGTTTTTATTCAATTTTGCCGTCAACAGGCTGCTGCTCGAGGGCACAAGGCAGGTGCTGCGCAGTACGGCCGCCAGACGCCGGCTGACGTGGGGCGCCCTGCTGGGCGCCGCCTACGCCGTTTGGAGCGTGATGCAGCCCCAAAGCCTTGTGACCAGCGTCCCGATGCGCCTGGCCGCCGGGGTGCTGATGGTGCTGATTGCCTTCGGCCGGGGAGGACGTGCCCAGATTCTCCGGTGCTGTCTGGCCTTTTTCTGCCTGTCGGCCTGCGCGGGAGGCGCCGTTTTTGCCCTTTACTACCTGCTGGGCAACGGCAGCGATTTTACCCTGCTCGAGGGGATTGCCTACCTCGACCTGCCGCTCGGCAGCTTTTTGCTCTTCTTCCTGGCGGCCTTTCCGGTCTGCCTGTCAGGGTATCGCCTTTTTACGGCAGGAAGGGGCGTGACCCAGAGGCATGTGGAGGTGACGCTCACGGCCGCCGGCAGGACGCTCACGGCCATGGCCCTGCTCGACACGGGCTGCCTGCTGTGTGATCCCCTCTCGGGGCGTCCGGCCGTCGTGGCAGAGAGGGAGCTGCTGTTTGACCTGCCCGTCGAGGCAGACAGGCCGCCTCCCGGCACCCTGTGGCTGCCCTTTGTCACCGTCGGCGCAAAGGGGCTGCTTCCGGCCGTGCCGGGGCAGAGACTGAGCTGGCAGCAGGAGGGGAAGACGGTGGTACACACCGATTTTTACGTCGCGCTGACCGAGCAGCCCCTCTCCCCGGACGGGAGCTTTCGGCTGCTGCTGCCCCACACCCTTGCGGCGGGGGGCGATGAGATTGATATGCGAAAAAAAGAGGAGGTAACTCAGCCATGTCCATGATGATGTCCCTGCGTCTTGCATTTTTGCGGTTTTTGCTTCGCGCCGCCGGCCTTTTTGCCCCGTCTGTGCACTACATCCACGGGGCCGACACGCTGCCCCCGCCGCTCACGCGGGAGCGCGAGGCCGAACTGCTGGCCCGCCTGCCCTCCCGCGATGCCGCCGTGCGCGACGAGCTCATCGAACACAACCTGCGGCTGGTGGTCTATATTGCGCGAAAGTATGAGAGCAGCGGAATCGGCGTGGAGGACCTCATCTCCATTGGCTCCATCGGGCTCATCAAGGCCATCAACTCCTTCCAGCCCGCCAAGGGCATTAAGCTGGCCACCTATGCCTCGCGCTGCATCGAGAATGAAATCCTGATGACGCTGCGGAAGACACACAACCTGCGCCATGACATCTCCATCGACGAGCCCCTGACGGTGGACTGGGACGGCAATGAGCTCCTGCTGTCGGACATCCTTGGCACCGACGGGGACGTGACCTCGCGCAGGATTGAGGAGCGCGAGGAGCGGGAGGCGCTGCTCCGCGCCGTTGCGACGCTGGGAGAGCGGGAACGAAAAATCATGGAATACCGCTTTGGCATGAGAGGAGAAGAAAAAACGCAAAAGGATGTTGCAGACTTGCTGGGAATCTCTCAATCCTACATTTCCCGCCTGGAAAAGAAAATTCTCGTCAAACTCCGCAGGGAGATGGTCAAGACACTGTAAAAAATAAACAGAATCTGGAAAAATTAGAGGGCTTTCAAACGGTATAAACTTCTCGGCGCGCGCCCATACTTTCACACAGAAACGTTGTGAAAGAAACGATGGGAGGCGGCGTCATGCAGCATGCAAAGGTGGAAATCTGCGGGGTCAATACGGCCACTCTCAAGCTGTTGACAAGCGAGCGCAAGGAGGAGCTTTTGCGCAAGATTGCGCAAGGGGATGCAACGGCGCGCCAGGAGTTTATCGAAGGCAACCTGCGGCTGGTGCTCAGCGTGATTCAAAGGTTTATCGGGCGCGGCGAAATGGTGGATGACCTGTTTCAGGTGGGCTGCATCGGGCTCATCAAGGCAGTGGACAATTTTGATATGGACTATCAGGTGAAGTTTTCCACCTATGCCGTCCCCATGATTGTGGGCGAGTTGCGCCGCCACATGCGCGACTCGGGTTCGGTCCGGGTCAGCCGTTCGCTGCGCGACACCGCCTATAAGGCCCTGGCCGCCAAGGAGAAGCTGACGGGTGAACTGTCCAGGGAGCCGCGTGTGGAGGAGATTGCAAAGGAGCTTGAGCTCAAAAAGGAAGACGTTGTCCTTGCGCTCGACGCCATTTTGGAGCCCATTTCGCTGTTTGAGCCCATTTACTGCGACAACGGCGATGCGGTCTTTGTCATGGATCAGGTGGCGGACCCCGTCAACACCGACGAAAACTGGATGGAGGAGCTCGCCATCAGGGACTCTATCTCGTCGCTTTCCCCCAGGGAAAAGAGGATTTTGGCCCTGCGCTTTTTTGAGGGGCGAACCCAGGTGGAGGTGGCGAAGGAAATCGGCATCAGTCAGGCCCAGGTCAGCAGGCTGGAAAAAGGGGCCATTGAACAGATTAAGAAAAACCTTTCGTAAACGAGCGGCATTCCCGCCGCAAAACAGGGCGCACGGCAACAGGAGCCGTGCGCCCTGTTTTGCGGCGGGAAATTTGCGCAGGGTGCGCGCGGGCGGGGTCTGCCGCCGTCAGTCAAGACATATACTAGGGGAAAAGGGGGGAAACCCATGTGGCGCTTGGGGGATTTGCGGCGAAAGGAAGTTGTCAATATCCGCGACGGGACTAGGCTGGGCTTTGTCACGGACGTGGAAATCGACGAGGTCGACGGGCGCATCGAGTCGCTGGTGGTGCCGGGCCCCACCCGCCTGTTTGGCCTGTTTGGCCGCGAGGAGGATTACATCATCAGCTGGGACGAAATTGAAACGCTGGGGGAGGACATCGTGCTGGTCAGCGTGGCCATGCCCGACCGAAGGGCGCAGGGCGCCCGGGAACGCCGCGTCCGCAGGCGGCATTTTTCCTATTGAAGCGTTTTTGCAAGGCGGCTTTCGGTGGAGCTGCTGCAGGAAAAGGAATTTGAGGAAGATGGAGGGCAAAGGGGCGTGCGCCGGGGAAGGGTGTGCGCCCTCTGCTTGTTTCCCAAAATTCACCAGTCAGGTATTTTTTCCCAAAAACTTCTCTTTTGAAGAGCGGTGTGGTATGATAAGGGGTAGGATTTTGTGAGCGGGAAGCTCAACGTCTTGCGGAAATGGAGACTGGAGATATATGAAGCGAGAGCTCGGACGGCGTACCGACGAGGCGCCGGAGGCAGAGACGCTCCGGGAGGGCGTTGTGGCCGGCAGAAACGCGGTGCTGGAAGCCATCAAGAGCGCGGCGTCCATTGAAAAGATTTATGTGGCGCGCGGAGAAAAGCAGGGCTCCATTGTGCGCATTTTGGCGCTGGCACGGGAGAAGAACATTGTCGTGCAGGAGGCTGACCGCGTAAAGCTGGACCATATCAGCGGGATTACGACGCATCAGGGTGTCGTGGCCTACCTTGGGCAAAAGGACTACTGCACGGTGGACGACATGCTGGAGGCGGCGAGAAGCAGGGGAGAGGCCCCCTTCCTCATTTTGTGCGACGAGATTGCAGACCCGCACAACCTGGGGGCCATTTTGCGCACCGCCGAGGTGGCCGGGGCGCATGGGGTCATTGTACCCAAGCACCGGGGGGTGGGCATCACGCCCGCCGTCACCAAGGCTTCGGCGGGCGCGGTGTTCCACGTTGCGGTGGCCAAGGTGACAAATCTGGTGCGCACGATGGAAGAGCTCAAGCAAAAGGGCGTGTGGCTCTACGGGACCGACGCTGCGGCGCAGGCCACCATCTACGAAACGGATTTTACGGGTGG
This sequence comes from Candidatus Galloscillospira excrementipullorum, assembly GCA_018714125.1. Taxonomy (GTDB): domain Bacteria; phylum Bacillota; class Clostridia; order Oscillospirales; family Feifaniaceae; genus Galloscillospira; species Galloscillospira excrementipullorum. The sequence goes on from DVNV01000007.1 coordinate 37,432, forward strand.
CGTGGGCCTTGTGATTGGCAGCGAGGGCGCCGGGATGAGCCGCCTTGTGCGCGAGACCTGCGACTTTCTGGTCTCGATTCCCATGTTCGGACAGGTCAACTCGCTCAACGCCTCGGTGGCGGCGGGCGTGGTGATGTATGAAGTGGTGCGCCAGAGGTGTCTGAAGTAGCAAAAAGCAAAGGGAGAGCGAAATGGCGAAGGTGGAAACAAAGGACAGGCAGGAGCAGCAAAGCGGCAGCCCCCGGCAGGACGGCAGCCCCTTTGACACCGGGATGATAGAGCGGGAGCTCGATGATTTGCTGCGCCAGCGCAAACTGGCGCGGCAGGGTCGGGGCCTTGAGGAGCTGCTGGGCGAAACGCACGGCGAAGAGGGCCGGGACGGGCCGGAAGAGCCGGACGAAGCAAAGCCCCGGCAGCAGCAGGAGGCGCCAAATGCCGGCGCGCAGCAGATGCAGGCAGACGGACCCAAAGAGAAGAACGCCTCCCCCCAAGAGCGGCAGGAGGGCCCGGAAGGGGAGCAAAAGGCCGAAAGGGAACAAGAGCCGGCCACGGACCTGCAGCAGCCGCCGGACGGCGGCTCAGGCGATGCGGCCCCTGAAGGCGGGGCGCCTGAGGCGGACGAAAAGGGCGTGGTGCTGCACCTTCACAAGGAGGGTGCGGCGCACCGCAGGCAGGACGGCGAAGCGGGCGAGGCGCACAGGGACGGCGAAGAGCCTGAAAAGGGCCGCCGCGCGCCCCGGCGTCCGGCCAAGATTGCCCAGGTGCGCTCGTTTGTTCAAACGCGCTTTGAAGAGCAGGAAATTGAGCAAGACGGCATGCCGGTGGAAGAGCAGCACCAGAAGTTTGTGGTCACGCTGCCCGAGGAGGTTTATCAAATCGGAAAATCCGCCCAGCCCGGGCAAGACGGTGAGCAGCAGGGGGAGGCCCCGGCGCTGACACTGGAACAATACATCACAGGCGACATTCCCGCCGAGCCCGAGGCGCAGGCCGTTGCACCCCGGGATGCACAGCCTTCGTCCAAGGGCAAGGCGTCCGGCAAGGGGAGAAAGCTGATTGACAGCAGGGAGCCCGCCGGGCAGGGGGAGCCTGCCCGGGAGGGGGACTCTGCCGGGCGGGGCAAAAAACCCTCGCTGCTCGACCCCCTGTTTGAAGAGGAGCCGCAAGACGAGGTGCGGGAAAAGGGGGCGCCTCGGCCCCATCCGCTTGACGAGCAGCCCGGGAAGGGCCCCGTCAAGGCGCTGCTCAAGCGGGCCAAGGCGGCCTCGCTGATGGTCAGGTGCTCGGCACTGCTGCTGCTTGCGCAGTTGAGCGCGCTGGTCTTTGCCTTCACCGGGGTTCCGGAGTTTTTGGGTTCCCATGCAAGGATGGCCTGGATTGCCTTTGGCCTGCTTGCGGTGCAGATGGTGCTTGGCATGGAGGTGGTGCTGGGTGCGGCCGACGAATGGCGTCAGCGCCGTCCCTCGACCTGCAACCTGGTGCTGCTGGTCTGCCTGCTGTGCCTGCTGCAAACGGGCATTGACGGGGCCTCTGGCGGCGCGATTGTCACGCTCTATCCCTCGCTGCTGCTCTTTGCGGCGCTGTGCAACCGCCGTGCGCTGCTCAGGAAGGCTGCTGCCGACGGACGCCTGGTGCGCTCCTCCAGGAAAAAGTGGGTGCCCGCCGTTTTGCAGACCGGGGACGAGCCGCCCCTGCGGGTGCTTGTCAGCGAGCAGCGCACCTCCTTTGAGGGATATTTTACCCGTCTGTTTGCCCTGTCCGACGTGGACAAGCTGTCCTGCCTGCTGCTGCCGGCGGGGGCACTGCTTGGCGTGCTGTATCTTCTGCTCAATCGGCAGTCGTCACAGCCCATGCCCACGCTCACGGTTTTGCTGTGCGCCTTTGGCGCCGTGACGCCCTTCTCCCTGCTGCGCGCCTACGACGCGCCCTATGCAAGGCTTTCCGGCACGCTGCGCCGCCGTGGCTCGACGCTGGCGGGCTGTGAGGCTGCCAAGCAGCTCTCGTCGCTGCATGAGGTGCTGCTGACCGACGATGAATTTTTCGGCAGTCAGATGCCCATTATCACGGGGGTCAAGCTCTACAACGGCCACTCCCTGGAGGAGAGCGTGCTGGTCACGGCCAGCTTAGCGCACATTCTCAAGCTGCCGGTGGAGCACGCTCTGCTGGCCATGCTGGACAACCGGGCCGACCGCCTGATGAACCTGACGGAAATCAAGTATCTGGAGGGGGGCGGCCTGTCGGCCTTTGTGGGCGGCACGGTGGCCATGCTCGGCAACGAGCAGTTTATGAAGCAAAACATGATTCATGTGCCGCGCGACGATGTGGCCCCCGTCATCGAGAAAAACGGACGGGTACCCTTGTATCTGGCGTGCGGCGGCCACATGGCTGCGGTCTTTTCGGTGGATTACACCATTGCCCCGGCCAACGCCCGCATGCTCTCGAGGCTGACCAAGGCCGGGGTCGGGCTGCTGCTTTCAACCATGGACCCGCTCATGACGGGGGAGCTTGCCGAATGGATTGCCCTGCTCGACGCGGGCAGCGTGCGCACCATCTCTCCCGGAGAGCGGGAGGAGCTGCTGCGCCGTCCGCATGAGCAGACAGAGGTCATGGCGGTCAGCATTTCGGACAACCCCCTGTCGATGGCCTGGAGCCTGCTGGCCGCGTCGCAGCTGCGCACGGCCATGCGCATCGGCAGTGCGGTGGTGGTGCTGGCGGTGGCGGCCGGTGCCACGCTGTGCGGCGTCTTGCTGCAGACGGGCGCCATCCGTGCCCTGGGGCTTACGGGCATCATGCTCTTTGAGCTGGCCTGGGCGCTGCCCGTGTGGTGCGTTACGCTGCTGACCACCCGAATCAACCAGTGAAGATATGAAAAAAAGCCTGCGCCTTCGGGCAGACAGGATAAGGGCATGACTTGAAGAGTAGGAGGAACAACATGAGCAATGCAGGGCGAGCCAAAAAAATCCTGGCGGCCGCTTCGTTTGCCTTGCTGCTGGCACTGGCACTGTGCCCCATGGCACAGGCGTATGACGACGATACGGTGATCCGTGTGGGCCTTTCTTACAGCAGAGGGGCGCAGCCTGCCTTTAATGCCCTTGCTGACAAGGGCTACATCATCGGATACTTTGAAGGAGACGAGTTTTACGAGGTTGGCACTCTCTCCAACCGCTACGTCGCCTTCTGTACCGACACCATGCTCTACACCAGCGGCCGCACCGTGACCTCTTCGTCTTCGGGCGGGGACATCGTGTTCAAGCCCTACCATCTGGAGGTCGAGCGCGACTTCGACAGCATTGAGCAGGCGCAAGATTACATTGCGCAGGTGCGGGACCAGGGGTATTCAGGAGAGATTTTCCCTGCCTACCTGCGCGGCGTTTTCCGCGTCTGCATCGAGCACTATTCCGCCCTTGAGTATGCAAGCGAGGACGTCCAGAACATCATGCAGTATACCATGGGCGACTCGGTGACGCCTGTGGGCGGGGAGAGCGACGTGATTACGGTTGTCGACCTCAACGACTTTTACATCGCGGCCGAAATTGCCGCGCCGCAGGGCTGCTGGCCCGCCGTCAAGGCGGCCGGAGAGGGGCAGACGCTCAAGAACAGCCTGTATTACTACAACGGCGCCTTTGAATTTCGCCGTCTGTCGGGCGGTGACATCACCTTTCTCAACACTCTTCCGCTCTCGGACTACTTAAAGGGTGTGCTCCCCTACGAAATGAACGGCGACTGGCCTCTGGAAGCCCTCAAGGCCCAGGCGCTGTGCGCGCGCTCCTATGTGCTCTACAACCTCGGCAGGCACAGCAACTACGACATCTGCAACAGCACCCACTGCCAGGTCTATTACGGAACCGCCAAGGAGACCGAGCTTGTCAGGCAGGCGGTAGAGGAGACCAAAAACGAGATCGTGACCTATCAGGGCAAGGTGGTGAGCACCTACTACTTCTCCTCCTCGGGAGGCTACACCGAGTCGGCCAAAAACGTCTGGGGCGGCGACGACGCCCCCTATTGCGCCGCCGTGCCCGACCCCTATGAGGACCAGGACGCCATCACGCATTTCTCGGAAACCGTCACGCTTGACGAGCTGACGCAGCTCATCTCCTCCTGGAATACCGGCATCGACAGGGTGGCCGACTGTTATGTCTCGACCTACACCGAGCCTGCCCACAATGTGTATGCCGTGACCTTTGTGGGGGAAAACGGCAAGACCTACACCATTTCAGGGTGCGACAATGTGCGCATCAAGCTCGCAAGCCTTGTCAAAAGCCCGAGATTTGACATTCTTTCAGGAGGGCTCTCCCTTTATGTCAACGATGGGGAGAAGCTGCCCTCCGGAACCCTCACGGCCATCACGGCCGACGACGTGCTGGTGCAGACGCCCTCCATCCCGTATGTCATTACGGCGCAGGGCGTGCAGCAGGTGCAGCGCAGCGAAAACAGCGACGGCACGCTGACCTTTTCGGGTTCCGGCCTTGGGCACAACGTGGGCATGAGCCAGTTTGGCGCCAAGGGAATGGCCGAACAGGGCTATTCCTATCGCGATATTATTTTGCATTACTTCACCGGAGTGGAAATTCGGCGTTTAACAGAAATGGGGTAAGGCGCCTTGAAGACAAGCGATTTTTCCTTTGATTTGCCGGAAGAGCTCATCGCGCAGACGCCTCTTGAGCGGCGCGACGCCTCCCGGCTGCTGGTGCTCGACAAAACGACGGGGCAGACAAAACACCGCCATTTTTACGACATCGCGCAGGAGCTCTCACCGGGGGACTTGCTGGTGCTCAACGATTCGCGCGTCATCCCGGCGCGCCTGTTCGGACGCCGGGAGAGCGGGCCGGCCGAAGTGGAATTTCTGCTGCTGCGCGAGCGCGGGCTTTGCCTGTGGGAGACCATGGTGCGCCCTGGGAAAAAGGCGCGGCCCGGCACGGTGTTCTCCTTTGGGGAGGGCCTGACGGGCGAGGTGCTCGATACGCTGGAGGGCGGCCTGCGCCTGGTCCGCTTCCAATGTGAGGGCAATTTCTTCGAGGTGCTCGACAAAATCGGGCAGATGCCCCTGCCGCCCTACATTCATGAGCCTCTGCGCGAAAACGAACGCTATCAGACGGTCTATGCCGAGCACCGGGGCTCCGCCGCCGCGCCGACGGCCGGCCTGCATTTTACGCCGGAGCTGCTCGAAGAGGTGCAGCAAAAGGGTATCGGCGTTGCCAGAGTGACGCTGCATGTCGGGCTGGGCACCTTCCGTCCTGTAAAGGTGGAAGACGTTACGCAGCACCACATGCACTCGGAGTGGTGCTGCGTTTCTCAGGAGACGGCCGACGCCGTCAACGAGACCAAGCGGCGGGGCGGCCGCGTTGTTTCGGTGGGCACAACGAGCTGCCGCACGCTGGAATCCATGGCCAAAGATGGCAGGCTGCTGGCGGGTACCCGTGACACCGACATTTTTATCTATCCGCCCTATGAGTTTCAGATTGTCGACGCTCTTATCACCAATTTTCATCTGCCCGAGTCCACTCTGCTCATGCTGGTCTCGGCGCTGGCGGGCAGGGAGCACATCCTCGAGGCCTACCGGCAGGCGGTGGAGATGCGCTATCGCTTCTTTTCGTTTGGCGATGCCATGCTCATCCGATGAGCAAGAGGTGAAAGGTGCCGGAGTGCCGGCCTGTGCGCAAGCATGAAAAGGGGAAGGCCTTTTCATGCTTGTCTGCTGTTTTGCCGGAGCGGGCAAAAGGGCTTCAAAACGTGTGTGGAGGAAAAAGTATGTTTACCCTCATCAAAACGCAGGGCGCGGCCCGGCGCGGCAGGTTCCAAACGGTGCACGGCACCGTGGAGACGCCGGTTTTTATGAATGTGGCCACCGTTGCGGCCATCAAGGGGGCCTTGTCGAGCTTTGATTTGGCGCAGCTCAAGTGTCAAGTGGAGCTGTGCAACACCTATCATCTGCACCTGCGTCCGGGCGACGAGCTGGTGGCCGAGATGGGGGGGCTGCGCGCCTTTATGGGATGGCAGGGCCCCGTGCTGACCGACAGCGGCGGCTTTCAGGTCTTTTCGCTGGCCGCGCTGCGGCAAATCACCGAGCAGGGGGTGCAGTTTTCCTCCCACATAGACGGGCGCCGCATCTTCATGGGCCCGGAGGAGAGCATGCGCATCCAGTCCAACCTGGGTTCCACCATTGCCATGGCTTTTGACGAGTGCGTTAAAAACCCCTCGCCAAAGGAGTATGTCGCAGCCTCCTGCGCCAGGACGCAGCGCTGGGCGGTGCGCTGCCGTGAGGAGCTGACCAGGCTCAACCGGTCGGGCGGGGCGGTCAACCCCTCCCAGATGCTGTTTGGCATCAACCAGGGCGGCACCTATGCCGACCTGCGTGTAGAGCACATGAAGCAGCTTGTGCAGCTTGACTGCGAGGGATTTGCCATCGGAGGCCTTGCCGTGGGAGAACCCGCCCCCGTCATGTATGACATCATCGAGCATGTGGAGCCTTACATGCCAAAAGACAAGCCGCGCTACCTCATGGGGGTGGGCACGCCGGTCAACATTCTGGAGGGCGTGGCCAGGGGCGTGGACTTTTTCGACTGCGTCATGCCCAGCCGCAACGCGCGGCACGGGCATCTGAACACCTGGAACGGCGTCATCAACCTGAACAACGCGCGCTACGCGCGCGACGACGGTCCCATTGATGCGCAGTGCGACTGCCCGGTCTGCCGCCGTTATTCGAGGGCCTACCTGCGCCACCTGCTGCGGGCCGGGGAGATGCTGGGCATGCGGCTTTGCGTGATGCACAACCTGTATTTTTACAACACCCTGACGGAGCGCATCAGGGCTGCGCTCGACGAGGGGCGCTTTGACGAATTTTACCGGCAAAACGTCCCCGTGCTCGACGTGAGAATCTAGGCCGGCAAAAGGGGGATGGAACGTGTATTCCGTCTTATCGCAGTGCTACGACGCCCTTGTGGGGGCGGATTATCCCGCCATGGCGGAGTTTTACAAGGCCATTTGGCGGCAATTTGGGCAGGACCCGCAAATTGTGCTCGACCTGGGCTGCGGAACGGGGAATCTGCTGCCTTTTCTGGAGGAGGGGCGGCAGGTCATCGGCGTGGATATCTCGCCCGAGATGCTGGCAATTGCAAGGGAAAAGGCGGGCCTCGACACGCTGCTGCTGTGCCAGGACATGACCGAGCTTGACCTGTTTGGCACGGTGGACGCGGCAATCTGTGCGCTGGACGGTGTCAATGCGCTGCCAGACGCGCGGGCGGTGCAGCAGATGTTCTCCCGCGTCAACTTGTTTTTGTCGAGCGGGGGGCTGTTTATCTTTGATGTCAACACCCCGTATAAATTTGAACACATCCTCAACCAGAAGGCCTTTGTGTATGACACCGACGAGGTGTTTTTGGTCTGGGAGAACGAGTATGACAAGAGGGCCGGCATATGCGACTTTTTGCTGACCTTCTTTTTCCCCAATCCCGACGGGAGCTACCGCCGGGAGGAGGAGTGCATGAGCGAGAGGGCCTACACCAAAGAGCAGCTGTGCGGCATGGTGGAGCGCAGTGGGCTGGAGCTTTTGGCGGTGTATGGGGACGGCAGGATGCAGGAGCCGGCCTGCGACGAGGAGCAGAGAATTTACTTTGTGACGCGCAAGGGGAGACATGCCCCAAACCAGTGACGCGTTTTGTGAGAGGGGCTTCTTTGGCCCCTTGCGCTGCGCTGCAGGCGGCAGGAAGGGCTTTTTCAAAAAAACAGGAAGGACGATACCATGGACAATTTCTGCAAGGTGCTGACAAAGGACAAGATGGTGCGCGCGCTTGCACTGGACTCGACGGACATCGTGGAGCAGGCGCGCCGCATTCACCAGACCACCCCGGTGATGACCGCGGCGCTGGGCCGCACGCTGACGGCGGCCTCCATGCTGGGCAGCCTGCTCAAGTCCCCCCGGGACACGCTGACGCTTCAAATCAAGGGGGACGGGCCTGCCGGCGGCATCATGACGGTGTCCGACGCTGCGGGCAACGTGCGCGGCTATCCGGGCAATCCCGATGTGGATTTGCCGCTCAACGAAAAGGGCAAGCTCGACGTGGCGGGAGCCATCGGCCGGGAGGGGACCTTGACCGTCATCAAGGATTTGAATCTCAAGGAGCCCTACATCGGCCGGACTCCGATTGTCTCGGGAGAGATTGCAGAGGATGTGACCCACTACCTCATGGTCAGCGAGCAGACGCCCTCCGCCGTGGCGCTGGGGGTTCTGGTGGACAGGGACTGGAGCGTCAAAAAGGCGGGCGGATTTTTGATCCAGCTCATGCCGGGGGCCGACGAGCTGACCATCACCAAGCTGGAGTGGGCCATTGCCCATACGGCGCCCGTGACAGAGCTGCTGGAGCAGGGCCTGTCGCCCGAGGACATCCTGCGGCGGCTGCTCGAGGAGTTTGAGGTAGAAGTTCTCGAGCGGGGAGAGAAGTGCTATCGCTGCGACTGCAGCAGGGAGAGAGTGGAGCGTGTGCTGATCTCCATGGGGCCAGACGAGCTTGAGACGCTTGCGGGTGAACAGGAGACGACCGAGGTCGGCTGTCACTTTTGCCCGAAAAAATACTGTTTTTCCGCAGAAGAGCTGCGGAACCTGGCAAAAGGCCTGCGCGATATGGCGCAAAAGCAAGGATAAGAAGATATTTTTCCGCAACGGCTTGACAAAGTGCGTCCAATCCTGTAGAATAAATTTTGCCGCGCAAAGCGGATGGGGGCAAACGCTCCCGATATGGCCCAGTAGTTCAGTTGGTTAGAACGCCAGCCTGTCACGCTGGAGGTCGACGGTTCGAGCCCGTTCTGGGTCGCCAAACGATGCCGGTTTTCCGGGAGGGGAATCGGCGCATGCCTCTGTAGCTCAGTTGGTAGAGCAGGGGACTGAAAATCCCCGTGTCGGTGGTTCGATTCCGCCCGGAGGCACCATAAGCGGATGTAGCTCATCTGGTAGAGCGCGACCTTGCCAAGGTCGAGGTAGC
>DVNV01000081.1 GCA_018714125.1 Candidatus Galloscillospira excrementipullorum
AGCGCCCTTTTCCTTTTTGGGCCTGCGGCACTACTCCTGCTTTGCACCGCACCTTGGGCAAAATTTCGCCTCAGTGGTCAGCGCCTCGCCGCAGCTTGGGCAAAACTTGACTCCCGTTTCCGACTCGTCAAAGTCCCTTGCCGCGCGCACGGCCGAAATTTCCTCCTGCAGCTCGGCAATGGTCTCCCTGCAGGCCGAAATTTCGGCGCAGATTTCCGCCGCTTCCCCCTCCATCACGACAAGCCCCGCGTCGCACTGGGCAAGAAAATACTCTCCCAGGCGCATGGTCAGCGCGGCGATGGTTTTTTCCTGCGCGCTGATTTTTGAATTGAGCTTGGCCGTTTCAAACATCACGACCGTCTTGTCCGACGCGTTTTTTGCAAATTCAGACACCTTATCCATCAATGCCATACCCAAATCCCTCCTGCATCTTGTTGTCCAAAAATGTTGCCCTGCCCTTCAAAGCATCATACGGCAGACAGGGCAAAAACATTCTCCCTTTTGCATGCCCTTTCAAGGAAAAAACGGGGCCGTCAGCCGTCTTCCCTCCCGGCAAGGCAAAGCCTTTTTTCCACGTCCCCCAGCGTCACCTGCGCGAGCTTTTGCCTGCACAGGGCGTCGAGCTCGTCGTAGAGCCCGTCCATCACGGCCGCCATGCCCGAGGCAATCAGGCAGGGCATCTCGGGCCCGCCCGAGCGCCACGCGCTCTTGACCACCCTGTCGTCCACGGCGGCAAAGACCTCGTCGAGCGAGATGTCGGGCGCGCGCTGCACGCAGGCGTAGCCGCCCTTCACGCGGCCCTCATGGGCCTGCACCAGCCCCGCCTTCTTGAGCTTTGCCATGATCTTTCGGATGCGCGCCGGATTGGTGCACACATTTTGGGCCAGCTCCTCGCTCGACAGCCAGCCTCCCCGGTGGTGCAGGTAGACCAGCGCGTGCACCGCCACGGTAAATTCCGCCGTCACACCGATTCCCCCTGCTCTTGCAGATATTCCTCCACGAATTTGGAGGCCGTCGCCCCGTCGGCCGCCGCCGTGACAATCTGGCGCAGCGGCTTTTGGCGCACGTCCCCCACGGCAAAGACGCCGGGCAGCGCCGTTTTCGTAGTCTCGTCGGCAATGAGATATCCCTGCCCGTCAAGCGGCAGCATGTCCCGGAACAGCGCCGTGTTGGGCTCGCGGCCGATGGCCACAAACAGCCCGTCGCAGGCGATGTCGCGCAGCTCGCCCGTGACGGTGTCGCGCACCGTCACGCCGCTCAGGCGCTTTTCCCCCTGCAGCGCCGTCACCGTGGCATTCCACACAAATTCCAGGTTGTCTGCGCCCTCCAGCGCGTTAAGGTAGCTCTTTGAGGCGCGCAGCGTGTCCCTGCGGTGCACGAGGTAGACCTTGCGGCAGATGCGCGTCAGATAGCGCGCGTCCTCGGCCGCCGAGTTGCCTCCGCCCACCACGACCACCGTCTTGCCCCGGTACATCATGCCGTCGCAGGTGGCGCAGTAGGCCACGCCCCGCCCTCTGAAGAAGTCCTCGCGCTGCACGCCCAGCGCGCGCGGCGAGGCCCCCGTGGCCAAAATCACGGCAAAGGCCGTCACCCTGCCGGCGCTGGTCTCGAGCACCTTGGGGCTGCTCTTCAAATCAAGCCCCGTCACCTCGGCAAGCAGCGTGCGCGCGCCGAAGCGCTGCGCCCCGCGCTGCATTTTTTCGGCCAGCTCAAAGCCGTCGATGCCCTCGTCAAAGCCGGGGTAGTTTTCGACCTGGCTGGTGGTGGCCATCTGCCCCCCGGCCGACAGCTTTTCAAGCACCAGCGTTTCAAGCCCGGCCCTGGCGCAGTAGAGCGCCGCCGTATAGCCGCCCGGGCCGCCGCCCACGATTGCCACGTCCACATGGTTGTCCTGCATGTCTTTTCCCTCCCAAAACCGTCTTGCAGGGGGCTCACATCACGATGCCGCCGTCGACCGCCAGAATGGCGCCCGTCGTAAAGGAGGCGGCGTCGGAGGCCAGATAGACATAGGCCCCCGCCAGCTCGTCCGGCTGCGCCACGCGGCCAAGCGGCGTCATGCCCTTGAGCGCCGCGAGCATCTGCCCGTCGACCGACTGCGCCACCATGTCGGTCTGCACCACGCCGGGCGCCACCGCGTTGACGCGGATGCCATAGGGCCCCAGCTCCCTGGCGCAGGCCTTGGTCAGGCCGTTGATACCGAACTTGGAGGCCACATAGGCCGTCTGCATGCGGCTGGCGTAGGTGCCCACCAGGGAGCTGGTGTTGATGATGCAGCCGCCGGTCTGCTTCATGACCTTTGCCACCTCCCTGGTGCACTTGAAGGGCCCCGTGAGGTTGATGTCAATCATGCTCTCGAAGTCCTCGTCGGTCATGTCGAAAATGGGCTTTGCCCCGGTGATGCCGGCGTTGTTGACCAGAATGTCGATTTTCCCCCAGCGCTCCATCACCCGGGCCACCATGGTGCGGATGGCCTCACCGTCCGACACGTCCACCCCAACGGGGAGAAGCTGCGCCCCGGGGCACAGCTTTTGAAGCTCCTGCACGGCCTTTTGCGCCGTCTCTTCCCGGCTCCCGCACACGGCCACGCGCGCGCCCTCGCACGCATACGCCTTTGCCACGGCAAACCCGATTCCCCGGGATGCCCCCGTCACAATGGCCACCTTTCCCTCAAGCAGCATCGTTTTTCCCCTTTCACACCGGCGGCTCTGCCGCCCCTTCCGTCCTGCGGGGAGGCACCCTCCCCGCTCTTTCCGCAGCCCTCTTTCCTACCTGACGCCCTGCTGCTCCAGCCAGCTCTCAATCTCCCCCTTGGAGGCCGGATTGACAAGCGGCTCCGAAGCCTGCCCGTTTTGGAACAGCACAAGGCTGGGCAGTGTCATAATCTCAAATTCGTCCGACAGCTCGGGCTGCTCGTCAACGTCCACCTTGCCAAGGTCAAGCTTTCCCTCAAACTCCTGGGCCAGGGCGTCCAGCGCCGGGGACAGGCGGCGGCAGTAGCCGCACCAGGGCGCCCAAAAGTCCACCAGCACCGGGCCGCTTGCCTGGCGCACCTCTTTGGTGAAGTTTTCCTTTGTCAATGTCTGAATGGCCATGTTGTCTCCTCCTTGTCTTTGAAAAAACGTTCCTCTCATGGGTTTCCGGTTTGAAAGCCATGTGCCCGCCGGGCCTCCCTTTACTGTAACTTTATCAGTTACGAAACTGTTTTGTCAAGGCCCGTCCCTTTTTTTGTATACATCGGGCACAAAATTCCCCTGTTTTTGTGCAAAAGCACCGGTGTCTTCTCTCTTTCTTTAGGATGCACTTTTTTTCCGTTTTTCCCTGTGGTATACTGAAACTGCCAAAAAAAAACAAGCCCCGGGGGCAAATTTTTTGCAAAACAGGAGGGAACGCCATGCTTTTCGGACAGGAGAAGGTCTCTTTCTTGAACACTCCCACCCCCTTGGAACGGCTGCCTCGCATCTCGGAGGAGCTTGGCCTTGACTTTTACATCAAGCGCGACGACTTGACCAATCTGGGCGTGGGCGGCAACAAGCTGCGCAAGCTCGAGTATCTGCTTGCCGACGCGAAGCGTCAGGGCGCCACCACGCTGCTCACCATGGGCGGCGCGCAGACCAACCACGGGCGCCTGACGGCGGCCGTGGCGGCAAAATACGGCATGAAGTGCGTCATCGTCTGTCTGGACGACTATCCCGGGGAGGTCTCGGCCAACATCCTGCTCGACCGTCTCATGGGTGCCGAGGTGGTGCTCAAAAAAGACGACGGGCGCCCTGCCGCCGAGCAGTATGCGCAGGTGGTGGCGCAGGTGAAGGGCCGGTATGAGGCGCAAGGGGAGAAGGTCTATGAAATCCCCATCGGGGGCAGCAACACGCTGGGCCTGCTGGGATACTATGAGTGTGCCGTCGAGCTGACGGGGCAGGCCCTTGCGCAGGGCATTCCGGGCGCGCGGGTGGTGTGCAGCGTGGGCAGCATGGGCACTTACATGGGGCTGTTCTGCGGCCTCAAAAACGAGCGCTCTCCCCTGCGTCTGACCGGCATTTCCATCATGCCGCAGGAGCCCGGGCTTGAGCAGCGCCTTTTGGCCTATTTTGAGCAGGCAAAGGCGGCCTGGGGCCTCGACTGCACGGCCTCGGCCGACGAGTTTGACGTGCAGACGGACTACACCCGTGGGGGTTACAACAACCCCAGCCCCGAGGTGCGGCAGGCCATTTACCTCATGGCCCGAAAGGAGGCCGTCATCCTCGACCCCTGCTACACCGGCAAGGCCTTTGCCGGCGTGATTGACATGGTCAAAGAGGGCAGGCTGCAGCGCGGCGAACAGGTGATTTTCCTGCACACCGGCGGACTGCCCGGCATTTACACGAAGCACCACCGCGAAGCCTTTGAGCAGGAGCTTGTCGGCGGGGTGCACATTCTGGACTAGGCGCAGTCCTTCCCAAATTCAACCACAGGAGGCCTCTTTCCATGAAATTCAACCATTTCAACTTCAACGTGCTCGACCTTGAAAAAAGCCTTGCCTTTTACGACAAGGCGCTCGGGCTTCACCCCCTCTCGGAGAAAACCGCAGCCGACGGCTCCTTTAAGCTCGTCTTCCTGGGCGACGGGCAGAGCGACTTTCGTCTCGAGCTGACCTGGCTGAAGGACCGCACAAAGCCCTACGATTTGGGGGAGGGGGAGTATCACCTGGCCATGTCGGTGCCCGACATGCAGGAGGCCCACCGGCTGCACGAGCAGATGGGGGCCATCTGCTACGAAAACGAGGCCATGGGCATCTATTTCATCAGCGACCCCGACGGCTACTGGATTGAAATTGTCCCCGAAAGATAGCAAAACCGGCGCAAAGGCGGGGTGCCCGCGAGGGCCCCTGAGGGCGGCCGCCGGCAGGGATTCCCCGCCGGTGGCCGCCCTCAGGGGCGGGTACGGCCACGGGGGGCAGGGTGCTTTGCACCCTGCCCCCCGTGGCCGTACCTGTCTTT
>DVNV01000008.1 GCA_018714125.1 Candidatus Galloscillospira excrementipullorum
CACGACCGACTCGGCGGCCGCGCTGCGGGCGGCGGAGCTGGAAGTGGATGCAATTTTGATGGCCAAGACCATTGACGGGGTGTATACCGCCGACCCCAAGAAGGACAAGGCGGCGGTGTTTTTGCCGGAAATCACTTGCAGCGAGGCGCTTTATCGCCGTCTTGGCGTGATGGACGCCACGGCAATGGCCCTTTGTATGGACAATCACATCACCATTCGCGTGTTCGCCATGGACCCGCTCGACAACCTGCTCAAGGTGGTGTGCGGCCAGCCTGTCGGCAGCGTGGTGACAGGCTGAAATCAACCCCCATCGCACGGATTTCTACATCAATTCGTATTATGACAGACGTATGGAGGCAGTAACATGAAAGAGATGTATCGCGAATACGACGAAAAAATGAAAAAGGCCATCGCCGTTTTGGAAGCGGAATACAAAACCCTGCGCGCGGGACGGGCCAACCCCTCTGTGCTGGATCGCCTTTCGGTGGACTACTACGGGGCGGCCACGCCCATCAACCAGCTGGCGTCTGTATCTGTGACGGAGGCGCGCACCCTGGCCATCAGCCCCTATGACGCGTCCACGCTCAAGGCCATTGAAAAGGCCATTCTGGCTTCCGACATTGGGATCAACCCGCAAAATGACGGCCGCACCATCCGGCTGATTTTCCCGCCGCTCACCGAGGAGCGCCGCAAGGAGCTTGCCAAGCAGGTCAAAAAGACGGCGGAGGACAGCAAGGTTGCCGTGCGCAACATCCGCCGCGACGCCATTGACACCTTCAAAAAGCAGCAGAAGAAATCCGAGATCACCGAAGACGATTTGAAAAACGCCGAGAAGGATTTGCAGGAGCTCACCGACAAGAGCATTAAAAAGATTGATGAGATTGCCGCAGCCAAGGAAAAGGAAATCCTCGAGGTCTGATTGTAAAAAGGGATTCCGGGCTGACGCGAAAGGGCTTTTTATGCCCTCTAAAAAGGCCGGGAGCTGAGCTTTTGCGGCAGATGGGCCGCCCTGGAAGGGGCCCATGCCGGGTCTGACTGCGGCCTTTGAAAAATGCGTGCTGAAAAAGGGAAAGGTGCGCCTGATGTTCAGAAAAAAAGAAGCAAAAAAAGCTGCCGTGCGGCAGCGTGATGGCAATATGAGCCGGGTCCCGGCTCATATTGCCATTATTATGGACGGCAACGGCCGATGGGCGACGTCGCGCGGCCTGCCCCGGACGGTGGGGCACCGCGAGGGAGCCAAAAAATTTCGGGAGATTGCGTCATACTGTCAGGAAATTGGCATCAAATATCTGACGGTCTACGCTTTTTCCACCGAGAACTGGAAGCGTCCCAAGGAAGAGGTGGACGCCATCATGCAGCTCTTTCACGACTATCTGATTGAGGCGCGTCAGGAGCTGCGCACCCGCAACATCCACATCCAGGTGCTGGGGGACCTCTCGGTGTTTGACGGGGAGTTCCGTCAGCTCATCGACGAGGTGCAGAGCATGAACCCCGGCCCCGACGCACTGGTGGCCAATCTGGCCATCAACTACGGCGGAAGGGCCGAGCTGGTCATGGCGGCCAACGCCGCCTTTGCCGAGAAGCAGGGGCCCATCACCGAAAGCGACCTGGAGGCGCATCTCTATACGGCGGGGCAGCCAGACCCCGAGCTCATCATCCGCACGTCGGGAGAGTTTCGGCTGTCGGGATTTCTGCTGTGGCAGTGCTCCTACAGCGAGTTTTACTTTTCGGATTTGCTGTGGCCCGATTTTACGACAGACGAGCTCGACAGGGCTCTTGAGGCCTTTGCCGGGAGAGACCGGCGATTTGGCGCCGTCAAATAGCCGCAGCAGGAGGAAGCGCGCATGTTCAACGCGAAGTTTTTTTCGGGAGCGGCCTATTTTTTGCTGGCGCTGCCCCTGTTTTACTATTCCCACACCCTGGCCCTGCCCGTGGTAATGGCGCTGATTGCCATGCGGTGCGTCTATGAGGCGCTGCATGTGTCGGGCTTTGCCGAGGCAAAGCTGCTGCTGCCGGCCGGCCTGCTGCTGGCCGGCTGTCTGCCCTTTGCGGCCTGCGCAGGGGGGTTTTGGGTGGAGGCGCTGTGCTATGTCTACCTGGTTGCAGCCCTGCTGCTCTACCTGTTTCACTACAACAGCCTGGGGCTGCTCAACGCCCTTTACTGCATGGCGATGACGCTGCTGCTCGGGGCCTGCTTTGCCGTCCCCGTTCTCACGCGCCGCCTGGAGCATGGACTGTGGCTGCTCATTTTCACCTTTGTGGGCACCTGGTCGGCAGACACCTGCGCCCAGGTGTGCGGACGCCTGTTCGGACGCCACAAGTTCAAGGTGCGCGTTTCGCCCAACAAGACGGTGGAGGGATGCGTGGGCTCGCTGCTGGCAACGGCGGTGGTCTACGCGGCGCTTGCGCAGCTGCTCAACACCCTTGCCGACACCTCCTTTTCCCTGCCGCTCATGGCGGCGGCAGGGCTGCTGGTGTCGGTGGCGGGACAGGTGGGGGATTTGCTGGCCTCCGCCGTCAAGCGCCTGTTTGGCGTCAAGGATTTCAGCCGCCTTATCCCGGGCCACGGCGGCATGTACGACCGGTTTGATTCGTTTGCCCTTGTGGCGCCCATGCTGTATCTGCTGGCACAGGCGCTGCCCCTTGCCGGGTGAAGGGCCTTGCAGCAAAGGGGGAATACCCGTGGAAAAAGACATTTCCGTTTTGGGAGCGACCGGCTCAATCGGCCGGCAGACACTCGACGTTGCCCGCAGCCTGCGCCTTTGTGTGCGTGCGCTGACGGGCAACCGCAATGTGGATTTGATGGAGCGCCTTGCGCGCGAGTTTTCGCCGGAGCTTGTGGCTATGGCCGGGGAGGACGCCGCAAAGGAATTGCGTGAGCGCCTGTTTGGAACCGGCATCCGGGTTGAAACGGGGGAGCAGGGGCTGCTGGCGGCGGCCCGGCTTGACGCCGCAACGGTTGTCAGCGCCATTGTGGGGGCGGCAGGAATCCGTCCCACCGTAGAGGCCATTCGCAGAGGCTGCCGCGTGGCGCTGGCAAACAAGGAGGTGCTGGTGGCGGCCGGCAGCGTTGTCATGCCGCTTGCAAAGCAGTGCGGCGCCGAAATCCTGCCGGTGGACAGCGAGCACAGCGCCATTTTCCAGTGTCTGCTCTCACGGGGCGGCAGCGCGGTTTCAAGGATTCTTCTGACCTGCTCGGGCGGCCCCTTTTTTGGAAAAACACGCACCGAGCTGGCCCACGTCACGCGGCAGCAGGCGCTGGCCCACCCCTCCTGGAGCATGGGCCCCAAAATCACCATCGACAGCGCCACGCTCATGAACAAGGGCCTGGAGTGCATTGAGGCCGCATGGCTGTTTGACCTGCCCATCAACAAGATTGAGGTGCTTATCCACCGCCAGAGCATCGTTCACTCCATGGTGGAGTTTGAAGACCACGCCGTCATTGCGCAGCTCGGCACGCCGGACATGCGCATCCCCATTCAGTTTGCGCTGACCTACCCTCAGCGCCTCCCCATGCAGGCGCCCGCCCTGGACTTTTCCTCCGGCATGGCCCTCACCTTTACAAAGCCGGACACCGAGGCCTTCGGCTGTCTTGCGCTGTGCGCCAGGGCTTTTGAGATGGGGGGCACCGCTCCTGCGGCGCTCAGCGCGGCGGGAGAGGTTGCCGTCTACGCCTTTTTGGAGCAGCGCATTTCCTTTTTGGAAATTGAAGGGCTGTGCGCCCGCCTGCTCGACGTCCATGAGAACAGGGAAAACCCCACGCTCGAGCAGATTCTGCAGGCCGACGCACAGGCGCGCGTTTGGGCGACGCAGGCGGTGGAGCTGGCAGCCCACGGTGCGCAGGAAAGGGAAGGGCATCGGGAAAAGCAGGGTGGCGGGAAGTAAGCCAAAGGCGGCATGGCGGCTTTTGGGGCAGAAAAAAGCCTCGCAAAAGGGCAATTCCCATTCCAAAACCCCTGTGCCGAAAAGCGATGTTTTCCTCCGGGGAGAGTAAGAAAACGCCGCCCTGGCAGCAGGGGCTGCCGCAAAAAAGGAGAAGGCGGCCTCCCTCTTTGGAGGGCGAAGGGAAGCGGCAGGCTTTTTGCCCGGGGACGGGCTTTGTTGACTTTTCCTTCTCGGAAAACTATAATTGTTAGGTTATCAGGCTTGCTTTGGCGGCCGGCAAAGGGGGTGCGGCAAATCATGAAGCACAGCAGGTCGTCCGCCCGGGTGGTTCAGGCCGTGGCGGCGGCTGCGGTTTTTACCGGGGTGACGGCGCTCATGTGCATCAGCCTTTGCAGCGCCGACGATTTTTGGTATTCCACCTTCCTTGACGGGGGGGTTGCGCAGTTCCTCGAGCTTTCGAGATATCACTATGAGGTGTTCAACGGCCGTGTGCTTGTGCATCTTGCAGCGCAGGTCATCCTGCATTTCGGCAGATGGTGTTTTGCCCTGTTTGGCCTGCTGTGCTGCCTGGAAATTCCCCTTGCGGCGCTGAAGGCAGCCCAAAGGCCGCGCGGGCAGGTGCCGGCCTGCCTGGCGCTGTTCGGCGCAGGCGTTTTGGCATTGCCGAGGGCGCTGCTGGTGGAGGGCCTGCTGTGGACGTCCGCCTTTTGCAACTATGCGCTGCCCACGGCCATGATTGTGGGTGAGCTGCTGCTGCTCATGCGGGCGGCGCGGGGTGAAAAGACCCGTCCGGGTCTTCTTTTCGCCTGCCTTCTTGCCGGCTTTTTGTGCGGCGCCACAACCGAGCAGTCGGGCTTTGCGGCGATGGCTGCCGCAGGGCTGGTCGGGCTTTTATGCCTTGCGAAAAACCGGCGCAGGCTCGCATATCCGGCTGCCGCACTGCTTGGCTCTGCGGCAGGGCTTTTGACCGTGTTTTTATCCCCGGCGACCTATGGACGCTTTTTCCGCGAGACAAAGGCTGCGGCGCTTGACTCCTTTTTCGAATCGCTTTGCGCGGGGCTTGACGCCCAGTCGGCCATGTTCGGCGCAGGACACGGCGCCTCCCTTTTGCTGTCGCTGCTCTTTGTCCTTGCCGCGCTTGCGGTGATGCACGAGTCGGGAAAGCGAGGGGAACCTTTGGCGGCAGCCGTGCTGTCGGCATCGGCGGCCCTGCTGCAGCCCTTTCTTTCGGGCGGCGTGCAGATTGCCTGCTACGCGCTGCTGCTTTTCTGTTTGCTTTTTTGGGCTGTGGCGCTCGCAGCCTATTCAAGGCACACCGAGGGCTTTTTGCTGCTGCTGGCGCTGGTGTGTGTGGCAGTCATGCTGCCCACAAAAAGCGTGAGCGCAAGGGTGTTTTTGCCGGCCTTTCTGTATGCCCTTGCGGCGGGTGCGCTGCTCTTATCCCAGCAGCTTTCACAGGCAAAGCCCGTGCTGCAGGCCGCGCTGCCTCTGGCCGCCGTCCTGGGTGCCTTTTTCTTTCGCCTGCCCTTTTTTTCCGGCTGCTGGGCAAACTGCCTGACAGAGGCTAAAAACGCCGAGGCCGTCCGGCAGGCCCGTGACACGGGGGTGCTGTATTACTGTCTTGACTACGACATGAGCTGCACCTACTCAAGGCCCTTTTCCGACGGCTTTTTTTACAACACCTACCTCCAGTCCGTGGGGCTTTCTGCCGACATCCCCTCCTTTTTCTACGGGGAGGGAAAGCCGCTTGTTTACGTCAACGGCCGGCGCATCACCTCTCCCGCCCTGCCGGACGGGGAGGGCGGCTGGATGCTGCCCCTGCGCGACATTGTTGAGCCGATGGGCGCAGACATTGAGATAACCGACATGGGCCTTGTGGTTCGCCTGCCCGGCAGGGACATCGACATCACCTACCTGGTGAAAGACGAGGCACAGGTCACCTGGAGGGACGCCGGCGGCGACCTGCAGACGATTGCCGTTCCAAAGCCGGAGAGCTATTTTGAGACGCTGCTCGGCCAGCGCATTTACACCGAGGTTTTTGGCCTTGCCGTGCGCATGAGCCCGGACGGCACGCGGATTGGCGTGACGGTCCCGTCGCCATAAAACGCCCGCTTAACTTTTTTGGAAAAGGCCTTTTGCAAGGGCGGGCCTGTGCGGCGGGGAGTTTTGCGGCACTTTGGCTTTTTGCAACGGCCAAGGGGGCATAATGAACAAGTTGGGCAAAATAAAAATGACTGCGTAAGGGAAGCTTCTGCGCAGCAGCGTGTGCCAAGGTTCCTGTGCCCTTGTCCTGCGGCGCGTCCCCCTTTTTTTTAAGAGCGTCTGTAAAGAGGGCGTTGCGCTGCCGCTTTGGTTGCCGTCTAAAGAGGATTTTTCAAGTCAGGTGAGGAGGAGATGCATCCTGATTGCCGCTATTTTAATTTTCGGCATTTTGATTTTTTCGCATGAGCTGGGTCACTTTCTGGCCGCCCGATGGGCGGGGGTGACGGTGCTGGAATTTTCCATCGGGATGGGGCCGGCTCTGCTGAAATGGAAAAAAGGCGAGACAGACTACTCGCTGCGCCTGTTGCCCATCGGCGGCTATGTGCGCATGGACGGGGAGGAGGGAGAGCCCTCGGCACTCGAGCCGAGCACTTCCCGCAAAACCGTCTCCTTTCGCGAGGTGTCGGTGGGCCGCCGCATTGTGGTGGTGGTGGCAGGAGCCTTCATGAATCTGCTGCTGGCTTTGCTTGTCATGGTGGCGCTGGTGGCTTCGAGCGAGGCCATCGGCAGCACCACGGTTGCCGAATACCAGGAGGGCAGCCTTTCTTCGTCCACAGGCCTTCAGATTGACGACACCATTCTTGAAATCAACGGACGCCGCATCCGCATCAGCAGCGACGTGGCCTATGCCCTCATCCACAGTGGGGGAGAGCCCTGCGAGGTGGTGGTGCTCAGAGACGGACAGACCGTGACGCTCTCGGGTGTTCGCTTTCCCATCGACGAGCAGACAGGCACCGCCGTGATGGACTTTTACGTTTACCGCGCCCCCTTTACGGTGGCAGGCGTCCTGCACGAGGCCTTTTTCCGGTGCGTGACCATGATGCGCGAGATTTACTGGTCCATTGGCGGCATGTTTACGGGGGAGGTCTCCATCAACGACCTGTCAGGCCCTGTGGGGACCACACAGGCCATCAGTGAGATTTCAAAGCAGGGCATGGCGGCGCTGACCTATTTTACGGTGTTTATCAGCATCAATTTGGGCATTGTCAACCTGCTGCCCATTCCGGCGCTCGACGGCGGGCGGCTGCTGCTTTTGGTTATCGAGAAGCTGCGCAAAAAGCCCATCCCGGCAGAGCTTGAGGGCAGCATCAATCTGGTTGGATTTGCCCTGCTCATGATGCTGGTGATTTTCGTCACCTGGCGCGAAGTCGGGGCGCTCTTTTAGAAGGGGATTTGCATGAGGCATCAGACAAGACAGATTACAGTGCGCGGCCTTGCCATCGGCGGGGGCGCTCCGGTGGTGGTTCAGTCCATGACCAACACCAAAACGGCGGACGCGGATTCCACGCTCGCGCAAATCAGCCGTCTGGAGCAGGCCGGCTGTCAGATGGTGCGGCTTGCCGTGCCGGACATGGAGGCGGCGCAGGCCCTTGCGCAAATCCGCCGCCGCACCGACATGGCGCTGGTGGCAGACATTCATTTCGACTACCGTCTGGCGCTGGCCTCGGTGCAGGCCGGGGTGGACAAAATCCGTCTCAATCCGGGCAACATCGGGGGAGCCGACCGGGTGCGCCAGGTGGCCATGGCCTGCAAAGAGAGAGGCATTCCCATCCGTATCGGGGTCAACAGCGGCTCGGTGGAAAAGGATTTGCTGCAGCAATACGGCGGCCCGCGCCCGCAGGCGCTTGTAGAGAGCGCCCTGCGCCATGTGGCGCTGCTCGAGCAGGAGGGCTTTTTTGACATTGCCGTTTCCATCAAGGCCTCCAACGTGCCGGACATGGTGCAGGCAAACCGGCTGCTGGCGCAGCGCTGCGGTTACGCCATTCATCTGGGCGTCACCGAGGCGGGAACGCCGGCTTCGGGCATCGTCAAGTCGGCGGTCGGCATTGGTGCGCTGCTGCTTGACGGCATCGGGGACACCATCCGCGTTTCGCTGACGGCAGACCCCGCAGAGGAGGTGCCGGCGGCGTTTCGCATCCTGCAGGCCTGCGGCCTGCGGCCGGATGCGCCGGAGCTGGTCTCCTGTCCCACCTGCGGACGCACCAGCATCGACCTCATTTCGCTTGCAAACCGCGTGGAGCAGGCCATTTCAAAGCGCAGCCTGCCGGTGAAGGTGGCCGTGATGGGCTGCGTGGTCAACGGCCCCGGCGAGGCCCGAGAGGCCGACGTCGGCATTGCCGGGGGCAGGGGAGAGGGCGTGCTCTTTTCCAAGGGAAGGATTTTGAAAAAGGTTCCCGAGCAGGAGCTCTTTGACGCCCTGATGCAGGAACTTGACGCCATGGAAAAGGAGCGGGGGCTCTCAGACGGCCCAAAGCAATAAAAAAACATGCGCCGGCGCTTACAGAGCGCCCGCGTCACGGGAACACACGGACGCTTCCCTGCACACTGGGGCAGGGCCGTCCGCGTGTCTTGTTTTGAAGGGGACTGGCATGAACAAGGCATTTTCAGAGTTGTTTAGTGAATATTCGTGCAGATGTGCGGCGCTGCGCAGCGCATGGGTGACGGGCGTTTCCCTGCAGAGGGAAAAGCGCGCGCTGGAGGTCTGGCTCTCCTGCGGGGACTATTTGGACAAGCTCGAGCTTCAAAAGGCCCGCCGTGAAATGGAGCGCCTTTACGGGGTGGACAGCATGGTCATCCACTGCCGGTATGAGGGCGTTGAGCTCACGCCCGCCTATGCACCCATGCTGGCGCAGCATCTGGGGCAGGTGTGCCCCTCCTGCCGGGGGTTTCTGGAGGATGCCGTCATGCGCGTGGAGCGCAATATGGTGACGCTGGAGCTGGTGCACGGCGGCGGGGAGGCCCTGCTTCGCACGGGAGCGGCGGGCCTGCTGTCCTCCCTGCTGGAAGAGGAATTCGGCAGACGCTATGAGGTGCGCTTTGAAGGGCGCCTTGAGCTTGAGCAGCTCTCCGACGCGGCGCAGCAGGAGCTGCTGTCGCTGCAGCAGGCCGGCCTGCGGGCGGAAAAGGCAGCCTCTGCGGCAAAGCGTTCCAAAGGCGGCCTGCTGTTTGGCAGGCCGGTGCCCACGGAGTGTATCCCGCTTTGCGAAATCGGCATCGACAACGGCAGCGTGGTGGTGTGCGGCGAGGTCTTCGGCCTGGAGTCGCGCATTTCCAAAAACGGGAAGACCGCCATCGTCTCCTTCAACCTGACCGACAACACCTCTTCATTCCCCGTCAAGCTCTTTCCCCCGGCAGACAAGGCCGCAGCACTGCTGGATGCACTCAAAGACGGCCTGTATCTCCGGCTGCGCGGCGACGTCCAGATTGACCGCTATACCAATGAGCTTGGCATTGTGGCAAGAGACATCGTGCGCGCCGAAAAGCCTCTGCGCGCAGACGATGCCCCCCAAAAGCGGGTGGAGCTCCATCTGCACACCACCATGAGCCAGATGGACGCCGTAACACCGGTGCAGGCCTATCTCAAGCGCGCCGCACAGTGGGGGCATCCCGCCATTGCCATCACCGACCACGGCGTGCTGCAGGCCTATCCCGACGCCTGCAACGGCGCCAAAAAGGCGGGCTTTACCGGGAAAATCCTCTATGGCATGGAGGCCTACTACATCCGCGACGAAGACGGGCAGGAGCAGCAAAGCGCCCCGCTCGACAGCGAGTTTGTGATTTTTGACGTCGAGACCACGGGCCTGTCTCCCAGCAGCGAACGCCTGACCGAAATTGGCGCCGTGCTTGTGAAAAAGGGCCAGGTTCTCGACCGTTTTCAGACCTTTGTCAACCCCCAAAAGCCCATTCCTGCCGAAATCACCAAGCTGACCGGCATCACCGACGAAATGGTCAAAGACGCGCCAAAGGAGGGCGAGGCGCTGCGCGCCCTGCTCTCCTTTGCAGGAGACAGAACGCTTGTTGCCCACAATGCCTCTTTCGACATGTCTTTCCTGCGGGCGGCTGCCGCCCGTACGGGACAGGTGGTGCAAAACCCCTTTGCCGACACGCTGGCCATTGCACGCTGCGCCCTGCCTCAGCTCAAAAACCACAAGCTCGACACGCTGGCCGCCCATTTCCAGGTCTCCTTCCGCCACCATCGGGCCGACGACGACTCCAAGGCCCTGGCTCAGATTTTCTTCGGGCTTGTGGAGATGGGAAAAGAGCGCGGCGCCGATCGGGTGGGGGATTTGCTGCATGTTTTTGGAAACCGGCGGGATCTGCGCATGGCAAAGACCTTTCACCAGATTATCCTGGTGAAAAATCAAACGGGCCTGAAAAACCTCTTTCGCCTGGTCAGCAAATCCAATCTGGAATACTTCGGAAACAAGCGCCCCAAAATCCCGCGCAGTGAGCTTGTTCGCCATCGCGAGGGCCTGATTTTGGGCTCGGCCTGCGAGGCGGGGGAGCTTTTCACGGCCGTTGTGGAAGGGGCGCCGCGCGAGAGGCTGCTGGAAATCGCCTCGTTTTACGACTTTCTTGAAATCCAGCCCCTTGCCAACAACCGCTTTCTCATCGAGCGGGGAGCGGCAAAAAATGAAGAGGAGCTGCGCAATTTCAACCGCGTGGTGGTGTCGCTGGGGGAGGAGCTGAACATCCCGGTGTGTGCCACCTGCGACGCCCACTTCCTCGACCCGGAGGAGGAGATTTTCCGCTCCATTCTGCTGGCGGCCCAGGGCTTTGAAGACGCCGACCGGCCGCTCCCCCTGTACTACAGGACGACCCAGGAGATGCTCGAGGAGTTTTCCTACCTGGGAGAGAAAAAAGCCTTTGAGGTGGTGGTGGAAAACACCAACAAGGTGGCAGACTGGTGCGAGCAGGTGGTGCCGCTCAAGCAGGGCATGTTCCCCCCCGAAATGCCGGGGGCCGAGCAGGAGCTGCGCGACATCACCTATCAGAGGGCGCGTGAGCTCTACGGAGACCCTCTGCCGCAGCAGGTGCAGGCGCGTCTGGAACGCGAGCTTGAGCCCATCATTGGAAACGGCTATGCCGTGATGTATATGATTGCGCGCCGTTTGGTGCAGGAGTCCCGTAGAAACGGCTATCTGGTGGGCTCGAGGGGCTCTGTGGGCTCTTCCATCGCCGCGTATTTTGCCGGCATCACCGAAGTCAACGCGCTGCCGCCCCACTACGTTTGCCCCAACTGCTTTTACACGCAGTTTGACGAATCCGGCAGCTATGAGGCCGGCTGCGACATGCCGGATTTGACCTGCCCGCACTGCGGCACCCTCTGCCGCAAGGACGGCTTTGACATCCCCTTTGAGACCTTTATGGGCTTTTCGGGAGAAAAGGTACCCGATATTGACCTCAACTTTTCGGGAGAGTATCAGACCCAGGCCCACAAGTATGCCGAGTCTCTCTTTGCGCAAGGGCATGTGTTCCGCGCCGGAACCATTGCAACGGTTGCGCAGAAGACGGCCTACGGCTATGTAAAAAAGTATCTGGAGGAGCGCGGACGGGTGGTTTCGCGCGCCGAGGAGGAGCGGCTTGTCAAGGGCTGCACCGGCATCAAGCGCACAACGGGACAGCACCCGGGCGGCATCATGGTGGTGCCGGCTGCGCTCGACATTGAGGATTTTACACCGGTGCAGCATCCGGCCGACGACGCCTCCAAAGACGTGATTACCACCCACTTTGACTACCACGCCATTCACGACAACATCCTCAAGCTCGACATGCTGGGGCACGACGACCCGACGGCGCTGCGCATGCTGGGGGATTTGACCGGCCTTGACGTGACGTCGCTGCCCCTGGACGACCCCGAGGTTTTGGCCCTTTTTTCGGGGGTGGAAAGCCTTGGCCTTCTGGAGGGGGAGGACGTGGGCAAGACGGGTTCCATTGCCATCCCGGAGTTTGGAACGGGCTTTGTGCGCGGCATGCTCGAGCAGACCAAGCCCACCACGGTGGGGGAGCTGGTGCGTATTTCAGGCCTCTCCCACGGGACGGACGTCTGGCTTGGCAACGCCGAGGCGCTCATCCGGGAAGGCACCTGTACGCTGCGCGAGGCCATCTGCTGCCGCGACGACATCATGACCTATCTCATTCAAAAGGGCGTGCCAAAGCTCGACAGCTTCAAAATCATGGAGCAGGTGCGAAAAGGCAAGGGCCTTTCCGACGAGCAGGCCCAGCTCATGCGGGAAAACGGCGTGCCGGACTGGTACATCGGCTCTTGCCGCGCCATCAAGTATATGTTCCCCAAGGCCCATGCCGTGGCCTATGTCACCATGGCGCTGCGCATCGCCTGGTTTAAGGTGCATCATCCTCTGCCCTTTTACGCAACCTACTTTTCCGTTCGGGCGGACGCCTTTGATTCCAGCGTTATGCTTGGGGGAAAGGCGGCTCTCAAGCAGCTCATCCGGGAGATAGACGCCATGGAGAAGAAGACGGCCAAGGATGAGGACCGTGCCGTCATCGCCGAGGTCTGCCTTGAAATGCTGGCCAGGGGCTATACCTTCCTGCCGGTTGACCTCTACGCCTCCGACGCGCTGCACTTCACCATTGAAAACGGGGCGCTGCGCCCGCCGCTCGGCTCTCTGCCGGGCGTGGGGGAGGCTGCCGCCACCGCCATCGGAGAGGCCCGCAGGCAGGGTCCCTTTGCCTCGCAGGAGGAGCTCATTTCAAGGGCACATGTCTCGCGTGCCGTGGTGGAGGTGCTGTCGCAAAACGGGGCGCTGGGTGATTTGCCGCCCAGTGCGCAGCTCTCCCTTTTCTGAAAAAATTTAAGTAATTCAAAAATATTCGAAAAATCGTTGACAAATGGAATCTTTGCGTGTATACTACATCTATGCTAGCGTGGGGGGGAGTGTAAATGCCTGCCAGCAGTTTCACACCCTATGATCCCGTTCCCCTGGTTCTTGCGGCACAGCGTGGAAATCAGGCGGCTTTTGATGCCCTGATTTCGCTGTATCAGTATCGTATTTTGCGCCAGTGCAGAGGCTTTTTTCTGCAGGGCGCGGAATTTGAGGATGTGCTGCAGGAGGGGAGAATCGGCTTTTTCCACGCGGTGCGCAGTTTTTCCGTGCACCGATCCATCCCCTTTGACTCCTATGTTTCAATTTGCGTGAAGCGTCAGCTTGCCGATGCGGTGCGCATGTTTTCCAGAAAGAAGCACAGGCCCCTCAACACCTATGTTTCTTTTGATAGTCAGACGCAATCCAAAAGCGAATGCCTTACCCCTCAATTTGGTTGTTTCTCACCCGAACCACTCGATCCCGCGGAAATTATGGCCTCCAAAGAGGCTGTACGACTCGTCCGAGCCACCATTGAGGAGAAGCTTTCACCGTTTGAGCAGCAGGTACTGCAGCAGTATATGGAAGGAAACTCCTATCAGGAGATTGCTTTACAGGTCAACAAGCCGGTGAAATCGGTGGACAATGCGATCCAGCGGATCAGGCGTAAACTCGGTTCATTACTGCCGCAGGCAGTGTGAAAATAAGCCACCATGATTCAACTTGGGGCAAAACTAACCAAAGCGAGGGAAAAAGAATGTACGAAGACAAGACCTTGGTGTGCAAAGACTGTGGCGCGGAGTTCGTGTTCACTGCCGGTGAGCAGGAATTCTATGCAGAAAGAGGCTTCCAGAACGAGCCTCAGAGATGCAAGCCCTGCCGTGACGCCAGAAAGAATGCGGCGAAGCAGCAAAGAGAGATGTACACCGCCATTTGCGCCAACTGCGGCGCCGAGGCCAAAGTGCCCTTCCAGCCGAGAAATGACAGACCGGTGTATTGCAGCGAGTGCTTTGCCAAGATGAAGGAAGAGCAGGCAAACAACAACTACTAAGAAGTGCTGCAACGCCGTCCTCAATACGGCCATTCAAAAAAAAGACTGCCGCTTTTTGCGGCAGTCTTTTTTTGCCGTAAGAAAAGCGTGGCGCCTTATGCAAGGCACCAGGGGATGTCCCCAACGGGATGCAAAGCCTTTCTTTTTTCGAAAAAAGAAGAGAAAAAGAAAGCCCCGCCGGCAGTGAGGCGGGGCTTTTGCGGGAGCACCGGGGCAGGGCAGGGGAGGATGCGGCGCAAAAGACGCGGGGGAAAAAGGGTTCACTCTGCCTGTGCCGGCTGGTCTTCGGCATCCAAAATACCTGCCGCTTCCAGCAAATCCTGCGGAATGGAGCTGATGGCAAGCTGCTCCGTTTCGGGAAGGCTGTTAAACCACTCAAGCCACTCTAAGGTCTCTTCGGAAAGAGCGCCCTCGTCCACCATCTTGTCTCCGAAGCGAACCTGACGCCCCGTGCCCTCTCTGTGTTCAAAGACCAGCCACTTCCCGTCAATGAAGATTTCAAGGGTGTCGTCGTCCGCCCCGTACTGATAGTCAAAGCCGGCTCCAAAATTGGACTGATTGTCCTGCGTCGGGATTTCGGAGCCTTCCACAGTGGAATCAATGGTTCCGTCCGGCAAGCCGCAGCGGGTTTCCAGGGTGTTTTCTCTTCCGGTATCATAGTAGAGCCTGCCGCCTACCATGACCATGGGAATGACGTCATACTGCGCCTGTTCACCGGATTCCGATACGGAAAGGCCGTCCTCCAAAGGCTGGCCTTGCTGCTGGTCGTGGCCTTCCTCCGTGGTGCAGCCCGTCAGAAGAAACGCCGTCAACAGGATGGCGCAAAAAAGGGGAGTGCGTGCAAAAAAAGAGGATTTCATGCTCCGGCCTCCTTAAGCTGTGATTTGAATTTTTGACAGGAACGTTTCCCAAAGGTTCCCGTCGGTGCCCGGACAAAGCCCCTTTTGAGAAATCGGGCTTTTTTGCCCTGCTCGCTGCAGATGGCTCTTGCATAATCTACAAAAATGGTATATAATATAGCTGTGCAAAAGCAGGCAAACGATGCGCATAAAAATGCAAATTCAGGATGCCGACAAAGGAGGAAAACAGCATGACTGTTACCAAAGACACCAAGATTTTCGATATTTTGCAGGAAAGCCGTGAAACGGCGCCCTTTTTCCTGGAAATGGGCATGCACTGCCTGGGATGCCCCTCGGCACGCAATGAGACGCTTGGACAGGCCTGTGCCGTGCACGGCGTCAACGCCGATGAGCTGGCAGAAAAAATCAACAACTTTTTGAAGCAGAAGGCGTAAGAAGACCAAGGGGCCGGGGAAACACTCCGGCCCTTTGTTTTCCGCTCCGTGCGGGAGAGGGGGTGTGAGGCATGAGCGAAAAAAGAGCCCTGCCCAGGCTGACGCCGAGGCTTGCGGCGGTTGCGTCCCAGGTGCGTCCGGGTGCGCGGCTGCTGGACGTGGGCACCGACCACGCCTATTTGCCGGCCTTTTTGGTGGGCACGGGCATCTGCCCTGCGGCGGTGGCCTCCGACGTCAGGGAGGGCCCCTGTGCCCGCGCAAGGGCGACGGTGGAGGCTTTGCATCTGGAGGACAGGATTCGGGTTGTCAGGGCCGACGGGCTTCAGGGCCACAACCTGCAGGAAATTGACGACATTGTGCTGGCCGGCATGGGCGGGGAGCTCATGCTTTCGATTCTGGGGCAGGTGCCGCAGGTGCGGTGCAAAAGGCTGCGCCTGATTTTGCAGCCTCAGACCGAGCTGGCGGCAGTGAGGAAGACCATGACCGGCTGGGGGTTTGAGCTTGCCGGGGAATATCTGGCGGCAGAGGGCCGCCGCCTGTATCATATCATGCGCTTTGCCTATGACGACGGTACGCCGCACCCCCTTGACAGGGCTCAGGCCGAGTTTGGACGGCCTGAGGCAGACGCCGCGCTGCTGGCTGCCTGCCGTGAGCGGCAGCGGGCCTCCCTGACGCGCGAGCTCGAGGGCCTCTCCCGCAGCACGGCACCCGACCACGGGAGAATGGCGGAGCTGCGTGAGCTGCTTGAACTTTTGACAAAGGAGGAATATGCATGACAACCGTGGGGATGGTGTTGGGGTCGCTGTGCGACATGGCGCCCGTGGAGCGCAAGATGGAGTTTGACAATGTGGGACTGCTGGCGGGGGACGCCGGCCAGGAGGTCTCCCGGGTGCTGCTTTGCCTTGACATCACGATGCAGGCGGTGGAGGAGGCGCGGCAGCAGCGGTGCCAGCTCATTGTCAGCCATCATCCGCTCTTTTTTTCGCTGCCCAAGGCCCTGCGCTGCGACTGCTATGAGACGGCCAGGGTGACCCGCCTGCTGCAGTATGGCATTTCCGCCATCTGCATGCACACCAATCTCGACTGTGCGGCGGGCGGCGTCAACGATGTGCTGCTGCAAAGGCTGGGGCTGTCGGCACAGGGCGGCCTGGGAGAGCAGGCGCTGGGCAGAATCGGCCTTTGCGGACAGGGCATGACGGCGCAGGCCTTTGCCCGGTTTGTCAAGCAGTGCCTTGGCTGCCGCGTCGTCCGCTTTGTCGACGGCGGCAGGCCGGTGCACCGGGTGGCCGTGGTGGGCGGCTCGGGCGGAGATTTTGTGGGAGAGGCGCTTGAGGCCGGCTGCGACACCCTGGTGACGGCCGACGTCAAGCATCATGAGTTCCTGGAAGCCGCCGAGCGCGGCCTCACGCTGCTCGACGCAGGACACTACCACACCGAGCGCCCCGTGCTTGAGGCTGTGCGCGCTTTTTTGGAAAAAAGGCACCCGGAGCTGACGCTGGTGCCTTCGGATACGCTGGTGCAGGACGAGGTTTTTGCGGTGTAGCCGTCCGCCTTGTGCGGGCGGAGCCGTCAGATAAAGACGTCTGCGAAGGGGGAAGACCGCCCTTTCACGGGCAAAAAGGAGTTTGATATGCCGCTTGACGCAATAACTTTGACGCATCTGACAAGGGAGCTTGACGCCCGCCTTGCAGGGTCACGCGTGGACAAAATCTATATGCCCGACAAAAACGAGGCCGTGCTGCTGCTGCGTGCCAGGGAGGGCAACGTGCGGCTGCTGCTGTGTGCCAGCCAAAACGGCGCCCGCCTCCAGCTCACGACGTCGCAAAGGGAGAACCCCAAGGTTCCGCCCATGCTGTGCATGCTGCTTCGAAAGCACCTTGTGGGAGCAAGGCTGCTCTCCATCACACAGGAGCCCTTGGAGCGGGTGGTGCGGGTTCAGTTTGAGGTGGTCAGCGAGCTGGGGGATTTGGAGCCCAGGCAGCTGGTGCTGGAAATGATGGGCCGCACAAGCAACATGATTTTGCTGGGCCCGCAGGAGACGGTGCTGGCCGCGCTGCATTACATTGATATGTCGGAGGGGAAGAACAGGCAGCTCATCCCCGGTGTGCGCTACCGCCTGCCGGAGCGCCCGGACAAGCTGGACGTCTGCGAGGGCCTTGAGGTGCTTGAGCAGGTGGCAATGTCGCGCGAGCCAACGCCCTGCGACAGGCATCTGCTGGACTCGCTTCTCGGGCTTTCCCCCCTGCTTGCCAGGGAAATGGCCTTTTTGAGCTGCGGCACGGTGGACCTTCCCATGTCGGCGCTGGACGAGGAGGCACGGGTGCGTCTGGTGCGCAGCCTTTCGGCGCTCTTTACGGGGGAGGGCAGCGTCCCCACCCTGCTGATGGATGCGCAGGGCACGCCGGTGGATTTTTCCTGCATGCCCATTGCACAGTATGGAACGCTCTATTCCTGCGAACCCTGTCAAAACTATTCCGTGATGCTCGACCGCTACTACGCCCTTCGCGACGCGGCCGCCCGCAAAAAACAAAAGACCCAGCAGCTTGACCGGGTGCTCAAAAATGCCACGGAGCGAATCTCCAAAAAGCTCTCTCACCAGAGGGCGGAGCTGACCGAGTTTCGCGATCGCGACAAATACCGTATTTACGGCGAGCTGCTGACAGCGGGGCTGAGCCAGGTGCCCAAGGGCGCCGCCTTTGTGGATTTGCCCAACTACTATGAGGAGGGCACGCCCCTTTTGCGTATCCCGCTTGACGTGAGCAAGAGTCCGGCCCTCAATGCCCAGGGCTATTTCAAGAAATATCAAAAGGCAAAAAACGGCGAGCAGGTGCTCAAGGGGCAAATTGAGAAAGGCGAGCAGGAGCTGGCCTACCTCGAGTCGGTCCAGCTGTCGCTGGAGCAGGCCGAAAGCGAGGCGGAAATTTCCTCTGTCCGCGAAGAGCTGACGCAAGGGGGGTATTTGGCGCGTCCCAGGGGTGAGAAGCCCAAAAAAAGCGGACAGCGCGCCCCCGAAAAGCCCATGCGCTTTCTCTCGGCCGACGGATTTCCCATTCTGGTTGGAAAAAACAACACCCAAAACGACATGCTGGTGACCAAGGTCGGAGAAAAGCAGGATATCTGGCTGCACGTTTTGGGATGCGCCGGCTCCCATGTGCTTGTCCAAAGCGGGGGAAAGCCGGTGCCGGACACCACGCTGGAGCAGGCGGCGCAGCTTGCGGCACTCTTCAGCAAGGCCTCTCCCAAGGAAAAGGTGCCCGTGACCTACACCGCGCTCAAAAACGTCAAAAAGCCTTCGGGCGCCAAACCGGGCTACGTTGTCTACTTTTCGTCCCAGACGGCCTATGTCACCCCGCCCGAGGATTTGCTGCACACCCTGTCGGAGCAGGGCTCCGAAAAGGAAGACGGGGCACGGGACGGGGGAAAACGCTAAAAAACCACGGCACGGCCAAAGCACTCCCCGGAAAAGGGAGGCTTTGGCCGTGTGCCTTCTGTTGTGCCCGTTGAGGATGTATCGTCTGTTTTTTTAAAGGGAGCGGGGAAGGAAAGCGACGTCACTGCATGGAACAAAAGACCTGCCAGAGAAGGTTTGCCGCGTCGTCGCGTGTGAGCAGGGACTCCTGCCGGGTGGCGGCGGAGGTTTCCACCCACTCGTCGGGGGAGCCGGCCTTGGGCAAAATCTCAACGGGGTACCCCAGGAGATTGCCCGTCATTTCCACGGCCTGCGCCACGGTGAGCGGCGTCTGGTCGGTTTGCGAAGCCACATCGGCCCCGCCCAGCCCGGCGGCGTCCATCAGCAGGGTGAGGAACTCGCCCTGGCTGAGTGTCTGCGTGGGGTTGAAGTAGTCGAGTCCGCCCACCCGCTCACCGCGCAAAATGCCCTCCCGTGCCAGGCAGAGTGCGGCATAGCAGTTGAGGCTGTCTCCCATGTCGCAGTAGGAGACGTCCTCGACGTCCTTGTCGATGCGGATGGAGACGGTGGCCTCCTCACTGCGCACACCCTGGGAGTCGCGCACCTGATAGGTGAAGGAGTCGCGCCCCGTTTCCCCTTCGTGCGGCTCGTAGACAAAGCCTGCGCCAAAGCAGCTCAGGTCCCCCTTTGACGGGGCGGTCAGCAGCTCGTAGACCAGGTCCCCCTCCTTGGGGGTGCTGCCGGCCATCTGCCCGCCCACTTTCATGTTCATGCCGGTCTGCACGGCTAAGTCAAAGGCGACAGGCGCGCCGGCTGTCGCCGCAGGAGTGACGGTGAGCCGGCAAAGAGGGGTGGTGTTGCCGTCCTTGTCGCTTGCAATGAAGCAAAAGGAGGCCGGGGTGTTGGCGTCGGGCGTGATGCGCAGCTTTCCAAAGAGATGGAATTTGAAGGTGTCCAGCACAACGACATCCTGTTTCCCGTTTGTGATGGTGCCTTGGCTGGGCAGCTCCACAATGGTCAGATAACAGGGGTCTTCCAGCAGGTTCCCCAGCAGGGAGGAAAACAGCTTTTTGTTGAGGGCCAGGTAGTCCTTCCTGTCGGTGATGGAGACCGAAAAGTCACAGACGTCGTCGACGATATAGCGGCTCTCGGTCACGGAATATCCCGCTGCGGCCGGAAGCGGCAAAAGCAGGCAAAGGGCCAGTAAGAGGACGGCAAAGCGGGCGGGGCTGCGTTTTTTCACGGACAAACACCTCAAATCTCATGGTTTTGAAGGGCTCTCCCGAAAAAGAGAGGACATTCTGAAAGCAGATATCCTATTCATATGCGGCGCGCCGGACAGATTTGACCTTCCATTTGAAGATTTGAAGAAAAGAACCGGGCAGGGAAGAGGCAGAGAGAGGGCGTTAAAAAACTGCAAAAAGGCGGCAGGGAAGAGGAGCGGGCGTGAAAGCGGGAAAGAAAAGCAAAGAAAGAGAAGGGGACGCTGCGGATTTTCGCTGAAAAATTCCCCGATTCCCCCAAGAAATCGAAAAAAGGGACTTGCATTTTCAAGAGAAATATGAGAAAATAGGACGTTCTTTTTTTTAGCAGTGCAACATCATAACAAGGAAGGCAGGTACAAACGTATGAAGCAAGATCTCATTGCAATTTTGGATCTGGGCAGTGAGGAAAACTCGCGGGTTGCCCGTAAAGTGCGTGAACTGGGTGTATACAGTGAAATTTATGCACACGATTTGCCCCGCGAAGAGCTGCTGCAGCCCAACCTCAAGGGGATTATTGTAAACGGCGGAAGCAACAATGTTGTCGACGGGAAGGCCATCGAGGCGCCGGACTATGTTTACAGCGCCGGTGTACCTGTTTTTGTGATTGACCACACCACGCCCCATCAGGAAATGAATCTCAAAAAACTTCCGTGTGAGGACGATGCGCTGCTTGCCGCGCTGCGTCCCTTTTTGTTTGATGTTTGCAAAGCGCAGCCCAACTGGAACATGAAGAATTTTGTGGAAGACCAGGTGGAGCTGCTTCGCCGTCAGATTGGAGACAAGAAGGTCTTGCTGGCCCTTTCGGGCGGTGTTGACAGCTCGGTTGTGGCGGCACTTCTGATTCGCGCGGTGGGCAAGCAGCTCACCTGCGTCCATGTCAATCACGGCCTGATGAGAAAGGGCGAAAGCGAGCAGGTGATTGAGGTTTTCCGCAATCAGATGGGGGCAGAGCTCATCTATGTGGACGCCGTTGACCGCTTTTTGGACAAGCTGGCCGGCGTTGCAGACCCCGAGCAGAAGCGTAAAATCATCGGGGCCGAGTTCATCCGCGTTTTTGAAGAGCAGGCAAGGGGACTGTCCGGCATCGAGTTTTTGGGGCAGGGCACTATTTATCCCGACATTGCCGAAAGCGGAACCAAAACCTCCAAAGTAGTCAAGAGCCACCACAATGTCGGCGGCCTGCCGGAGGATTTGAACTTTAAGCTGGTGGAGCCCTTGAAGTACCTCTTCAAGGATGAGGTCCGTGCCTGCGGACTGGAGCTCGGCCTGCCCGAATCGATGGTTTACCGTCAGCCCTTCCCCGGCCCCGGCCTGGGTGTGCGCTGCCTGGGAGCTATCACCAGGGATCGCCTGGCAGCTGTTCGCGAGGCAGACGCCAT
The DNA here is from genome assembly GCA_018714125.1 of Candidatus Galloscillospira excrementipullorum. Lineage (GTDB taxonomy): Bacteria > Bacillota > Clostridia > Oscillospirales > Feifaniaceae > Galloscillospira > Galloscillospira excrementipullorum. Next base: position 21,151 of record DVNV01000008.1, read on the forward strand.
TTTGCGTGAAGAATTTGAGAATTTTGGCCTGTCCAAGTCGGTCTGGCAGTATTTTACCATCATCCCCGACCTCAAGTCGGTCGGCGTAAGAGATAACGCCCGCGTGATGGGCTGGCCTGTGATTCTTCGTGCAGTCAACACGGTGGACGCCATGACCGCCACCATCGAGCACCTGCCCTGGGAGCTGCTGGAAACCGTGACCAACCGCATTTTGGCCGAGGTGCCGGGCGTCAACCGCGTGCTCTATGAGCTTTCGCCTAAGCCCCCGGCAACCATTGAGTGGGAATGATTTCAGAGGCCCGGAAAAGCCTGATATAACTGGGTTTTTTAGAGGTTAAGGCCTTCCGTGGCAACGATTTGGCAACAGTTTTTCATTATTCATAAAAAGAGAGCTAACTGATTTTGATTAGTCAGTTAGCTCTCTTTTTAGTTTAAGTTTTCTTCTTCAATATCTTTA
>DVNV01000082.1 GCA_018714125.1 Candidatus Galloscillospira excrementipullorum
TCTCCGGCATTCAAAGCGATGTTTTCTGGCTGCGGCTGCTCAAGCCCGAAAACTTCTCCCCCATTTTTGCCATGGTGGGCGTGACCCTGATTATGGCATCCAAGAGCACCCGCCGAAAAGACGTGGGCAGCATCTTGGTCGGATTTTCGGTTCTCATGTTCGGAATGAACCTCATGAGCAGCGCCGTCAGCCCCCTGGCTGACGTCCCCGAGTTTGCCAATTTGCTGATCGTGTTCAAAAATCCCCTTGTGGGCGTGCTGGTCGGCACCGTATTCACCGGCATCATTCAAAGCTCTGCCGCTTCCGTCGGCATTTTGCAGGCGCTGTCCTTAACGGGCGGCATCTCCTATGGCATGGCCATTCCCATCATCATGGGGCAAAATATCGGCACCTGCGTGACGGCGCTGCTTTCGAGCATCGGCGTCAACAAAAATGCCAAGCGTGTCGCCGTTGTGCACATTTCTTTCAATATTATCGGCACCATTTTGTGCCTGAGTGTTTTCTACGGAGTCAATGCCCTTTTCCCCCTGCCTTTTATAGACAATCCCATCGATGGGGTGGGCATCGCCGCCGTACACAGTATTTTCAACATTGTTACAACTGCCGTGCTGCTGCCCTTCCCCAAACAGCTTGAAAAGCTGGCCAACATGGTTGTCAGGGAAGGCCACAAGGACGACCGCCCTACCTTTCTCGACGAGCTTTTGCTGCGCACCCCGTCCATCGCCGTCAACGAGAGCCGTTCCATGACGGTGCGCATGGCCAACCTGGCCCGCACCAGCGTACTGCAGGCGGTGTCGCTGTTTGACACCTTTGACCACAAGGCAGCCGACCAGATTCTGGAAAACGAATCCACCCTCGACTGGTTTGAAGACCAGCTTGGAACCTACCTTCTCAAATTGTCGGGGAAGGAGCTCTCGGATGCCGACAGCCGTCAGGTCTCCAAAATCTTTTTGACCATTGGGGACTTTGAGCGTCTGGGCGACCACGCCGTCAACCTGGCCAAAACGGCCCGCGAGCTCTTTGACAAAAGGCTGCAGTTTTCCGCCGAGGCCCAGCATGAGGTCAGTGTTTTGACAAAAGCGCTCTCCGAAATCCTCGAGCTTGCCATTGTCTCCTTTGCCAAGGAGAACGTGGAGATGGCCTCCAAGGTGGAGCCCTTATCTCAGGCCATGTCGGTCATCATCTCCCAAATCAGGCCCCGCCATGTGGAACGGCTGCAAAAGGGCGAGTGCACCATTGAAAAGGGCTTTATCTATTCGGACCTGCTCTCCAACTATGCCAGAGTGTTTGACCACTGCTCCAACATTGCCGCCGCAACCATCGGCGCCACGCTCGACAACTTCGACACCCATGAATATCTTGACAAGGTCAAGAGCCAGGACAATCCGAATTTCACCGAACTCTATCACGCCTACTTAAAGCAGTATGCCGTGTAATTGCTGACGACATGCTGCCGCAAAAAGCCCCCTGCAGGCAAATGCCTGCAGGGGGCTTTTTTTGAAAAAGGCTCGGGCAGCCCGACCTGCGTGCGGAACTCTCCGGGAAGTCGAGAAAAAAGAGGGCATCTGCTATACTTCCTGCCCCCCTGCGTCAGCGTCCCTTTTTTTCGGGGGGCTGCTTCAAAGACTGTGCAACCTCGATGCAAAACGTGATGGTGCCCTGCGTGTAGCGGCTTGAAATTTTCCCTCTGTGGCGCTCCACGATGGCCTTTGCGGTGGACAGGCCTATGCCGTATCCCCCGGTACTGCGGGCACGGGAGGAATCCGCCCGATAGAAACGGTCAAAATAGCGGGGCATCTGTGCCGCGTCGACGTCGGCACAGGGGTTAGAGACCAAAATGCAGACGTTTTTTCCTTTCTGATACAGGGAAAAGGAAATCTCGCCGCCCGCATCGCAGTATTTGACGGCGTTGTCGAGCAAAATGGAAAACAGGCGAAACAAGTTGTCCTGCACCCCGCGCATGCAGACCCCCCGGTCAATGCGTGCGCTGAGGGTTTTCCCGGACTCCCTGGCCAAAGGCTCAAAGGCATCCGCGCAGGCCTGCGCAACGTCGCTGACGCAAAAGCTGCCGATGGAGGTATCCTCCACCGTCTCCTCCGTGCGCACCAGCTCCATGAGATTTTGAATCAGGGTGTCCATGCGCGAAATCTGGGTACGGGCGCTCTCCAGCCACCGGCTCTGCCCGCAGCTGTCTTCCAGCAGCCCGACATCGGCCGACAAAATGGCAAGCGGCGTTTTGAGCTCATGCGACGCGTCGGTGACAAACTGGCGCTGCTTTTCCAGATTCTGCGCAAAGGGGGCGATGGCCTTTTTGGAAAAGAAGGCCAGCAGCACAAACACCACCGCCGCACAGGCACCCGACATGAGCAGTGTGATGCGCAGCATGTTGAAGGCGGACTGGATTTGAAGAAAGCAATCCAGCATTAAGTTGCTTTTAAGTCGCGGCCCTATAATGGCCTTATCCCGAAAAAGGAGGCGTGCAGCTTGATTGAAATTGAGCACCTTACCAAAGTGTACGGAACCCATGAGGCCGTGTCCGACTTGAGCTTCCGGGTGGAGAGCGGCCAAATTTACGGCTTTCTCGGGCCAAACGGGGCCGGGAAATCCACAACCATGAATATCATGACCGGCTGCCTGTCTGCCACGTCAGGGCAGGTTTGCATCGACGGGTACGACATCTTCGAGGAGCCCCAAAAGGCAAAAAAGCTCATTGGATACCTTCCTGAGCACCCGCCGCTGTATCCCAACGAAACCCCGCTAGAGTATCTGCGCTTTGTCGGTGAGGCAAAGGGCCTGCGGGGCGAAGAGCTCGAGCGGCAAATTGGGGAGGTCGTAGCCCAGACCAAAATTGAGAGCGTTCAAGGCCGGCGCATCTGCACCCTTTCCAAAGGCTTTCAGCAGAGAGTCGGCATCGCACAGGCCCTGCTGGGCAACCCCAGCATCATTGTCCTAGATGAGCCCACGGTTGGCCTTGACCCCATCCAAATTATTGAAATCCGCGCCCTGATCAAGGAGCTCGGGCACCGGCACACCGTGATTTTCAGCTCCCACATCCTCTCCGAGGTGCAAAACATCTGCGACCAGATTCTGATTCTCTCCAAGGGGCACCTGGTGGCCTTTGACACCCCGGAAAACCTGGAACGCCAGATGCTGCGCTCCAACGAAATCTCCCTTGTCACTGAGGCCTCGCCCGACGAAGCCTTGCATATTCTCTGTCAGGTGGAAGGCGTCACCGACTCCCAGCTTTCCCCCCGGGAAGACGGCCTGCTTCAAATTCACCTTTCCTCCGACTGCGATGACCTCACCGCCCTTTGCCGCCGCCTCTTTTTTGCCTTCGCGGGGCAAAACAGGGCCCTTTTGGAACTCTCTTCGAAAAAGGCCAGCCTGGAAGACGTGTTTTTGGAGCTGACCGAGCAAAACGACGCCCTCCCACAGGCTCCAGAGGACCCAAAGGCGCCGGAAAGCTCAAAATCCCCACAGGGCCCGGAGAGCTCGCAGAATTTTGAAGAAAGGCAGGGGAGCGACCAGTGATTGCCATTTTCAAGCATGAGCTGAAAAGCTATTTCCACTCGCTGACGGCCTATGTGTTCGGCGCCTTTTTGCTGGCTGTGGTGGGCTTTGGCGCAGTGCTCTGCAATATTCAGGCTGCCTTTAGCAATTTTGAACTTGTCTTTTCCTTCAGCAGCCTTGTCTTTGTCATCATCGTCCCCATTTTGACCATGCGCACCATTGCCGAGGAGAGGCGGCAAAAAACCGACCAGCTTCTGTATTCCCTTCCGGTCACAACCACCGAGATTGTGCTGGGAAAGTATCTGGCGCTGCTTGTCGTCTATCTTGTTCCCCTGTGCATCATCAGTGGATACCCCTTGATTTTCTCGCTGTTTGGCGACGTCTATCTGCTCACCTCCTACGGCTCCATGCTGGCCTTCTTCCTGCTGGGGGCGGCCTTCATCGCCGTCGGCATTTTCATCTCCTCCCTCACCGAAAGCCAGGGCTTTGCGGCAGGCGTCACCATCGCTCTGATCCTGTTTAATTACTACAGCGTCAGCCTGTCTGAATACACCTCCTCCACCATGTTCGGCTCGCTGCTGGCCTTTTACCTCATGGCCATCGCCGCAGCCCTTGTGGTTCGGGTCCTGACCAAAAACGATACGCTCGCCTGGGGCGTCTGCATTGTCCTGCTGCCGGGCATTGCCCTGCTGTGCTTTTTCAACAGCTCGCTGTTTGAGGGCCTGCTGCCCGCCCTGATGGAACAGCTGTCGCTCTTTGACCGCTTTTCCTCCTTTGTCAACGGCGTTTTTGACATGACCACTATTGTCTATTATCTGAGCGTAATTGTATTCTTTTTGTTCTTATCGGTACAGTCTTTGGAAAAACGGAGGTACAACTGATGAAATTGCCCCATGTGACCAAACCCTCCGAATCCGCCGGGCAGGGACGCAACGCCCTGCTGGGCGGCTCCTACTCCCTGGCCCTGACGGCCATCCTCCTGGCCATTCTCATTGCGCTCAACGTTTTGGTCGGTGCATTGCCGGCCTCGCAGACCAAGTATGACATCAGCTCTTCAAAGCTCCACTCCATTACCAGCAACACCAAGGTTGTGGTCAATGCGCTGGAAGAGGATGTGACCATCTACTGGGTGGTGCAGGCAGGGCAGAAGGACGAAATTCTTGAGAATCTGCTGAGCAAATACGAAAGCCTTTCCGAGCACATCGAGGTCGTTGAGAAAAACCCCGACATCTTTCCCGCCTTTGCAGAGCAGTATACCAGCGAAACGGTGCCCAACAACAGCCTCATCGTGGAGTGCGGGCAGCGCAGCCGCTTTATCAGCTACAACGACATTTACCTGCTCGATTCCTCTCTCTACGGCTACAACGCCTCCTTTGACGGAGAGGGCGCCATCACTTCCGCCATCGACTATGTCACCACCGACGAGCTGCCCCAGCTCTACCTGCTGGAGGGCCACGGCGAAGCCGAGCTTCCCGCCACCCTGAGCGATCAGCTGGAAAAAGAAAACATCGAAGTGCAGTCGCTCTCGCTGCTCACGGTGGATGCCATTCCCGAGGACGCCGACTGCCTCATGATTTACGCCCCTTCAAGCGACATCTCCTCAGCCGAACGCGACCTTCTGACAGCCTATGTCAAGGCGGGCGGGAGCCTGTTTGTGGTGGCCGGCCCCATGCAGGACGGCCTGCCCGAAAACCTGCTTGGCCTTGTCTCGGAATATGGCGTCCAGGCCATCGAGGGCATGGTGGTGGAGCAGGACAGAGGCTACTACGCCTTCCAGTCGCCCTACCTTCTGATGCCTGAGCTTGCCGACGACGACATCACCAATCCCCTGACGCAGGAGCGCTACTTCCCCATTTTGCCTGCCGCCATGGCCCTGACCGTTGAGGGGGGCAGCTCTCAGGCTGAGGTGACCGAGCTGCTGACCACGTCACCCTCTTCCTTCTCCCAGCCCGTTGACGCGGTATCCCCGGAAAAAGAAGAAGATGACCCGCAAGGGCCCTTTGCCGTGGGAGTGCGCATCAGCCATGAGAGCGGGGGGCAGATTATCTGGTTTTCCTCCTCCTTGTTCCTCGAGGATTTTTATAACGCCTATTCCTCGGGTGCAAACGTGAATTTGGGAGTCAATGCCATTGCCTCGCTGGTCGGTGAGCGCGATGCCACCTCCATTCGCAGCAAATCCCTCAACTACAACTATCTGACCATCAGCGACTCGGCTTCTTCTGTGCTCAAGGGCCTGATTATGGGAGTGTTCCCCCTGCTGTATCTGGACGTCGGGATTGCAGTGGTCTGGAAGAGGAGGAAGCATCAAAATGAACCGTGCTAAGCGCATTGCCGTGCTGCTCGGGGTGCTGCTAGTCCTGTGCGCTGCCGCCGTGGCGGTGCTCCGGATGGAAGAGCACCAAGAGCAAATCAAAACCAGTGGAGAGGTGGTTTTGCAAATCGACCCCGACGCCGTGCAGTCCCTGTCCTGGGACTACAACGGCCAGACCTTCTCCTTTCACCGCGACGGGGCCTGGAGCTACGACAGCGACGCGGCCTTCCCGGTGGACGAGCAGAAAATCACCTCTCTTTTGACCCGGTTTGAGCAGTTCGGCGCCGTTTTCACCATCTCCGACGTGCAGGACTACGCGCAATACGGCCTAAGCGATCCCCTTTGCACCATTTCCATCGGGACAAGCGACACGTCATACGAAATTTCCCTGGGAGACTACAGCAGCATGGACTCTCTTCGCTATGTCTCCTTCGGAGACGGCAATGTCTATCTTGCCGCTAAGGACCCGCTTGACGAATTTGACCTTTCGCTTCGCGACCTGATTCTCAACGACCAGATTCCCGACTTTGACCAAGTGACCTCGCTGACCTTCTCCGGCGCCGAGAATTACAGTATTTTCTACGAGCCGGACAGCACGGCCTCCTACAGTGCGGACGACGTCTATTTCACAGAACAGGAGGATGCCCTCCTGCCGCTTGACAGCACCCTGGTTGAAACCTACCTGAGCTATTTGCGGTACCTGGACCTGACCGATTATGTCAGCTACAACACCTCGCAGCAGGAGCTGCAGCAGCGCGGGCTCGAGCAGCCCGAGCTGACGCTGACCGTTGAATACACGGGACAGGACGAGCAGGGGGAGGAAGCCTCTGGCAGCTTTGTGCTGCACCTGGGAATTGACCCCCAAACCCTCAGCCAGGCCGAAGAGCAGGGGGTTGCCGTGGGTGAGCTGGAAGACGGCGACATCGTCAGCTATGTCCGGGTGGGGGATTCCGACATTGTCTATCAGCTGACCCCGGACGTCTGCCGCTCCCTGCTGGAGGCCTCCTGCGACAACTTCCGTCACAGGCAGGTGCTGTGGGCAGACTGGGAGGATGTCACCCAGCTTGACATCCTTCTCGAAGGGGAGCAGTATACCATTTCCTCGCAGGGAAGCGGCGAAGACCGCACCTATCTGTACGACGGGCAGGAGCTTGACACCGCCGCCCTGCAGGATGCGCTTGCGGCGCTGCGGGCGGATGAGTTTGTCGATACCGCCCCGTCGGATACGCTGGAAATCTCCCTGACCGTCTCTTTGGACAACGAGCAGTTCCCCACGGTCAGCCTCGCCTTTTACCGATACGACGGCACCCACTGCCTTGCCGTGGTGGACGGGGAACCCGTCTCGCTTGTGCCGCGCTCCGACACGGTGGATTTGACCGAGGCGGTGCGCGCCCTGGTGTGGAGCTCGTAACCGGCGCCACGCCCTTTCCAAAAGCCCCCTCTTTTTCCCTTTCTTCAAAGCGGCCCCTTTCAAAGAGTTTTGAAAGGGGCCGCTTTGCGTCAGCCCACCATCCCCCTCGGCAAAGCCGGGGCAATGGGGCTTCCGCTTTTGTCAAAGGAAACACACCCTTGTATGTTTCTTTGAGAAAGAGTATAATAGTGCTATCCTGTTCCAGGGCTCCCCGGCACACCGGAGTCTTAGCAATCCCAGAAGAAAGAGGCTGATTTTATGCGTACAAAACGTTTTCTTGCGGGCTTTTTGTCCGCCGTGCTGCTGGCGGCTTCGCTGGGCACTGCGGCCCTTGCCGCACCTGCGTCCAGCTATTCCTACAACGGCACGGCCGTCACGGTCACGCAGCTTGGCATCAATGTGTCGCAAAGCCTGACCTATCTGGGAGACGGTGTCTTCCGTGCCTCCAACCAGACCGGCGCCATCAACTACGTTTCGTCGCTCAAGGACATCAAGTACTATTTTTATGACTTCGACGGCAACCTCACCTATGAATACGACGGCAGCATGAGCCTCGGCCAGCATTTCAGCGACGGCCTGTGCAAAATGCTCCTGTTTGACCCCTACACCGGCACCGAAAAATGGGGCTATATCGACAAATACGGCAACACCGCCATCATCGGCCAGTTTGACGATGCCTCGGATTTCAGCGACGGGTATGCCGCCGTCAAGGTGGACGGCCTGTGGGGCTACATTGACACAAAAGGGGAGCTTGTCATCCCCTATCAATACCTTTTCTGCGATGACTTTGGCGACGGGCTTGCCTTTGTGCGCACCCCGGACTATCAGGAATACTGCATTGACACCTCCGGAAACATTGTCTTTGAAATCCCCAAAGAACCGGTGGATGACGGTATCGGCGGCACCCGGATGATCTATGCCTACACCTGCATCAAGCCCTTTGACGACGGTTATGCCATGGCCAGCAGCAGCACCGGAAAATATCAGTATGTGCTGCTCGTGGACAGGTCCGGCAATGTGCGCGAAATTCCAAATGTGGATTTTACCACCGGAACCTGGAACACCTCCGCGCGCTTTAACAGCGGCCGCCTGCCCGTGAGCGCCGGCGGCTACAGTGGCGTGGTGGATATAAACGGCAACCTGGTGGTGCCCTTCCTCTACGACCGCATTTACACCTATTCCAACGGCGTTGCCCCCGCGCGCAACAACGACGGCCTGTGGGGCCTCATCGACACCGAGGGCAACACCGTCGTGCCCTTTGAGTGGAGCTTTATGTGGGAGTTCCAGGGCAACCAGCTGGTCGCCCAGCACCAGAGCAACGGCCGCCTGTATCTGCTGGAAGTCGGCGGCAGTGCGCAGCCTCAGCCCGAGCCCGAGCCTGAGCCTGAGCCCGAGCCCGAGCCCGTTTCGAATCAGCCCTCTGCCTGGGCGGCGGACGACGTGGCCAGAGCCGTCGGCAGCAGCCTTGTTCCCCAAAGCCTGCAAAGCGGCTACACGCAGGCCACCACCCGTGCCGAGTTCTGTGCACTGGCAGTCCAGCTCTACGAAACCGTCATGGGCAGGGAAATCACCGAGCGCGCCTCCTTCACCGACACCGACGACATGAGCGTGGCCAAGATGGCGGGGCTTGGCGTGGTCAACGGCGTCGGCGGCGGACTCTTTGACCCCGACGCCGCGCTGACGCGCGAGCAGGCTGCGACCATGCTGTCGCGCCTGGCAGGCGTGATGCAAAAACCTCTGACGGCCGGCAACGCCGGCTTTGCCGACAAAGGGTCTGTCGCCGACTGGGCGATAGAGGCCGTAGGCGAGGTGGAGGCCTCCGGCATCATGAACGGCGTGGGCGACAACCTCTTTGCTCCGGCCGACCCCTATACCCGCGAGCAGAGCATTTTGACCATGCTGCGCCTGTATGATTTTGTCAAATAGCGGCTCTCGTTGCGTTGCGCCATGAGGGCAAAAAAAGAAAAGCCTGTTTAGGCTTTTCTTTTTTTGCGGCACATTGCGATGTTGTCTTTCGCCGCCGTGCGGTCACGGCCCCGTGGGAAGCGGCCCGCCCCCGGGGTGCCCCGAGGCCGCCCCGGCCGAAACCGCAAAAACAAACACAAAGTAAAGGGCCAGCACGCCCAGCAGCACCAAAAGAACCCGTTTGTCCCTTGGGGTCAAAGAGCCTTTTTTGATCAGCAGCACGGCCAAAATCAAGGCAAACGAAACCCCCGCCGCAGCCAGCGTAACATAGCTGAGCAGCACATTCAAAACAAATTCCATCATTTGTGTCAAGTCCCCTTTCCCCGTCTGCGCTTTGCCAAAAGCCCCCGCTCAGGCAAAGAGCGCCGCCAGCATGTCGTAAAAGCTCTGGTCCGTCTGGCGGAAGGTCCGGCCGTTGTCCGGACGGTCGTCAATTAAATAATAGCTTTCATTTTGCTCAAATACAAGGCAGGTGAGCATGTCCGGGTGCAGCAGCATCCCTTCGTTGACCCGGTATTCTATGATAATTTCAAAGCCGTCGGTAAAATCATAGCCGCCCGTCCCGTCCGGCCTGCCGTAGATGGGATGCTCCAGCTCGAGATAGGGCGCACTGTCGATGCCTGCCAGAATGTCAAAGGCCACATCCTGGTCAGACACTTCGGCAACGCCCGTATTGCTGTTCCCCTCAATGCGCACCACCGAGATGCGCTCCGGCATGGGGATGTCGCCGGCCCCCGGCTCCAGCTCATCATACCGGGGCACGATGTAATACACTGTGGGGTTGTAGTCCACCGTCTCCACGTCGCAGTCCAGCTTCTCCCCGCTCAGCACAATCTTTAGCCCGGGCGCCGACTCGGAGGAGGACACCAGGTTAAACAGCGTGCCGGCATTCCCGGTCCATACGAGGTCGAGGGTCAGCGTGGTGCCGAAGACGCTGCTCGACTGCCCAAATCCCGTGTGCGGGGAATTGCCGCCTCCCGGCACATAGACAAGATAGTAATGCTCCATGCCGCCTCCGTTGTCGTAATCATAGCGCAGGGCATGGGCACGGTCAGGCTTAAGGGCCGCCTCGTCCAGCCACTGATGCACTTTTTGAGCCGTCTCCTCCAGCGCCATGCTCTGCATCTGCCGGTCGTATTCGTCAAAGCTCAGCTCCTGATAGCTTGCCGCGCCCTCGGAAAAAGAACGCTTCATCCCAAACACCAGCAGCAAAATCAGCAGCACGGGCACCCCGACCACCACTACCAGCATCTTCCAGTCCATGCTGCCGCCGGCCCGGACGGGGGGCAGCACATCGCTTTGGTCGGCGGGGAGCTCCTCGGCACATCGGGGGCAGACCTTCCAGTCTGGCTCCACCGGGGTTTTACAGTGCGGGCAGCAGGCGCGCAGCTTCGCGCCGCACTTGGGGCAAACCGAAAAATCCGCCGCAACCGGTGCCGCACATCGGGGGCAGCGCAGGTCGGCATACTCCGAGCGCACCAAAAGGTAGACAATCAGGCCGATGAAGGCGGGAACCAGTGCCGCCGCAAGAGCCCAAAGGCCCGCGCTCATGTTGCGCCGCACCGCATCGCGATAGACGTAGACGCCCACGAGAATCGGCAGGCAGAAAATGATTGCCAGCACAATCATTGCCGGCAGGGCAATAACACTGCTCATGCCGCTTTTCCTCCTTTCCGGGAATACACAACGGCAATCACGCCGCCTCCCGCCACAGCCGCCGCGACATAGCCCAGGCACAGCCAGGTGATGAGGGGATACCAGTCCATTGCCGAGTAGGCCAGCAGCACAAAGGCCGCCAGCAGCAGGCAGCCCGCCAGCAGCAGCAAAAGCGTCTGCCGGCGCAGGCTGCGGCGTTCCAGTGCTTCCCGCAGCATACGCTCGTTGAGCGCCGGAGGCGTATGCCGCCCAAAATCATAAATCTGCTTCATATCCCAGTGCCTCCTTCAGCAGGGTTCTGGCTTTACTCAGGCGGGATTTGACGGTTCCCTCCGGAATCCTCAACACCCGCGCGGCAGCCGAGATTTCCATGTCTTCGAAATAATAAAGGACCACCGCCAGGCGGTACTTCTCGGGCAGGCCGTCAATGGCCCGATACAACGGCCGGTAGTCCGGCTGCTCGGGCGCCGGCAGCGAGGCGAGCAGCAGCTCTTTTTGCTCATTGGTGCGAAAATTCAAAAAAGGGCTTTTGGCCATGCGGCGCCACCTGTTGCGGTACAGGTTGACGCAGATTCTGGTGAGCCACGGTTCAAAATCCCTGGCCGCGTCATATCGGGAAAAGTTCCTGACAACCTGCAGCCAGGTGTCCTGATAGAGGTCGTCCGCCTCCGCCCTGTCTGCGCAGAGCGTCAGGCACAGGCCGTAAAGCCGCCTGCCATATTGACAGATATATTGGTCAATCATACTCTGCGCGCCCCCTTTCCTATACATATACAATCAAACGGCCCATCGGTTCATCGGAGAGTTTGAAAAATACGGTTGCAACTGCCCGTTTTGGAAAAGAGCCCCCCTCCAAAGGCGGCGTGCTTTGTAAATGGATTTGCGTCCGGCGGTATGCTATACTAAAAAGGCAGGCGCAAAGCGCGCCTCTTTCCGCGACAGACACTATTTGGACGGAGGAATCCCCTTTGAGTTACACCTATCAGGATTTTTTAAGCAGTGGGCTGGACCTTGCGCCCCTTGGCTTTGAGCCGGCCGACGGCTTCTTCCCTTACTTCTGCACCCCCCGTGGCGCACGCATCATCGGGCAGGCCGGGGTGGACGGCATCC
>DVNV01000009.1 GCA_018714125.1 Candidatus Galloscillospira excrementipullorum
GGCCCGATGGGCGCATAGAGCAGCTCGGTTGTCCCTCCAGAAACATGATAGGCAAAGTGGGGCTGCTCCGGCAGGAAAAAGGGCAGGTCCCTTTGTCCGGCACAGCCCAAAAGGGCGGCCAGGATATGCCCCCTTTGATGGGAAATGCGAAAAAGGGGTACCTGCAGCGCCGCCGCAATGCCGCGCGCCGCAAGCACCCCCGTCAAAAAACAGGGCATGTAGGAGCCCTCGGCGTCCCTGGGCGTCTCCGAGACACAGACGGCCGCAGGGGGGCAGCCGTAGTCCTCCATGAGCTGCTCGATGAGCCCCGGCAGCGCCTTGGTGTGCAAAAACACGGCGTCGCTTTGACGCACGCCCCTCTTTCCGGGCGCCACGTCAAAGGGCTGCCGGCGCGAGCGGACGGCGCCCGACGTGTCGCAGCCTGCCACCGAGGTGGTGTAGTTGCTGGTGTCAATCCCCAGGCACCACGCGCTCATTGCTGCGACCCCCGGGCGATGCCGCCCAGCACCCCGTTGATAAAGGCGGCGGACTCCCCGAGCTCAAACTGCTTGGAAAGCTCCACCGCCTCGTTGATGGCAATGGGGGTTTCCACCTCGCTGTCAAAGAGCATTTCAAACACCGCCAGCCGCAAAATTGCGCGGCTGATTTTGTTGATTCTGTCAAGCCGCCAGTTCTGGCTGTGGGCGGCGATAATCTCGTCGATTTCCCGGCCATGCTCCAAAACGCCGAAAAACAGGCGGGCGGTGTATGCGTCAAACTCCGCCTCGAACTGCTGCTGGGAAAAGTCAAAAAAGGAAACGGGATTTTCGTCCCTGTGAAATTCAAATTCGTAAAGCAGCTGCACGGCGGCAGCCCTTGCGTCTTTTCTGGTCATGGTTTCCCCCCGTTATGCATTCCGGTGTCAAGGTGCGATACAGCTTGTCCCCAAAATACCGCGCAAAGGCAGACGGGGGATGTTCCCCGCCTGCCCTTGTGCCGGCTTTAGTTTTCCTGCACGGCAGCGTCGTCCTCAGGGGCCTGCTCGGCCGCCTCGGGCACGTCGTCCTGCTCCTGCCGGGCCTCGTCCTCCTCCTTTGGCTCGGGCAGCTTGACGCCCTGCACAAAGACGTTGACGGCGGACACCGTCAGCCCCGTCATGGACTCGACGGCCTTCTTGACCTCGGTCTGCAGGTTCAGGGAAACCTCCTGCAGCTTGTGGCCAAATTCGATGGTGACGCCCAGCTCGATGACGACCTGGCCGTTCTGCTCGTCGACACGCACGTTCTTGGACGGCGTCTTCTTGCCCGGCAGCAGGCCCTTGATATCGGAAGCCGGACGCGGCATCAGCGCAACCACGCCCTTGACCTCCAGCGCAGCCACAGCCACAATGGTGCTGATGACCTCTTCCGAAATGCGCACGTTGCCCATGCCTTCCACATATTTGCCTTCCATAGTCATCCCTCCGAAAAGCAGGTCAAGCCTGCGTTGTCGCGGTTTTTCCATCCCACACGGGATTCTATGTCAGTATATCACGCCAAACCGTTTCAGGCAAGAACCTCCCCGATTTTTCCCCTCGACCTGCATTTCGTTTTACTTGACTTCAATGATGACGATGTTCTCGGCTCCCACCGAGGCCTCACTCATGACGATTTCCTTGATTTTGCTCACGTCCGCCCCGCTCAGGCCGTCGCTTTGCACCACCACCGTAACGTCGCTCTCGCCCACGACCACAACGGCGTCCGAAAAGCCCTTTGCCTTGATGAGGCTCTCCATATTGCTCTCCTTGGCGATGATGGCCGCAATCACGCCCAGCTCCTCGGCGGCTTCCCGCTTGCTCTCGTCATCGGCCGCACTGTCGGACACGACCGACTGCAGCAGCTCGACCGCCTCGTCGCGCGCCTTTTGACGGTTGATGCGCGCATCGGCAAAATATCCCGACGACACCGAGCCCACCGTCACCGAGACCTCCGGCTGGGCGCCGTCGGCATCCACCAGGGTGGCCTCTCCCAGGATTTTGGTCTCGTTGACGGTGGACGATGAGACCTGTTCGATGAGTTCGGCCCTCTGCTGCTCCATCAGTCCGTTGATGAAAAAGGCCAGCACCAAAATCACCGCAAGCGACATAAAAATAATCTTCTTCTTTTTCATGAGCATAATCACCTTTCTCCTCCTGCCTGATTTGTTCTTAAAAAGGGGTTTTATTCAAAAAAGCATTCGCTTTATTTTGCAACAACACTGACCCTTGAGGTGGGCACCCCCAGCGCAGTGGCCGCCGTTTCCAGCAGCTTTTGGCAAATCACGTTGTCCTGCGCGCCCCTGCATACAATCGCCACGCCCTGCACTACCGGCTCAAGCCGCTTGACCAGCACGGCGGACTCCCCGCCCGAGGCGTCCTTGAGGATGATGTAGGAGGCCTCGGTGTCGTTTTGGTTCTCCACCCGCTTTTCGGTGCCGCTCAGCGTGTCGCTGAGCAGGTTGACGTTGCTCTTTTGCTCGGTGGCATAGACGTATTCCACGCCCGACTCCAGCGTCACCATGACCGAAAGCTCGCTGACGCCGTCGATGCTGCAAAGCAGTGCGCTCAGCCTGTTTTCCAGGTTTTCCACATATTCCTGCGTATCCTCGCTTTCCAGCCTTGTCACGGCCGTCTGGATGCCTGAGTCGCCCGCCGTGCCCGGCAGCAAAAGCAGCAGCGCCACGGCCGCCGCCGCCAAAATGCACAGCGTCATGGGTATCTTTTCGGGAAATGGAAACTTCATTGTCCGTTCACCTCACTGACTGTTGCAGACAGGCCAAGCTGTCTGTTTAATATCCCTGAAAGCTCCTGCGGGTCCCTGCCCAGAAGCGACTGCAGCGTGACCTCGCTGACCGAAACCTCCCCTGCCCTCTCCCTGAGCACCACGGCAGTCACCGTAAAGCGGCTGCCGGTCTGTTCAAGCAGCGTCTGCTCCACGCGCTCTGCAAGCTCCAGCCTGGTCAAAAGAAGCACTCCCTGCTCGGTAATCTGCTGCTGCTCCTGAGACAGCAGCAGCTCCTTTTGCGGCAAAAGCTCCATCTGTTTTATCGAAACCCCGCCAAAGATGCCAAAAAACAGGTACAGCAGCACCAGCGAAAGCACCAGGCGAAGCTGCTTTTCCATTGCCTTGGACGGCATCAGGCACTGTGCCACGCCGCACAGCAGCCCTGCGCCTCCCAGCATCAGCACCCACTGTCTGATCACTGTCATTGTATGCACCCGTCCTTTCCTCAAGTCGCCATCAGGGCCGTTGCCGCGATAAAATAAACCCCCTGGCAGACGGTGAGCGCCGCCAGCATGCTCCAGACGGCCGCCACCGACTCGAGAAATTCGGTGACGCTGCTTTCCCCAAAGAGCTCCGACAGGGCGCCCGCCAGCCGGCAGAGCTGCGTCTGCAGCAGCACCCGCACGGCCACCGGCAGCATGAGGGTGAGCAGCACGAAAATGCCCACCACCCCCACAGAACCGCGCAGCGCCTTGATGCAGCCGAGCACCGTGCCCAGCGCATCGGTGAGAATGGAGCCCACCACGGGGATGACGCTGCCCAGTGCAAACTTTGCGGCGTCGGTTGCGATGTTGTCTGCCGAGGCGCCGACAATCTTTTGCAGCGAGAGCAGGCCGGCCATCAGCGTGGTGGCAAACCCCATGGCAAAGACCACCGTTTTGTGAAAAACCTTGCACAGGGATTTGAGGCTTGCGGCCCCACTGACCGAAGCGGCCAGCGCCAGGGCAAAGTAAATCTGCATGAGGGGCAGGAAGACCCTGCTGTTGAAGGAGGCAAACACCGTGATGCCGGTCGAGACCGAAACAGGCAGCAGCAGGGAGCTGAGCGTCCGTCCGGCGGCCAGTCCCGCCGCCGTCAGCACCGGGATGACCACCTCGAGCAGCGTGGTCGCGTTCTCGATGGCCCCTTCACAGCGCGTCAGGCTGTCGGAGAGGATGCTGTAGGTCGCCACGGCAACCCCCAGCATGGCGCAGATGCGAATGGCGGGCGCTGCAAATTCGGCGTGAAAGGCGTCGGACAGGGCGCCGGCCAGCACCACCAGCAGCACAACCAAAATGAGCCTGGAAAAATCCTGCAGGCAGGAGCGGATAATTTGATACAGGCCGCCCGAGGCCACATTGACAATGTTTCTCAGGGAGAGCGCCCCCATCAGGCCGGAGGGCGAGGTGGCCGCGTCCTCCGGCAGCAGCTCCTGCGCCTCCTGCGGGATGACTTCCTGCAACTCCTGCCCTCCGAAGCTCTCGAAAAGGCCCTCGTACAGCAGCCCCAAATCCTCCTCCTGCGCCCGTGCGCCCAGGCAGCAGCCGAGGGTCAGCACCGCTGCGACAAGACAAACGGTCAGCTTTTTCACGTCCCAAGCACCCTTTCCTACGGCGTTTACTGTAAAATCCGCTCAAAGAGCTCCATGAGCTGCATGGCCATGGGCATGGCCAGCGACAAAATCGCCACCTTGCCCGCCAGCTCCACCTTTGACGCCATGGCACTCTCCCCTGCGTCGCGGCAGACGTCGGCCGCAATGCCCGCCACAAAGGCGATGCCTATCGACTTGACGATGATGCCCAAGGTCTGGGAAACCCCGGACTTGGACGCGATGTCCGTCAGCAGCCCGACGGTCTCCCGGAGCACCGGCATCAGCGCCAGCAGGATGGCCGCCGACACCACCAGCCCCAGCGCCATGGCGTATTCGGCCCGATACTGCCGCAGCAGCACGGCCAGCGCCACGGCGCTCAAGGCCAGGCCTGCAATCTGTAACATGTTCATCGCTATATCCCAAAGGTGGTCTTGACGGCGTCAAACAGCCCGCTGATTTCCTGAATCATCATCAGCAACACAACAATCAGCCCGGCAAGCGCCGTCATCATGGCCTGCTCCTCCCGCCCTGCACGGATGAGCACCTGATTGAGCACCGCCACAATGATGCCGATGGCGGCAATCTTGAAGACCATGTCAACACTCATGGGAAATCCCCTCCCCTCCAGAAACTCCTACTGAAATAAAATAGCCACAAACAGTCCGCCCAGCACCGAGAGGCTGATTGTCAGCCTGCGCTTTTCCCCAAGCGCGGTGCGGCGGCGCTCAAGCAGCCGCTCCCCCTCCTCGATGCAGGCAAGGCAGTGGGCCCTCTGCTGCGCCATGAGCGAGCTTCCAAGCCCCGCAAAAAAGCGCTCAGACAGCTCCTTTTCCTCCCCCTCGAGGCCTCTGCCGAAGGGGTCGCTCTCCCCGGACAGCTCCGGCAGCCCACAGCGCCGCCGCGTCTGCCGGAGCACGTCGTCCAGGTCGCCGCGCGTGCTCTCAAGCACCTGCAAAAAGGTCCGCATGAAAAGGCACAGCTTCTCCAGCGTCCGAAAGCGCAGCTCACTGGCCTGTGCCCTATACAGACCCAGTCCCGTGAAGGAGAAGAGTATCACGCTTGTGAAAATCCACCGCATCGCATTCCTCCTGGAGATTGACAATCTCCCCGATTTTTCCCAAACTGTCCTGCTCTAACACCACCACCCTGCTGACGGCGCGGGCCTGCCGCAGCATTTGAAACTGCGGCCGTCTGACAAGCTGCTCAAAGGAGGCCGCGTGGCAGCTTGCCACCACCGGCACCCCCGCATTGAGCACCCCCAGCATGGCGCGCACCTCCTCCTCGCTGCCCAGCTCAT
>DVNV01000083.1 GCA_018714125.1 Candidatus Galloscillospira excrementipullorum
GGTCAAGCAGGAGGCCGCCGGCGTCATGGCCGAGGAGAGCCGCACCAAGCGTCTGGTGGACGAAAACGCCAAGGAGGTCTCGCGCTATCAGGAGCTTGCAAAGCGCGCCCTGCTGGCCGGCAACGAGGACGACGCACGCGTGCTGCTCTCCAAAAAGCAGGAGCTTGAAAACACCGGCGCCTCACTTCAGACCGCCTACGCCGCCGCCCACGAGAATGCGGTGCGCATGCGTCAGCTGCACGACAAGCTGGTGGCCGACATCTCCTCGCTCAACACCCGCAAGGCCGCCATCAAGGCCAAGGTTGCCGTGGCCAAGACGCAGGAAAAGGTCAACCAAATCGGCGCCTCGGGCGAAAAGGCCAAAGCTGCCATGAGCGCCTTTGACCGCATGGAGCAAAAGGCCGACCGCATGCTCGACGAGGCCAACGCCATGGCCGAGCTGTCAGAGGGTGCGGCGGATCCCGCCGACGCGCTGGAAGAAAAATACCGCAAGGCAGATGCCAGCGCCTCGGTGGAGGCCGAGCTGGCCGATTTGAAAAACAAGCTGGGGCTGTAAGGCCCTGAAGGCTTAAAAGGCCTGTTTTTCAAAACACAACAAACAAAGAGGGGAGAACAGGGCTTTGAAAGCTCTGTTCTCCCCTCTTTTTATCCTCTCCCGTACAGGATTAGTACATCTCGCGGTTGCGCGCCAGGTTGATGGTGCCGTCCTGCAGCTTGGAGATGCGGTCAAGGCACTTGCCGGTGCCGCGCGCCACGCAGGAGATGGCATCGTCTGCCACATAGGTGGGAATGCCGGTTTTGGCCTCGATACGCTCGGGGAATCCCTTGATGAGCGAACCGCCGCCCGTCATGATGATGCCGTTTTGCGCAATGTCGCCAAGCAGCTCAGGCGGCGTACGCTCGAGCACGCTGTGCACACCCTCGATGATGGTGGTGGCGCACTCGTCAAAGGCCTCCATGACCTCGTCCGTCGTGATGGTGAAAACGCGGGGCAGACCCGTCATCAGACAGCGTCCCTTGACGTCGACCGACGCCTTCTCCTCCATGGGGAACAGGCAGCCGATTTCCATTTTGATTTTTTCCGCCGTGCGCTCGCCAATCAGGATGTTGAATTTCTTGCGGCAGTATTTGGTCAGCGCCTCGTCAAACTTGTCGCCCGCCGTTTTGATGGACTCGCTGACCACCACGCCGCCCAGCGAAATCACGGCGATGTCGGTGGTGCCGCCGCCGATGTCCACCACCATGTTGCCGTCGGGCATTTCGATGTTGATGCCGGCTCCCAGCGCCGCCGCAATGGGCTCTTCCACCAGATAGGTCTTCTTAGCGCCCGCCTGATTGGTGGCGTCAATCACGGCGCGCTCCTCCACCTCGGTGATGCCCGAAGGCACGCACACCATGATGCGCGGCTTGAAGAGCATGAAGCCGCAGACCTTTTTGAGAAAATACTTGATCATGCGCTGCGTCATCTCATAATCCGAAATCACGCCGTCGCGCAGAGGACGAATGGCGACAATGGTGCCCGGTGTTCTGCCCAGCATGCGCTGCGCCTCCGTGCCCACCGCCAGGATTTTATTGGTGTTGCGCTCAATGGCAACCACCGAGGGTTCCTGCAGCACAATGCCCTTGCCCTTGACATAAATGAGGACGCTGGCCGTGCCAAGATCAATTCCAATTTCCTTTGCGTTGATTACCCGTGCCACGTTGAAACCTCCTGCGGGGGAGCTTTTGCTTCCCCTCTTCCATACAGTCATACTCATACCATCACAAAACCGGCCTCCTGCCAGAGGCCTTACCCTATTATTTTACATGATGCGCGCCAAAAATCAATGCGAATTTCAAAAATCCTTGCGCATTTGCAAAAATTCCCCTGCGCCAAAAAGCCCTCTGCCCTGCGGGTGCTCCAAGCCGCGCCTTTGGGGTCAGGCCTTTTCGCTGATGGCAACGGCTGCCGCCGTGACCTGCGCCGCCCCCGCCTGACGCAGCAGCGTGCCGCAGCGCCGGACGGTGGCGCCGGTTGTCACCACGTCGTCGACAAGCAAAACATGCAGCCCGTCAAGCGGCGGCAGGTCCTCGCGCATGCGGGTGTCCATCACGGCCTGCAGCCGCTCCTTCTGGGAGAGCTCCTTTTGCGCCCTGCCCGCATGGGGCAAAAACGCAGGGCAAAAGGGCAGCGACAGCAGGCGCGCCGTCTGTAAGGCGATGCGCTCGCCGGCGTCAAAGCCTCTGGCCCTGGAGTTGCTGCCGCCCGGCGCCGCCGTGACAAGGTCAAATTCCCCCACGTCGCTCTGCCTGCGCAGCGCCACCGACACAAAGCCCGCCAGCAGCAGGTCACTGTCCCTTTGGCCCAGCTTTTTATAGCGCAAAATGGCCTGCCGGATCATGCCGGCGTAGTCGTAAGCGGCAATCAGGCGGCTGTAGCTGCCTTCCACCCCCGGAAAGGGGGCCTGCACCGGCGGCGTCTGGGACAGCTCCTCGGCACAGGAAGGGCAGGGCGCGCCATCAGGCGTCACCCTGCCGCAAAAGGGACATCGGGGCGGATAGAGCAGACAAAGCAGCTTATTCCCCAGTCCCATATCCTCACGCTCCCTTTTCCTCCCGCAGGGCATGTTGCTCGAGCGCCTCCACCGTCTGCTCCAGCAGCGACAACAGCGTGGCGCCCTCTTCGCGCTGCTCCTGCGGCACCATGTGCAGCGCATGCCAGAACAGCGTCTCAACGCCAAGCTCCTGCGCCAGCGCCTGCACCTTGTCGGTGTCGTCGCGCTCGTTGAAAAGCAGCATCTGCACGCCGGCCTTCCTGGCCTTTTCAAGCAGCTCCTCGTCCCATTGCTCTGTTTCCCCGTTACAGCCCTCCCCGGCGGCAACCAGCACCACCCCGGGCAGCTCCTCCAGACAGCCGTAAGGATTGGCTCCCGCCACCGCAAAGGAGAAGCCCGGGGCAAGCGCCTCGGCAAGCCTCTCGTCAAGCGCCTCGAGCTGCTCCGAGAGCTGCCCTGCGGCGGCCTCATAGTCCTCCCCGTGCTGCTCATCCAGTGTTTTGAGCTGCTGCGCCACCTCAAGCGCCGCAGCAGCAGCCTCGCGCGGCAGCAGCAGCCGGTGGGGGTCGCCTTCGGCAGACAGGTCCAGCACCACCGTCTGCGCCCTGTCGATGTCCCGGCGAAGCTCGGGCAGCCAGGTGTCGATGTCCTCCCCCATGGTGATGAGCAGGTCGGCGCAGGCGAGATTGGCAATGGAAAAGGCGTCGGGCTGATAGCCGTGGGGGTCGTCGTCCTGCGTGCTCATGAGGTTGACCACGGCATGCTCCCCCGCCACCGCCTTTGCCAGGGAGTATCCGCCAAACGAGCTTGCAACCACGCGCACCGGCTCGCTTTGCACCTCCCCGCAGCCCTGCGAACAGGCCAGCGCCGCCAGACACAAAAGAAGGCAGAGCGCCCTCTTTGCCCCGGCGGCTCCTGCTGCGGCTTTCACTGGAGTCCGGCTGCGGCGCGCAGTGCGGGCGCCACGTCGGTCTGCTCCCACTTCACGCCAAGCTCTTCGCGACCCATGTGTCCGTAAGCCGCCAGACGGCGATAAATGGGCTTTCTCAGCTCCAGCCGCTCGATGATGGCGGCAGGACGCAAATCAAAATGCTGCATGATGAGCTCGGAGATGACCTCCTCCTCAATCACACCGGTGCCGAAGGTGTCAACCAGCACCGACACCGGCCGCGCCACCCCGATGGCGTAGGCGAGCTGGATTTCACACTTGCTGGCAAGCCCCGCCGCCACCACGTTTTTGGCGATGTAGCGGGCCGCATAGGCCGCGGAGCGGTCGACCTTGGTCGGGTACTTGCCCGAAAAGGCGCCGCCGCCGTGGCGCGAATAGCCGCCGTAGGTGTCTACGATAATCTTGCGCCCGGTCAGGCCCGAATCCGCAGAGGGGCCGCCCTTGACAAAGCGCCCCGTGGGATTGATATAAATTTTGGTGCCCTCGTCCAGCAGCTCGGCCGGAACAATGGGCTTGATGACATGTTCAATCAAATCGGCTCTCATGTCGTCGGCCGCCGCCTCGGGCCCGTGCTGCGCCGAAATGACCACGGTGTCAATGCGGCAGGGGCGTCCATCGTCATACTCCACCGTCACCTGAGTTTTGCCGTCGGGCCGCAGATAGTGCAGCAGGCCCGCCTTGCGCACCTCGGTCAGGCGGATGGCCAGCTTGTGGGCCAGCGAGATGGGCAGCGGCATGAGCTCGGGCGTCTCGTCGCAGGCAAAGCCGAACATCATGCCCTGGTCGCCCGCCCCGATGGCCTCCACCTCGGCGTCGCTCATCTCGCCCTGCTTGGCCTCCAGCGCACGGTCAACCCCCAGCGCGATGTCGGCCGACTGCTTGTCAATCGACGTGATCACCGCGCAGGCCTCGCAGTCAAACCCGTATTTGGCCCTGGTGTATCCGATGTCGCGCAGCACACCGCGCGCAATCTCGGCAATGTCGATGTGGGCGGTCGTCGAAATCTCTCCCATCACCGAAATCAGGCCGGTGGTGGCCGTCACCTCGCAGGCACAGCGCGAGGCAGGGTCCTGCTCGAGCAGCGCGTCGAGCACCGCATCAGAAATCTGATCGCAGATTTTATCGGGATGTCCCTCGGTGACGGATTCCGATGTGAAAAGCTTTTTTACCATTTTCCTTCTCCTTTTTAGTGAAAACTCCAAGTTTATATCAATTTTTACAAACAAAACAACGGCCTCGCCGCAAGACGAGGCCGCTGCCACAGCAACATTCTTTTCCCCTCATCTTTCGGCGCGCTGCACCGCAGGATTTGGCACCTTACCGTCTTGCGGCAGGCTGCCGGACATCATGGGGCCTGGTCCCTCCGTCACTCTTGATAAAGGTATGAAATTGTAGGCTCGCAGGCTAGTATATCCCCTCTTTGCCCGTTTGTCAATGTGTTTTGGAAAAAAGGAGGGGGCTTTGGCGGTTTTTGGCGGCCGCAGGCTATTCCTGCGGCTGTTCCTCCACCGGGCGCGGGGAAAAGCCCGCCTTTGCATAGGCCTCCCGGCTGACGGGATAGCGTTTTTTGCGCAGGAGATAGTCAATGAGCTCCCCTGTCTCCTTATAGAGCACGGCAAAGGTCGGCACGCCGAAGAACATGCCCCACACGCCGAAAATCCCGCCGAAGAAGACCACCGAAAAGACCACCCAGAAGGCCGAAATGCCAAGGGAATCGCCCAAAATCTTGGGGTCGAGCACGTTTCCGTCAAACTGCTGGAGCACGATGATGAGAATGGCCAGCGTGAGCGCATAGCGGTAGTCGACAAAGACCATGAAGATGACGCAGGGGATGCCGCCCATAAAGGGGCCGAAGGTGGGAATCATGTTGGTCACGCCCATCACCACCGAAATCAGCACGCTTTCGGGGATGTGCAGCAGCTTCATGAAGACAAAGCACAAAATGCCGACAATCACCGAGTCGATAAACTTTCCGCTCACGAAGCCGCCGAACATGCGGTCGACATCCTTGAGCACGCGCACCACGGTGTCCACCACATGGGGCGGAAAGAGCGCAAACAGCATCTTTTTGAACTGTCCCTTGAAGGTATCCTTGTCCAGCACGACGTAAATGGAGACCACGAAGCTGACCAGGGCGTTGAAGAGCGCCGAGGCCATGTTGATGGTCTGGCTGACAAAGTCTGGCATCTGGCTGCTCAGCCACTCGATGCCGCTTCCCAGCAGGCCCATGGACCAGGCATAGACCTCCTCGTCGGTCCAGCCTGCAATTTTGGAAATGGCATACCTCTCGTTGAGCTCGATGAGCCAGTCGCCCAAAAGCTGTTCATACTTTTTCAGGTTCTGAATGTTGTCGATAATGCTGTTGACAATCTGGGGAAGCAGCGCATAAAAGAAGGCGTAGGCAAAGAGCAAAAACAAAATGTATGTGATAAATACAGAAGTCACATACCGGAACTTCTTTGACTTTCTGGGAAACACGTTGCTCACGATGTAAAACTCCACGCGCCGCACCAGGGGAAGCAGCAGGTAAGCCAGAAAAAAGCCCACCAAAATGGGCCGAAGCACCCGGAACACCTTGGCGATCCCAAGGAAAAAGCCTGTGGAGTTGAACAGCAGATAGGTAAAGGCGATGCCGATGCAAACGGTGATGGAAAGATACAGGGAAATCTCAAGATATCCTCTGTTGAGCCTCTTTCTTGCCATGCCACACCTCACAAAATCGTTTATTCTGCGCGCGAAACCCGACGTTTACCAATTTTATTTTATAATATTTGACAAAACACTGTCAACTCCCATAAATATATTCTTCCGGTGTCAGCAAAGGGCCCTTTCGCCCCCTTCCTTTTGACAATTCACCTAAAAAAGCTCTGTCAGCCAAGGCAGACAGAGCTTTTTTGTCAATTGTATTTTTCCGCAAGGGGCCGCTTGCGGCCCCGCCGCCCTCCCGGCATCGGGGGGCGCTGCTAGCCTTTCCTGATAAACCCTTCGATTATTTCCCCGCACCTGCTGCAGCCCACCAGCGTCATTGTCCCGCTCATGATGTCGGCAGTGCGGCAGCCGGTGTCAAGATAATCCGAAACCGCCCGCTCGATGGCCTGCGCCTCCTCGCTCATGTCAAAGCTGTAGCGCAGCATCATGGCGGCGGACAGAATGGCGCCGACGGGGTTTGCCTCGTCCCTGCCCGCGATGTCGGGCGCCGAGCCGTGGATGGGCTCGTAAATCCCGCAGGACGTGGCACCCAGGCTTGAGGAGGGGATCATGCCGATGGAGCCTGTGATCATGGAGGCCTCGTCGGACAGGATGTCTCCAAACATGTTTTCGGTGACAATCACGTCAAACTGGGAGGGGTCCCTGACAATCTGCATGGCGCAGTTGTCCACAAACATGTCGGAGAGCTGCACGTCGGGATACTGCTCCGCCAGCCGGTGCATGACCTTCTTCCACAGGCGGCTGGAATCGAGCACGTTGCTCTTTTCCACCGAGCACAGCCGCCCTCCCCTCTTTCGGGCCGTTTCAAAGCCGATTCTCCCGATGCGCTCAATCTCGCTCTCGTGATAGGCCAGCAGGTCGGTGGCGACCTGCTGCCCCGGCTCGCCTTCGGTTTTGTGCTCTCCGAAATAAATGCCGCCAATCAGCTCCCTGACGATGATGAAGTCAATACCCTTGTCCACCACCGACTTTTTGAGCGGCGAGGCCTCGGCAAGCTGCGGCCAGATTTTTGCCGGGCGGTTGTTGGAATAGACGCCCATGCCCGCCCTCAGCCGCAGCAAGCCCTTTTCAGGGCGCATCTGGGCAGGCAGGTCGTTCCACTTGTCGCCGCCCACGGCGCCCAGCAGCACGCTGTCCGACTGCAGGCACTTTTCCAGCATCTCCTGCGGCAGAGGGTCGCCCCATTTGTCGATGGCGCATCCGCCCATGTCCACATCGGTGTACTGAAAGGTGTGCCCGTAGAGGGCGGCCACCCTGTCGAGCACCCGCAGGGCCTGCTGCACAATTTCGGGGCCGATGCCGTCGCCCCGGATCACCGCAATGTTTTTAGTCATTGGCGCTCCCTTCCCTGAGAGAATTGAGCAGTCCCCCGCTCCTGATGATATTTTGGATAAAGGGCGGGAAGGGCTGTGCCTGGTAGCTCTTTCCGGTGGTCACGTCGGTGATGATGCCGGTGTCAAAATCCACCGTCACCTCATGGCCCGCCTCAATCTCCTGCGCCGCCTGCTCACACTCCAGGATGGGCAGCCCGATGTTGATGGCGTTGCGGTAAAAGATTCTGGCAAAGCTCTTGGCAATCACACAGCCCGTGCCGCAGGTCTTGATGACGAGCGGCGCGTGCTCGCGCGACGACCCGCAGCCAAAATTCCAGCCGGCCACAATCACGTCGCCCGGCTGCACGCGTTTGACAAACTCCCTGTCGATGTCCTCCATGCAGTGGAGGGCCAGCTCCCTGGCGTCGGACGTGTTGAGATAGCGGGCGGGGATGATGACGTCGGTATCCACGTTGTCTGGATACCGAAAGGCCTTTCCTTTTGTATTCATGCTTCACGCCTCCTTGTATTCGGTGATATACCCGGCCAGGGCGCTGGCCGCCGCCGTTTGCGGGGACGCGAGATACACCTCGCTGTCCACATGGCCCATGCGGCCCACAAAGTTGCGGTTGGTGGTGGCAATGCAGCGCTCGCCCGCCGCAAGAATGCCCATGTAGCCGCCCAGGCAGGGACCGCAGGTGGGCGTCGAGACCACGGCGCCCGCGTCGATAAAGTCGGTATACCAGCCGCGCTCCACGCACTCCCTGAGAATCTGCATGGTGGCCGGGATGATGATGCAGCGAAGCCCTTTTGCCACCTGTTTGCCCTTCAGGATGCGCCAGGCCGCCTCCATGTCCTCCAGCCTGCCGTTGGTGCAGGAGCCAATCACCACCTGGTCCACCCGGATGTCGTGCAGCTCGCTTGCCGGACGGGTATTTTCCGGCAGGTGCGGGCAGGCGACAGTGGGCGTGACGGCGCTCAAATCCACATCGACAACGCTCTCATACACGGCGTCGGCATCGGCCTCATACACCACCGGCTCGCGCTCGCTCCTGCCCTTCAGGTAGGCCAGCGTCACGTCGTCGACGGGGAAAATCCCGTTTTTGGCGCCCGCTTCCACCGCCATGTTGCAGATGCACAGCCTGTCATCCATGGACAGCCCGCGCACGCCCTCTCCCGTAAACTCCATGCTCTTGTAGAGCGCCCCGTCCACGCCGATGCGCCCGATGATGGTGAGGATGACATCCTTGCCGCTGCAGTTTGGGGGCAGCTTGCCGGTCAGATTGAATTTGATGGCCGAAGGCACTTTGAACCAGGCCATGCCGGTGGCCATGCCGGCCGCCATGTCGGTCGAGCCCACGCCGGTGGAAAAGGCGCCCAGCGCCCCGTAGGTGCAGGTGTGGCTGTCGGCCCCGATGATGCAGTCGCCCGCAGTCACCACGCCCTGCTCGGGCAGCAGCGCATGCTCAATGCCCATTTTGCCCACGTCGTAAAAATGGCTGATGCAGTGCGAGCAGGCAAATTCCCGGCAGGTCTTGGACTGCTCGGCCGCCTTGATGTCCTTGTTGGGCACGAAGTGGTCGAGCACAATGGCGACCTTGTCCTTGTCGAACACCTTGTCAAAGCCCGCCTTTTTGAATTCGTTGACCGCCACCGGCGTCGTGATGTCGTTGCCCAGCACGATGTCAAGCTTTGCGCTGATGAGCTGTCCGGCAGCGACGCTGTCAAGCCCCGCGTGGGCCGCGAGAATCTTTTGGCTCATGGTCATTCCCATTTTTCAGTTGCCTCCCTTAACCATATTGTGAAACGCGCTGAGCAGCGCGTTGGTGCTGGCCTTGACGACGTCGGTGTCGGTGCCGGCGCCCCAGAACATCCTGCCGTCCCCGGTCTCAAGCCCGATATACGAGGCGGCCACACTGTGCGAGCCCTGTCCGCGCATGCTGTGCTGCGTGAAGACCTCAAGGCTGTATTCCCTGCCCGTATAGGTTCTCAGCGCATCGTTGATGGCGCTCAGGGATCCGTTGCCCTGCGCCTCAAGCTCGGTTCCCTCCCCGTCCTTCAAAAAGGTGATGTCGATTTTCACCACATCGTTTTCGCGTGTGAACTCAAAATCGGTCACGCTGATGTCCCCGGGAAGATTGAGATAGTTGCTCTCGAAGATTTCCAGCACCTCGTCGGGCTTGAGCTCCTTGTGCTCACGGTCGGAAATGTCCTTGCACAGATAGCTGAAGTGCTCGCGCATGCCGGCCGGCAGGCTGTAGCCGAAAAACTGCTCGAGCAGGTACCCGATGCCGCCCTTGCCCGACTGGGAATTGACGCGGATGACGTCGGCATCGTAGGTGCGGCCGATGTCGGTGGGGTCAATCGGGATGTAGGGCACGCTCCACTCGTGCAGCCTGTTTTTGCTGCGGTACTTCATGCCCTTTGCGATGGCATCCTGATGGCTGCCCGAGAAGGCGGCAAACACCAGCGCCCCGGCATAGGGCGTTCTCTCATACACATGCATGCGGGTGCACCGCTCATACCGCTCCACCAGGGCGGGCATGTTGGAAAAGTTCAGCCCCGGGTCGACCCCGTGGGAATACAGGTTGAGCGCCAGCGTGACGATGTCCACATTGCCGGTCCTCTCCCCGTTTCCAAACAGCGTGCCCTCCACGCGCTGCGCCCCTGCCAGCAGGGCCAGCTCGGTGTCGGCCACGGCGGTGCCACGGTCGTTGTGCGGGTGCAGCGAAAGGGT
This sequence comes from Candidatus Galloscillospira excrementipullorum, assembly GCA_018714125.1. GTDB lineage: Bacteria > Bacillota > Clostridia > Oscillospirales > Feifaniaceae > Galloscillospira > Galloscillospira excrementipullorum. Next base: position 10,243 of record DVNV01000083.1, read on the forward strand.
GACAAATTCGCGGTATTTGAGGTTTTCGCTGATGTACTCCACCTGCGAGGCATAGACGTGGGGCATGCTCATCTCCACCGTGCCGGGGATGTTGATAATCACGTTGTTGTCCGGCCCCGGCTCCAAAACGTCGAGCACCGCATTGCAGACCTCGAGCGCATAGTCGGGCTCGGTGCCGGTGAAGGATTCTGGAGAATATTCAAAGCGGAAGTTGCCCTCATATTCGGCGGCCAGCTTCTTGACCAGCTTAGCCCCGTCGACGGCAATCTGCTTGATCTCCTCCTTGGACTTTTTGAACACCTGCTCGCGCTGTGCCACGCTCACCGAGTTGTAAAAATGGATGATGGCGCTGGGCGCGCCCTTGCAGGCATCAAAGGTCTTTCGGATGATGTGCTCGCGGCACTGGGTCAAAACCTGCACCGTGACATCCTCGGGAATCATGTTGTTGTCAATCAGGGTGCGCAAAAACTCATATTCCGTTTCGCTCGCCGCCGGAAAGCCCACCTCGATTTCCTTGAAGCCGACCTCAAGGAGCATGTTGTAATACTCGAGCTTCTCTTCCAGGTTCATGGGGATCACGAGGCTCTGATTCCCGTCGCGCATGTCCACGCTGCACCAGATGGGAGGCTGCTCCACATGGTCTTTGTCCATCCACTTGCCGTATTTCCTGTTGTCCACGGGAAAATAGCCGACCCGATACTTGCTTGCATCCATCATAAAAAACCGACTCCTTTTTTGCTGCTGTTTCTCCCCGGCAGGCCCGCAGGCCGGCCGGCGCACGGGGCAGTGGCTTTCGTCTTTTTCCTTTTCGCGCTCCCCTGCCCGCACAATTCTCCTCTTCACCGCACGTTTCCCCCCGGCCCTAAGGCCCCGCAGGGGCTGTGCCGGAAAAAAGAAAACCCGTCTCAAAGCATCCTTGCTTTGAGACGGGTGCAACACAACGTTTCACTCGCGGTACCACTCAAATTGCGGACACACCGGTCCGCCACCTCTTCGAAGTCCAACAACTTCTATGCACTCACGCGGCATTCACGGGTCGCCCTACACACCGGCAGGCTTCAGGCTTCCAGCTCGGAAGGGAGAGGAAAGAGCTTTTTCATACCGATTCACACCAGCCATCGGCTCTCTGAAATGTTTTTTCGCCCAAACCATTCTTCGTCACGGCTTTTTTGCTATGAAATTTTACGCCTTACTTTAGCACGTCTGCGGCGCCACTGTCAAGGGGTTTTGTAAAACTTGTGATTATTCCCGGCTGGTTTTTATTAAAATTTCCAAAATCCAGGCCGGTACGCCGCATCACATCCGGCATTTTGCGCCCCAATTACACCGGCTTCTCCCGGTGCAGCTCCTTGGAGGGCAGCGTTTTGTAGCGCAGGTTGTGCATGGCTTCGATGTATCTGACCGTCTTGGTCTGGTTGCGCATGAGCAGCGAATGGGTTTTCGCCTTCTCCCCATAAAAACGCACGCCGCGCAGCAGGGTTCCGTCGGTCACGCCGGTGGCCGAGAAAATCAAATTGTCTCCCCTGGCCAAATCCTCCGCCGTGTAGATTTTTTTTTCGCTGAGCCCCTTGTTTTTCAGGGCTTCTTTTTCCTCCGGCTTGGTGGGCCACATTTTCACCTGCAGGTCGCCCTCGAGCGCCTTCATGGCCACGGCCGAAATCACCGCCTCGGGAGCGCCGCCGATGCCATAGTAAAAATCGATGCCGTGCTCCTCGTCGCAAGTGGCGATGGCGGCAGCGATGTCGCCGTCCTGAATGAGCTTGATGCGGCAGCCCAGCGAACGAATTTCCTTGATAAACTCATCGTGTCTGGGACGGTTGAGCACCGCCACCGTGATATCGGCATACGACTTGTCCAGCCGCGCCGCCGCCACATGGATATTCTCGGTCAGAGAGGCGTTCAAATCCATGTGCCCGCGCAGCTCGGGCCCGCAGGCCAGCTTGAGGGCGTAAAAGCAGGGAATGCTCATCATGGAGCCGCGCTCGCCCATGGCGATGACCGAAATGGCGTTGCCCATGCCGTTTGCCGTCATGGTGGTGCCGTCCACAGGGTCAACGGCAATGTCAACCTCCATGCTGTCGCTGTTCTGCATGCCGACAATCTCGCCGCAGTAGAGCATGGGGGCCTCGTCTTTTTCCCCTTCCCCAATGATGACGCATCCCTTGATGTCAATATAGTCCAGCATGCCGCGCATGGCGTCGGTGGCCGCCTTATCGGTGCCGTTTTTGTCTCCGTGCCCCTGGGTACGGGCGGCTTTCAGCGCCGCCGCCTCGGTGACGCGAACCAAAGGCAGCGACAGCTCCTTGGGCAAATTCATTTGGACAGACTCTCCCTTCCTTGGGCCCCACGGCGGCCTGTTTTTCTCTGTTTGGCACGTCTGAAGCTCACATGTCGTACCTCATATCATACCGGATTTTGCATCAAAATGCAAGACGGCGCCGCCCCTTGCGCATGACGAAAATCCCGCGCAAAGATTCATGCGCAATTTCATTGACAAACGGCCTTTCCTCTCGTAAACTATATAGGTTGTTTGAAGATAAATAAGGGGGGATTTTTGTGGCGCACATCGGTTTTGACAATGACGCCTACTTAAAACGGCAGTCGCAGCACATCAGGGAGCGCTTTGCGCAGTTTGACAAGCTCTACCTGGAATTTGGCGGAAAGCTCTTTGACGACTTTCACGCCTCGCGCGTTCTGCCCGGATTCCAGCCTGACAGCAAGGTGCGCATGCTGCTCGAGCTTGCCGACCAGGCCGAGCTCGTGCTTGTCATCAACGCCGACCACATTGAAAAAAACAAGCGGCGCGGAGACCTGGGCATCACCTATGACCTGGAGACCCTGCGGCTGATTGACGCCTTTCGCGGGCTGGGCCTGTATGTCAGCAGCGTTTGCCTGACCCAATATGCCGGGCAGTCGGCGGCCAACCGCTTTCAGGACAAGCTCGAGAAGCTGGGCATTCCCACTTACCGCCACTACCCCATCGACGGCTATCCCGCCAACATCTCGCACATTGTCAGCGAGGCGGGCTTTGGCAAAAACGAGTACATCAAAACCACCCGCCCGCTCGTGGTCGTGACCGCCCCGGGCCCCGGCAGCGGCAAGATGGCCACCTGCCTCTCCCAGCTCTACCACGAGTACCGTCACGGCGTCAACGCCGGCTACGCCAAGTTTGAGACCTTCCCCATCTGGAACCTGCCGCTCAAGCACCCCGTCAACCTGGCCTACGAGGCGGCCACGGTGGATTTGCAGGACGTCAACATGATTGACCCCTTCCATCTGGAGGCCTATGGGGAAGTCACCGTCAACTACAACCGGGACGTGGAGATTTTCCCCGTGGTCAGCGCCATTTTCGAGCGCATTTTCGGCCATTGCCCCTACAAGTCCCCCACCGACATGGGCGTCAACATGGCGGGCAACTGCATCGTGGACGACGAAGTCTGCCGCGAGGCCTCGCTTCAGGAAATCCTGCGCCGCTACTATGCCACCTGCTATGACATCAAGGTGGGCCGCATGGAGGAAGACGCCATGTACCGCATGGAGCTGGTCATGAGCCAGGCAGGCGTCGACCTCTCGGAGCGGCGCTGCGTCCAGCCCGCCCTCGACCGCGCCCGCGACACCGGCGCGCCGGCCACCGCCATCGAGCTAGAGGACGGCACCATCGTGACCGGAAAAACCAGCCCCCTGCTTGGAGCCACCTCCGCCGCGCTGCTCAACGCCCTCAAATATCTCGCGGGAATTGACGACGCCGCCCTGTTGATTTCCCCCGCCATCATCGAGCCCATCCAGGCGCTCAAGGTGGGGCACCTGGGCAACCACAATCCACGCCTGCACACCGACGAAACCCTGCTGGCCCTTGCCATCTGCGCCGTCCATGACCCCCAGGCGCAGCGCGCCGTGGATCAGCTTCCCAAGCTCAAGGGGTGTGAGGCCCACTCCACCGTCATCCTCTCCCAGGTCGACAGCGACCTGCTGCGCAAGGTCGGCATCCGGCTGACGGTGGAACCGGTCTACCAGAGCAAAAAGCTGTTCCACAAACAGTAACCCCTAAAAAAGCCCCCCCTTTCCCCACAGTCAGGCCCCCCTCAAAAAAGGGGGGAGCCACCTGTTTTCGTCGGCCCGCCGGGGCGGGGGATTAAAAGACAAGGCCGCAGGGCTTTGTCTTTTTATACAAGTTATATTGAAGGGGCGCGGCACATGCCTGGCGCCGGACTCCCCGGCGTCAATGTGACTGTGCCCTCCGGAAGGGGCAAAAGGGCCCCGGCCTGCAGGGCGCAGGCCCCCCTCCCCGCGCGGGCT
>DVNV01000084.1 GCA_018714125.1 Candidatus Galloscillospira excrementipullorum
CAAAGCAGTGGCGGCTGCGCAAAAGGGGGAAAGGCAGATGCAAGAGACGTTTCCCAAACCCTTTTGCCCAAAAAAAGAGCGGGCAGCTCCTGCTGCCCGCTCTCTAAGCCTTGCGGGGATTTTTTCATGCCCTGCTCCTGCTACGTCAGGATGCCGGCGCCGCGCTTACTGCTCCACCGGAGCTTCTTCCGGCTGCTCGGCGGTCTCCTCGGCGGTCTCGGCGGCAGGCTCCTCCTGGGGCTGCACATCGGCCTCCTCGGCCTCGGCTCTTGCCGCCTGCGCCGCCTCGGCGGCAAGGCCGCCCTCTTCCAGCAGAGCACGGATCGAGAGATTGACTCTCATGGCATCGTAGTCAATCGAGACAATCTTGACATCGACCTCATCGCCCACCGCCAAAACGGAGGAGGGCTTGTCAATGCGGCGGGTGGAAATCTGGGAAATGTAAATCAGGCCGTCAATGCCGGGGATAAGCTCGGCAAAGGCGCCAAAGGGCATGAGCTTGACAATCTTGACATGTGCCACGTCGCCCTCTTTGTAAATTTCCTTGAGCTGATCCCAGGGGTTGGGCTGCAGGTTCTTGTAGCCCAGCGAAATGCGCTTTCTCTCGGGGTCAAGGTCCTTGATATACACTTCAATCTCGTCGCCCACGGAGACCACCTCGGAGGGGTGACGAATCTTGTTCCACGACAGCTCGGACAGGTGAATCATGCCGTCCACCCCGCCGACGTCCACAAAGGCGCCGTACGAGGTCAGCGACTTGACCACGCCGTTGTAATGCTTGCCGATCTCGGCCTCGGCCCAGAACTTCTCCTCAGCGGCCTTTCTCGCCTCTCTGGCGATAGCGCGGATGGAGCCGATGACGCGGCGGCGCTTGCGGTTGACTTCCAGAATCTTAAACTGCTGGGTGGTGCCCACCAGGCCGGAATGGTCGGCGTCACGCCCGCCGGGAACCTGGGAGCCAGGGATGAAGACGCGGGTGCCGTTGCACAGGGCGATGATGCCCCCCTTGACCACCTCAACCACGGTGCCCTCCATCACGGCGCCGGAATCCACGGCCGCTTCAATTTCGTCCCAGCCCTTGATGGCGTCGACACGCTTCTTGGACAGCATGATGGTGCCCTCCACGTCGTTGACGCGCACGACAAAGGCCTCGACCTCGTCGCCCGGCTTGACAATGTCCTCGGGCTTTGCATTGGGATCGTCGCTGAGCTCGCTGATGGGGATGTAGGCCGTGTGCTTGGTGCCGAGATCCACCTGAATCTCGGTTGGCCCAATCGAAACGATTGTAACCTTAACCCTATCCCCTGTATTTAAAGTGAGCAGCGAATCCTCCAGCAGTTGCTCGAACGACAATTCCGCGTTCTCGTCCACGGTCTCCACCGTGTTGTTCTCCATGGCCTCGTTGTTTTCCATGGTCTCATTGATGTCAAACATTTTACTTGCAGCCTCCTTTATTACATCAGCGGGCGTGGAAGCTCCCGCCGTAATGCCGACCTTCATCCCCGGAGAAAAGGCATCCTCAGGGATTTCGCTGGCAGACTCCACCAGCATCGCCCGTGGACAGTGCCGCTGGCAAAGCTCGTAAAGCCTTGTGGTGTTTGAGCTATGCCGTCCGCCAATCACAAGCATCACTTCGCTGTCCGCTGCAAGGGCAGCAGCTTCCTTCTGCCTGTTTTCAGTCGCATAGCATATTGTATCAGATATCCTCGCATTTGTATATACTTTTTCAACAAAGTTCCGACAATTTCCCCAGGCCGCCACGTCAAAGGTGGTCTGAACCACCAGCAGCGTGGGCAGCTCCTTTGCGGAAGGCTGCTGCTGCGTGTAGGCTTTTAGCTCCTCAAGCGACGAAAAAACCCTGTTGTCCGGCGCAAAGGAGCGAATGCCCACCACCTCGGGATGCTCGGCGTGGCCGATAATCAACACCCTGCGGCCCTCCCGGGCGCCCTCCTGCACAACGCTGTGAATGCGCTCCACAAAGGGGCAGGTCAAATCGACAAAGTCGATGCCGCGCTGCTCAAGCTGCTCATAGCACTGCTTTGGCACCCCGTGGCTGCGCAGCACAACCACGCCCCCGAAGGGAGCCTGCGGCACCTCCTCCACAATGCGCACGCCCTTTTGCTCTAAGCGCTGCGTAATCTGGGGGTTATGGATGAGGGGCCCCAGCGTGACCACCGGGCGTCTTTCACGCTCAAGCAGCGAAAAAATTTCGTCTACAGCGCGCTGCACCCCAAAGCAAAAGCCCGCCGTTTTGGCAACCGTAATCTGCATGTCCGTCTCTCCCTTCCTTCGGGACGCCCTCTGACTGCCGGCGCCCCGCTTGCCGGGAGGCTTTGCACCTCAAGGGCTTCCCCCCCCCTGCGGCGCCTCCCAAAAACACGCCCTTTCACGCCGGGCAGGCCTGCCGCCGTCTTTTCCGGCAGCGGCATCAGCCGCAAACGGGGGAGACTCCCAAGTGTTTGACGAGAATTTCCTCAAGTTGTTCCACCGATTGCTCCAGCGTGTTGCCGGTCGTGTCCACAATCACACTGTCCTGCGCCGGGCGAAGGGGCGCCACGGCACGGCTGCTGTCACGCTCGTCCCTTTGCCGGATGTCGGCCAAAACCTGCTCAAAGGGCAGCTCCTCCCCCTTCTGCGCCAGCTCCTTTTGACGCCGCCGCGCCCGGTCCTCCGGGGAGGCGGTGAGAAAAATTTTCAAATCCGCATTCGGCAGCACCACCGTCCCGATGTCGCGGCCGTCCATGATGCAGCTTTTGGTTTTGGCAAGGCCGCGCTGCATTTCGGTCAGATACTCCCGGACCTCGGGGATGACGGAAACCTTGGAGGTGCACTCCGAAATCTCGTGGTGACGGATGTCCTGCGAAACGTCCTGCCCGCACAGCAGCACCCGTTGCCCCTCCTCCCCGTACTCCAGCGTGACCTGCACCTCTCCCAGATGCCCTATCACGGCTTCCCGGTCGGCACAGTCAATCCCCAGACGGTGCATATACAGGGCAATGGCCCGATACATGGCCCCCGTGTCCACATAGGTCATGCCAAAACGCTTTGCCAGACGTCGGGCCAGGGTGCTCTTTCCCGCCCCCGACGGGCCGTCGATGGCGATGTTGAAGTTGCTCACGGCAAATGTCTCCTCTCAAAAGTCCGCGAAAAGCGGCGCTGCACAGCCCCCGCCGCGCCCTTTCGCACACCGGTCTTGCGCCTAAACCGAGGCGCCGGCCAAAAACCCCGTGGAATAGGCAATCTGAAGGTTGAAGCCGCCGGTTGTGGCATCCAAATCAAGCAGCTCCCCTGCAAAGTATAACCCCTTTACAATTTTTGACTGCATTGTCCTGGAGTCGACTTCTTTCGTCGAAATCCCGCCCGCCGTAACAATGGCTTCCTCAACGGGGCGCAGGCCTTGAACTGTAAGTGGGATTCCCTTTACAAGCTCAACCAGCCTTTTCCTCTGCTCTTTGGTGAGCGAGTGCACCTTGGCTGCGGGCGGAATGCCGGACAGCTCCACCACAATCGGGATCAGCTTTTTGGGCAGCAGCTTGTCCAGGGCATTGGAAAAATCCCTGTTGGAAAATTCGGAAAAATCGCGCAGCAGGCGGGCGTCGAGCTGCTGGGGCGTCAGCGCGGGCTTGCAGTCGATGGAAAGGGAAAAGCTCTCCCCTTCCCGAATCAGAGTGGAGGCCGTCAGCACCAGGGGGCCGGAGAGGCCAAAGTGGGTAAAGAGCAGCTCGCCCTGTTCCCGGAACAGGGGACGCCTGTCCCCTTCGCGCCACATGGTGAGCGCCACATTGCGCAGCGAAAGCCCCATGGCGCGCTGCGGCCAGCTCTCCCTTGTCACAATCGGCACCAGGGAGGGCCTTGGCTCAACAACGGTGTGCCCTGCCTCCCGCGCCATTCGGTAGCCGTCCCCCGTCGAGCCGGTGGCGGGATAGGAGAGCCCGCCGGTTGCCAGAATCACGGCGTCGCACTCAAGCTCCCCCTCCTGCGTACGCAGGGCGGCAATGCCGCCCTCGTGCGTCATGAGAGTGCCCTGCCCTGCACAAAGCGCACCCCCTGCTGCCTGCAGTGGCACACAAGAGCGTCGCGCACGTCGGCCGCGCGGTCGGACTGCGGGAATACCCGCTCTCCGCGCTCCACCTTGAGCGGCACGCCCAGCTTTTCAAAAAGGTCCATGGCGTCGCGGTTGTCAAAGGCGGCAAAGGCGGCGTATAAAAATTTCGGGTTTCTGGCGACGTGCTCAAAAAAGCGCTCCCTGTCGCAGGCCGTGGTGACGTTGCAGCGTCCCTTGCCGGTGATAAGCAGCTTTTTGCCTGCCATGGGGTTTTTTTCAAGCAGCGTCACACAATGCCCCCGCGAAGCCGCCGTGGCAGCTGCCATCATGCCGGCGGGGCCTGCCCCCACCACAACCACGCGCTTTTCCGAGCTGTCCTGCTGCACCGCCGTTACCCTTCGCAGCAGAGATGGCGCATGACCTCTTCGGGCGTGCTCTCCACCGCGTCCCCTTTGCGCACAAAGCGCAGCGCCGTCAGCTCGTCAAAGAGCTCCGGCACGCGGCAGCGCACACTCTTTGGGGAAAAGGGCTCCATGAAGGAGACCACGGCGCGCAGCAGCGCGTCATAGGCATTGAGACCCTCCACAGGTTCAAAGACGTCGATGCGTTCAATCAGAAGGGCGTCCTTTTCCATGGAAAAGGCGCACTCGGCCAACAGGCGATCCCCGTCCCACAGGCCGTAGGACTGAGGGGAAGACAGTTTCATGGTGATCATGTTGAAAAACTCCTTTGTTTTTTTACTTCCTGGACGTTCCCAAAGAGGGGATTCCTGCAATCTCTTTCAGATGGGCAACCTCCTGCGCAGTCAGCTGCCGCCAGTGGCCGCTCTTAAGGCCTGCCAGGCGAATGCCGCCCTCCGACACGCGCTTGAGCCGGATGACCTCCACGCCCACCTGCTCGCACATGCGCCGGATCTGACGGTTTTTTCCCTCGGTCAGCGTCATCTGCAAAACGGTCTTTTCGGGCTCCCGCTTGAGCAGCCTGACTCCGACCGGCTTGAGCTTCTCCCCGTCGAGAAAAAGCTCTCCCCCCAGCGCCTCGATAAGAGAATCCTCCACGGCTCCCCGCAGTGTGACGAGGTAGCATTTTTCCACCTCGTGCGCCGGATGGGTCAGGCGGTAGAGCAGCTCGCCGTCGTCGGTCAGCAGAAGCAGGCCCTCCGAATTGCGGTCAAGCCGGCCCACCGGCACCGCACGGGCGCGCAGGCCGGTCAGCAGGTCGGCCACGCACCGACGCCCCTGCTCGTCTTTCATGGTTGTAATGTAGCCGCGCGGCTTGTGCAGCATGATATAGGTGTGCGGCGCCCGTTTTTGCCCAATCACCCGTCCGTCCACCGCAACGCTGTCGCCGTCGTCCACCTTGCAGCCAATCTGCGCCACGACGCCGTTGACCGTCACACGGCCCTCCTCAATGAGCTGCTCGGCGGCGCGGCGCGAGCACAGCCCGTAGTCGGCCAGATATTTTTGTAACCGTCGCTCCAATGTTTTTCCCTTCCACCCTTTCTTTTTGGCTCATTTCAGTATAGTACAAATTGCGTCGGTTATCAATTCCCAAATCCCGCGTTTCCCGCTCGAAGGGATATCTTTTTGCCAGCACACCAGGGGCAGCCGGGCCAGCTCCTCTCCCCGCAGGGTGACCGACGCCTCCCCCACCGGCTCCAGCAGCCCCACGCCGGCATAGCAAAAGCGCGGCAGGGCGCACACGACCTGCAGCTTTTGCCCCTCTCCCCTGGGCAGCACCACAAAGCTAGGCTGCGCGGCGCGCACCTCGAGGCTCCCGCCCCCCGCCACCGGCACCCTCTGCACGGGGATCTTCTCCGACAGCTCCACACACTCGTGGCTCTCAAAGCCCCAGTCCAGCAGCTCTTCATGGTCGGCCCAGTCGTCGGGGTCGTTGATGGTGACGGCCACCAGCGTCATGCCGCCGCTGTGCGCCGCCGTGACAAGGCATCGGCCCGACGCCTTTGTGTAACCGGTTTTCCCTCCGATGACATCCTGCCGGGAGGTGAGCAGCCGGTGCTTGTTGACAAGGGTGCGCCCCTCATGCGTGGGGGCTTGCTCAATGACATACTGCTTTGCCCCAAAATACCTGCAAAACTCCTCATTTTGCAGGGCATAGGCCGTCAGCAGCGCAAGCTCCCTTGCCGTGGTGTAGTGCGTGTCGCCGTCAAGCCCGGAGGGATTGTCAAAATGGGTGTTGTTGAGGCCGATTCTGCGCGCCGTCTCATTCATGAGCTGCACAAAGTTCTCTTCGCTTCCCCCAACACTCTCGGCGATGACGGCGGCGGCATCGTTGCCCGAGCGAAGCAGCAGTCCGTAAAGAAGCTGCTCGAGGGTATAGACCTCGCCCGCTTTGAGGTAGAGGGAGGAACCCTCCGTCCCCGCCGCCCGCTTTGAGACGACGCAGAGCTGACGGGGGTCACCCTGCTCCACCGCCACAAGCGCCGTCATGATTTTTGTGGTGGAGGCCATGGGCAGCCTCTCGTCTTCGTTTTGGGCAAAGAGAACCTGCCCGCTTTGCACCTCCATCAAAAGGGCACTCTGCGCCGAAAGCGCCTTTGCCGGAGTGGGAAAAATCAGGCAGGCTGCGCATAAAAAGGCCAATACCCCTGCCAAAATGCCCCTTTTTGGAGCCTGTGAATCGTGTGTCAAGGCATCTCCCCCGTTTGTTGTTTTCCTGGCTCATATATATGAGGCTCAAGGGTCGTGCAGTCATCCGTGGGGGAAAGCTCTATTTGGAAAAAGCGCAAAGGCCCCCGGGCGTCCCTTGCCCGGGGGCCTGCTTTTTTCGTTCAAGCCGGCAAAACACGAGGGAAGCCCTCCGTCAGGGAAGGCGCAGCCCTTTTTTTGCTTTTTGAAGAGCGAGAGGGCATCTGCCCCCCCTTATGTCAGCCCTTTGTCTTGTCCGAATCCTTTTTGAGCAGCGCCGACACCGTGTTTGCCACCTTGTCCACCATTTCGGGGGCCATGGCCAGCGCCTTGTCCACCGTGGTCTCGTTGCGGTCGATGGTGATGAGCTTGACATTTTCGCCCGACACCGTCAAAAAGGCGATGGGGGTGATGGTCAGCGCGCCGCCGCCGCCCCCGCCGAAGGGAATGCACTTGCGCTCCTCGGGGGTGGAGGGCTTAAAATCGCCGCCGCCAAGGCCAAAGCCCACCGACACCTTGGAGATGGGGATGATGGTCACGCCGCTTGGGGTGATAATGGGCTCGCCCACAATGGTGTTGACATCCACCATCTGGTTGATGTTCTCCAAAATCGACTCCGCCATGCCCTGAATGGGATGCTCATTCATTTGAAACACCTCGTCTTTCTCTTGTTTTTTTGCTTTGCTGCATGCTATCGGATTTGATTTCTCTTTTTCAAAAAATCAAGATTCCCGTTGTCTTTGGAAGGGGCAAGCCCATCCTCACGCCTGCGCAGGCGCCGCCGGCTTTGCGCCGCCCTGCGCGGGGGAGGGCGTCTTCCCCTTCGATTCGGCCGCCCTGCTCTCCAGGATGCCCCGCACCTCACGCCACAGTGCGGCATAGCCCGCAATTGCGGCAATAATCTGCCACAGCCGCAGCCAGGCCTGAATGTCCAGCTCCACCGTGCACGAGACGGCACCGTAGTCCGGCACCAGGACGATGTCCCTGCGGCGAAGGCGCACAAGATGGCTGAGTGCCGCCGCAGCGCCCCACACCGAGGCCGAAAGCGCCCCGTATTGCAGCGTGGTCTTCATGGGGTCCTGCGCGGTGGCCGCAATGTGGACGGTCAGGCGATTGACCACAATGCGGCGCAGCAGTTTTTCCCTTGTCACCGAGAGCCCCTTTCGCAGCGTCTCGAGCACAAAGCCCGCATCGTTTGCCGCCGCCAGCAGGCGGGAGAGCTCCTCTTTTTTGCCAGCGTCCTTTTGCTCTGCGCGCCGGGCGGTCTCTTTCTTTTTCTCTTTTTTCTTTTTCCCCACCTTCGGGGGACGCTTCTCTCCCAGGGGCAGGCGCAGCACCGATATGCCGCCCACCTGAAGGGCCAGGCTTGTCCTGCCGGCACGGCTTGTCAGCCGCACGCCGAAGCGGAGCATCAGCGTCAGCCCCAGCAAAAGCAGTATGGACAAGAGTATCCTACCCCACGGCATCCCGTCACCCCCTTTTTGAAAAGCGGCCTGTCTGTTTTTCCCGCAAAGGGACAAAGGTCCCTTCGGGGGCCGCTTTCAGTGTTCTCCGGACGCGCCCCTTCCATTCTTTTTTTCTGCCTGTTTTTCCCCGCAAGGGGCCTTTTTCAGGGCTGCTCCGGCTGCTCTTCCAGTTGAAGCTGGGCGATGAGGGCGCCATTTTCGTCCACCGGCGGCAAATCCTCCAGCGAGGACAGGCCAAAACATCTCAAAAAGCGGGCCGTTGTCCCAAACTGCATGGGACGCCCCGGCACGTCAAGGCGCCCCCTCTCCTCAAGCAGCCCCTTGTCCAGCAGCGAGGCCACCACGCCCGAGCTGTCCACTCCGCGCACCTGCTCCAGAAAGGCCCTGGTGACAGGCTGGTTGTACGCCGCAATGGCCAAAACCTCAAGCGCCGCCGCAGACAGCGACACTTCGCGCTTCTTGTCAAACACGGCATGCACACACGCCGCATATTCCTGCCGTGTGCAGAGCTGATAGGCATTTCCCAGCCGCAGCATCTGAATCCCCCGGTTTTGCTGGTTGTAGGAAAAGCGCATGTTGTCAAGCAGCTCCTGCATCTGCTTTGAGGGCATGCCAAAGGCCCGCGCCAGCACCTCAAGCTCCACCGGCTCGCCGGCTGCAAACAGCACGGCCTCCAAAGCCTGCTCCTGCTTCCCTTCCGGCAGCCCGCTCACCACGTCCTGCACCTCAGCCAACGGCTTGTCCCTCCTTTTTCAGCGTGAGCTCCATTTGCTCCCCCTCTCCCGACAGGCCGACGCGGCTGCGCGCCGAGAGCTCCAAAATCGCCATAAAGGCCGCAATGGCGTCCGACCTGCTTGTCTGGGAGTAAATGACGTCGTAAACGCGCAGCCTGCCCTTGCGCAGCAGGCCGCGCAGCAACTCAAAGGTCTTGGTCGCCACCGACACCGCCTTGTGGACAATGATGCCCGAAAAGCTCTCGATGGGGGGCGGCACGCGGCGAAGGCTGCTGCGGAAAACCGCCTTGTAGGCCTCCAGCAGCGTCGGCAGAGGCTGCTGCCGCAGCTCGGGGGGCTGCTGCCCCATCTGCTCCTGCGGCCGGACAAACAGGCGCCGCCCGTATTGCTCGTAGCGGCCGCCCAGCTCCCCTGCCAGCTCCTTGTAGTGCAGATAGTCGGCCAGCATGCTGACCAGCTCTGCACGGGGGTCTTCCTCCCCCTCCTCCATGGGCAGCAGCATGCGCGACTTGATATAGATGAGCTTGGTCGCCATCATCAAAAATTCGCTCATGCTGTCCGGGTCAACGGTACCCTGCTTGTCAAGGGCCGCCAGATACTGCTCGAGCAGCAGCGCAATGGGGATGTCCCTGATGTCGAGCTTGTGCTGCTCGATGAGATGCAGCAGCAAATCGAGCGGGCCTTCAAACATGTCAAGCGTATAGGTCATCTGCTGCACGGCAGGACATCACCTCCTTTTGAAAAAATGCCTCTTTTACAAAAACAGCGAAAAAATGGGCGAAACCAGAAATTCCATGCCGGAAATCACGGCGTCTCGCAGAAAAGAAATCGGCCGGCTGAGCAGCCCCGTCCACAGCAGCAAAAACAAAACCGGCTGAAAATACCGCTCATACCGCATGATGGAAAAATAAATCTTGTTGGGCAGCACGGCATAGAGAATCTTGGAGCCGTCAAGCGGCGAGATGGGCAGCAGATTGAAAACGGCAAGGCCCACGTTGATCATGACCATGATGTATAAAAAGTTGGCGGCATAGCTGCCCACCGCCGTCCAGCCGGCATAGACCAGCACCGGCACAAAAAGCAGCAGGCACAGGAAGGCCAGCAGGAGGTTGGAAATGGGGCCCGCCGCCGCAGTGATGGCCATGCCCTTCTTCCTGTCCTTGAAATACATGACGTTGACAGGCACCGGCTTTGCCCATCCGAAGCGGAAAATCAGCATGCACAGCGTTCCCAGGGGGTCGATGTGGGCAAGGGGGTTGAGCGTGAGACGGCCGGCCTGCTTTGCCGTTGGGTCTCCCAGCTTGAAGGCCACATAGCCGTGGCTGAACTCGTGAAACGAGAGCGAGAGCAGCACGGCCGGGATGAGATAAATGGCATCCTGTAAAAATGATTGCAGCAAGGGTGTCCCTATCCTTTCTCGAGGGGCGCGCGGCAGGGTCCGCAGCCGGCACCTTGCGCCCGTACTTGTCGATGATATCCTAATCGTTCAAAAAGAGCTTGCGGTATCTGCGCATAACGGTGCGCATGACGCGGGTAAAGCAGCAGTCATACAGCACGAAAACGGCGTTGAGCGCCAGCAGCATGACCGGCAGCTGCCCGCCCATCTCCTCCATGGGGATGCCCAGCAACAGACACAGGCCGTAGCCCACCGCCAGCATGACGTTGCAAAATAGCAGCTTGCATGCCCAGCACGCGACCGGGCTCGGATGGCGCTCCATGCGCAGCTTGAGCATGGGATATATGCCAAAAAAGAGCAGGAATTCCAGCGCCGTCTCCTTTTGAGGCACCAGCACCAGCGCCAGGACGCCGGCCGTGATATAGCACAGCACCGCCGGCCGCATCCCCCATTTGAGCATGACAAAGAGCACCAAAAAGCCGGCCAGCGCCGCACAGGTCAGCGTCAGCGAAGGGAAGGGCACCGAAAACAGCATGACCACCACGGCAGCCGCCGCAAACAGCCCGCCGCCCGTAATCTCCTTTGTCTTCATGCCGGCTCACCTCTTTCTCCGTCAGAGAGGGCCCCACCCTGCCCCAGCGTCAGTGGCAGCAGCAGTCGCACATGGCGTTGGCGCACAAAATGGTGGTGCACATCTCGCAAAAGCCGCCCCCGCAGGGCAGGCAGCAGGCCGTGGCATAAGGCGATCCGGGCCCCTGCCCAAAGGGAGACCCAAATCCCGTCAGCGCG
Source organism: Candidatus Galloscillospira excrementipullorum (assembly GCA_018714125.1). Taxonomy (GTDB): domain Bacteria; phylum Bacillota; class Clostridia; order Oscillospirales; family Feifaniaceae; genus Galloscillospira; species Galloscillospira excrementipullorum. Next base: position 11,079 of record DVNV01000084.1, read on the forward strand.
GCGCGGTATTCCTGATTCTGCGGGTCGCGGCGCACCGCTTCCTCAAAATAGGTCCTTGCGTCGGCCAGCCAGCCCTTTCGCTGAAGCACGTTGCCCATGAGAAAATACCACTCCGCCGTGCGCAGCGAGCCGGTCACGGTATCGAGCAGACGGTGCGCGTCCTCGATGCGTCCCGCCATGATGAGCGAGCGCACCTGCGCATACAGGGAGCCCTGCCCCGTCCCGCCGCTGCGCCCGCCGCCCGTTCCGTAGGTGCGGCCGCTGCTGCGCTCCTTGACAATCTCGTCATAGGCCTCGTTAATTTCACGCATTTTCTCCTGCGCCAAGTCTGCAAGCGGGTTATTCTGATAGTTGTCGGGATGGTATTTCTTGGCCAGCTCGCGGTAGGCTGCCTTGATCTCCTGCTCGCTGGCATTGCGAGATACCCCCAAAACCTCATACGGATCTTTCATGTTGTTCTCCTTGTTGTTCAGGATATGTGAAACGCCGGGAAACATGTGAAAAAGCTTTTTTGGAATTTTGCCCGCAGCGCCTCTTTTGACAGGCCGTCAGACGCTGCCCTTTTCCTCTTCCGGCCCCCCAGCGTCCTGCAACGTACGCTGCAAAAGGGGCTCCCCGTCCTGCGCAGGCGCAGGCTCCGGCCTGTTCCGGCCAAAAAGCACCGCGCGCTGCTTTGCCGCCATGCCCGGCCCCGCCACGTTTTCCAAAATGCCCTTGTAGCGGCGAAGGGGCAAAAGCTGCAGCGAGGCATATACCGTGGCCGAGGTGTCGCTCAAGAGCTGAAACACCCTCTTTGTGTCAAGTCGCTCCCCGGTGGCAAGCCCCGCCTCATACAGGGCGTTAAAGCGCCCGAGGGAGACGTCCTGTTCCCAGTCGTCGGCCGCGTCAATCAGGTAAATCCACCGGCCGAGCTGATAGCCAATCTCGTGCAGCACCCGGCGCTGGATGTCGTCCTCCCCGATTTCCTCGGCAATGACGGCCAGCAGCATGCCGGAGTGGTGGGTATAACTGTCAAGGCTTTCACCTTTTCTGCTTTGGGCCTGTGCCAGCAGGGAGAGCTGCTCTCCCATGCGCTGCGAAAGCTCGGGATACTCCTGCTCGGCCACCGCCCGCGCGCCCCTGAGCGCCGCAAGGCCGGCCCTTGCCCGCACCTTTTTGCCCCCGCTCTCGTCCTCCAGGTCGTCTTCCAGCTTATAGCAGGCCAACAGCACCTGCATGGCTGCGGCAAACAGCGTGGTGCGTTTTCCCGCAATGGAAGCCCTTTGCCGAAAGGGATGGGTGAGGCACCGGCGATGGCTGAGCTCCGGCTCCTCCTTTTCAAGCGCCAGCCCCAGCGCCGCCAGAAAGACAAAATCATAAGACAGCCCCGCCGAAGAGGCGAGCCCGTAGTGGCTGCGCAGGCAGTGGCACAGCCCACAGTAGATTGCCTTGTAGGTGTCAAGTTCCCTCACGCGCAGCTCCGGCTGAAAGGCCGTCAGGTATCCGAACATGCCGCCTCCTCATATGCCCTATCTCTTTCCAGAATCTTTGCCAGATAGGCTCCCGTGTAGGATTTCTTGTTGGCGGCCACCTGCTCGGGCGTGCCGCAGGCCACCAGCCTGCCGCCCCGGTCGCCGCCTTCCGGCCCCAGGTCGATGATATAGTCGGCGCTCTTGATCATGTCGAGATTGTGCTCAATGACCACCACGGTGTTGCCCTCCTCCACAAAGGTCTGCAGCACCTCGATGAGCTTGTGGACGTCGGCCGTATGCAGGCCGGTGGTGGGCTCGTCGAGCACATAAATCGTGCGCCCCGTGGAACGGCGCGACAGCTCGGTCGCCAGCTTGACGCGCTGCGCCTCGCCGCCCGAAAGCTGGGTTGAAGGCTGGCCGATTTTGATATAGCCCAGCCCCACGTCATACAGCGTCTGCAGCTTGCGGCGGATGCGGGGATGGTTTTCAAAGAAGGCCATACCCTCCTCCACCGTCATGTCCAGCACGTCTGCGATATTCTTGCCCTTGTATTTGACTTCCAGCGTCTCGCGGTTGTAACGCCTGCCCTTGCACACGTCGCACGGGACGTAGACGTCGGGCAGAAAGTGCATTTCAATTTTGATGATTCCGTCGCCCTCACAGAACTCGCACCGGCCCCCCTTGACGTTGAAGGAAAAGCGCCCCGGCGCAAAGCCGCGCATTTTTGCCTCGTTTGTCGAGGCGAAGACGTTTCTCACGTCGGTGAACAGCCCCGTGTAGGTGGCGGGGTTGGAGCGGGGGGTGCGCCCGATGGGCGACTGGTCGATGGCGATGATTTTGTCCAGGTGCTCAAGGCCCTCGATTGCCTCCACCTCTCCGGCGGGAAAGCGGGCCCCGTTGAGCCTGACGGCCAGCGTCTTATACAAGACCTCGTTGATGAGCGACGATTTCCCCGAGCCCGAAACCCCCGTGACGCAGGTGAAGGTGCCAAGGGGGATTTTGACGTCCATGCCCTTGAGGTTGTTGGCCTTTGGCTTTTTGATGACAAGCTCGTGCCCGTTGCCGCTTCTTCTGTGAGCCGGAACGGGAATGCGCTTTGCGCCGCTCAGGTACTGCCCCGTAATCGACTCCCTGCACTGCATGACCTGCTGCGCCGTGCCCTGCGCCACCACATAGCCGCCGTGGATGCCGGCGCCGGGGCCGATGTCGATGATGTGGTCGGCCTCGAGCATGGTCTCCTCGTCGTGCTCCACCACGATGAGCGTGTTGCCCAGGTCCCGCAGGCGCTTGAGCGCCTCGAGCAGCTTGCGGTTGTCTCTTTGATGCAGGCCGATGGAGGGCTCGTCGAGAATATAGAGCACACCCATGAGCGAAGAGCCAATCTGCGTGGCCAGACGGATTCTCTGGCTCTCCCCGCCCGACAGCGTGGCCGCCGCCCGCGACAGCGTGAGGTATTCCAGCCCCACGTTTTGCAGAAACTGCAGGCGCTCGCGAATTTCCTTCAAAATCTGGCGTGCAATGAGCTCCTGCGTGGGCGAGAGCTCCAGCCTGTCGAGAAATTCCAGCTCCTGTGTGATGGACATTTCCGTAAAGTCAATGATGTTCACACCGCCCACCGTCACGGCCAGCACCACGGGATTGAGGCGTTTGCCGTGGCAGTCGGGGCAGATGTTGGAGCTCATGGAGGTGCGGATTTCCGAGCGGATAAACTCCGAGTTGGTCTCGCTGTAGCGGCGCTGAAGATTGTTTGCAATCCCCTCAAAATCGGTGTAATACTCCCCGCTTCCGTATTCGTTGACCCGCTTCATTTTGATTTTTTCGCCCTTTGTGCCATAGAGCAACACGTCTTTTGCCTGCTGCGGCAGCTCCCCGAAGGGGGTGTCAAGCGAAAACCCGTAGTGGGCGGCAAGCCCCTCGTAATACATCTGGGCAATGGTGCCGCCATAGATAAAGTTCCAGCCCGAGGCCTTGATGGCCCCCTCTCTCACGCTCAGGGTCTTGTCCGGCACGATGAGGTCGGGGTCGAGCTTGAGCTGGGTGCCAAGGCCGGTGCAGGTGGGGCAGGCGCCATAGGGGTTGTTGAAGGAAAACATGCGCGGCGTGAGCTCCTCAATGCTCACGCCGTGGTCGGGGCAGGCATAGCTCTGCGAAAAGAGCATCTCCTGCTCTCCCTGCACGTCAATGGTGCAAAGCCCTCCCGAGAGGGCCGAGGCCGTCTCGACGGAGTCGGCCAGGCGCGAGCGCATATCGGGCTCGATGACAAGGCGGTCGACCACGATGTCAATGGAGTGCTTAAAGCTCTTTTTGAGCTTGATTTCCTCCGAGAGGTCGAGCACCTCCCCGTCGACCCTGGCGCGCACAAACCCCTGCTTTCTGGCGTCCTCCAGGACCTTCTGATGCTCCCCCTTGCGCTGGCGCACGACCGGCGAGAGCACCTGGATGCGCTTTCCCTGCGGCAGGGCCAGCACGGCGTCGACAATCTGGTCGATGGTCTGCTGCGTAATCTCCCTGCCGCACACGGGGCAGTGCGGCACGCCGATATTGGCATACAGCAGCCGCAGATAGTCATAAATCTCGGTCACGGTGCCCACGGTGGAGCGGGGATTCTTGGAGGTGGTCTTCTGGTCGATGGAAATGGCCGGGGACAGGCCGACAATCTCGTCGACATCCGGCTTGTCCATCTGCCCCAAAAACTGCCTTGCATAGGACGACAGCGACTCCACATACCGCCGCTGCCCCTCGGCATACAGCGTGTCAAAGGCCAGCGAGGATTTTCCAGAGCCTGAAAGCCCGGTCACCACCACCAGCTTGTCACGCGGGATACTCAAACTGATATTTTTCAGGTTGTGGGCGCGCGCGCCCCGAATCACGATTTGGTCAGTCACGTTTGCGATGCCTCCCGAACGCTACTTCTTCCTTTTGTGCGCGAATTTCCTCGATTTTGTCGCGCAGATAGGCCGCATGCTCAAATTCCAGCAGCTTGGCCGCCTGCTTCATCTCTTTTGTCAGCTTGTCGATGAGCTGCTCGCGCTCCTTTTTGCTCATGAATTTCAGCTTGCCGGCGTCGGTCTCCACCTTG
>DVNV01000085.1 GCA_018714125.1 Candidatus Galloscillospira excrementipullorum
AGGGGGCTTTTGAGGACCGTCACCTAAAAATTCTTTTTTCCCTCTTTTTCATAACTTTTCAAAAAGAGCGGGCAGGCTTTTTTTGAAAGCCTGCCCGCTTCTTTTTTCTTTTGGGGATTTTCTGGGAGGCCGGCGGTACGTCAGCGCAGCTCCACCACCGTGACGCCGTCTTCCCCTTCTCCGTAAACACCGCGCCGGAAGCTCTTGACATGGGGGTGCCCCTTGAGATATTCCCGAACCGCATTGCGCAGCGCGCCCGTGCCCTTTCCGTGGATGACGGTGACGGTCTGCAGCCCGTGCAGCACGGCCTCATCGAGGTACTTGTCTAGCTCATAGCAGCCCTCATCCCCGTTTTTGCCGCGCAGGTCAAGCTCGGCACGCATGGAGGTGACGGCCTTGTCCCCCCCGCTTCTCGACGAGAGAAAGCGCTCCACCGCCTTGCCCTTTTCCTCCACCAGCGTCAAATCGGTGAGCTTGACCTTGGTGTTGATGATGCCGGCCCGCACCGCCACCATGCCCCTGGCGTCCGGCAGGGCCAAAACCTCGGCATCCTTGTCCAGCGTGCGGATGTGGACGGTGTCCCCCACGCGCAGGGGCCTTGGCAAAACGGTGGGCTCCTGGGGCAGGGTTGTCACGGGGTCGAGCTCCTCCGCCGCGTGGCGCAGGTCGCGGCGCAGCTTCTGCTTTGTCTCATACAGCTTGTCGCCGAAGTTCTCGGCGTCCTTTTGCTTTTTGATTTCGTCAAGCTCCCGGATGGCGCGGTTATACATCTCGCGCGCCATGGCCACAAGCCGCCTGCTCTCCTGGGTTGCACGCTCGAGCTCCCTGTCCCTTTGCGCCCTGAAGTGCTCTTTTTCCAGCTCCAGTTCGGCGCGCATCAAATTAACCTGTTCGCGCTCCCTTTCGGCCGCCGCCTTTTGCTTTTCCATCTCCTGCCTTTGACGCTCAAACTCCTCGAGCACCTCTTCAAAGGCCTGTGTCTCCCCGCTCGTGAGCTGCCTTGCGCGCTCCACGATGGAGGGGTCCATCCCCAGGCGCAGCGAGATGGCATAGGCGTTGGACTTGCCCGGCATGCCGAAAATCAGCCGGTAGGTGGGGCGCAGCGTCTCCACGTCAAACTCGCACGACGCATTGACCACGCCCTTGGTGTTGAGGGCAAAGGTCTTGAGCTCGGGATAGTGGGTGGTGGCGGCGATGTGTGCCCCCTTCTCCCGCAGGCGCTCCAAAATGGCCGTGGCCAGCGCCGCGCCCTCAATGGGGTCGGTCCCGGCCCCCAGCTCGTCGAGCAGCACGAGGCTGTCTTTGTCCGCCTGCCCCAAAATGGCGATGAGATTGACCATGTGGCTGGAAAAGGTGGACAGCGACTGCTCAATGCTCTGCTCGTCGCCGATGTCGCTGAAAATATGGGCGAAAACCGCAACCGTGCTGCCCTGTGCCGCCGGGATGTGAAGCCCCGAGGCCGCCATGAGGTGCATGAGCCCCAGCGTCTTGAGCGTTACGGTCTTGCCGCCCGTGTTGGGGCCGGTGACAATCATGGTGTCGATGCCCCTGCCCAGATGGATGTCGATGGGCACCACCTTGTCCTTGTCGATGAGCGGGTGGCGCGCACGCAGCAGCTCCACTTCCCCGCGCTCGCTGATGTCCGGCTGAACGGCGTCCATCGCGTAGGCCAGGCGCGCCTTGGCAAAGACGAAGTCAATGCCCACGATGAGGTCGTAGTTGAGCGCAATCTCCCGCTCCTGCGCCGCGACAAAAGCCGACAGCTCCAGCAGGATGCGCTCAATTTCGTCCTGCTCCCTGACGTGCAGCACCTTGAGCTCGTTGTTTGCCTCCACCACGGCCATGGGCTCCACAAAACAGGTCGCCCCCGAGCCCGACATGTCGTGCACCAGGCCCGGCACCTCGGCGCGGTATTCGGTCTTGACCGGCACCACATAGCGGTCCCCGCGCAGCGTGACGATGGGCTCCTGAAGATATTTCTGATAGGCGGGGGTGCGAATCATGTGCTGAAGCGTCTCCTTGATGCGCGCCGAGGCCGCCGTGATTTTTCGCCGGATCGAGGCAAGCTCGGGAGAGGCCTGGTCGGAAATCTCCTCCTCCGAGAGAATTGCCGTTGTGATGCGCTCCTCGAGCGTCTTTTGGGGCGCAAGCAGCGAAAACATCTCGCGGATGTCAGGGGCATCCTCGGTGTCCTGCTCAATGTAGCTTTGCAGGGCACGCGCGGCACGCGGCACCGTGGCCACCCGCAGCAGCTCCCGGGGGGAGAGCGCCGCCCCCTTCTGGGCACGCTCCAGCGAGGGCAAAATGTCCTTCACCCCGTAAATGGGAGGGCTGCCCTTCCTGCCAATCAAAAGACATGCCTGCCCCGTCAGCGCAAGGCTTTCGCGCACCTCGTCCGCATGGACGGCGGGGCAAAGCCGCTTCGCGCGCTCGCGCGCACCGTCGCAGCCCGCCTGCTCTGCCAACATGTCCAGCACCTTGTCGTATTCCAGCGTCAGACGCGCTTTTTTGTCCAAATCGGTTACAGTCTGGTTCATTGATTCTCCTCAATTTTTTTGATGTCGCCGCACAGCGAGCGGTAAAAACGCAGCGTCTGCGGCTGCGCCCCCAGCGTTGTGGTCACATAGGCTTCGCAGTGGTGCGAAAGCTGGTCAAGGGCCTCAGGGGGCAGGCAAAACGAGTAAAGCCTTTTGGCTTCACAGCTACAGATGTACTGCATGGCAGACAGCACCGACGGGGAAATCGCCTGTGCGTCCCTTTGTGCCGCACTGTGGCGGGCGCACAGAACACCGCCGGCCTGCGAGGAAAAATACAGGGGAAATTCCCGCTCACCGCACACCATGCAGCCGCTCCCAAGCGCGGGCAAAAACCCGCTTTGGGCCAGGCTGCGCAGCTCAAAGGCCGGCTTGACGACCTCTGCGGGGGCACGTTTTTCGGAAAGGGCGTACAGCGCATTGAGCGTCAGCGACAGCAGCTCGTCCTCGGGCTGCTGTTCCGCGCACAGCGTCCTGCACAGCTCGCAGAGGTAGGCTGCCAGCGACAGCCCCTCCACATCGGTGCGCAGGCCGAAAAAGGTCTCCTCCGGCTGCGCCGAGGTCACGCTGATGCGCTCTCCCTTTTTCACAAAGCTGTAGCTGCCCAGCACAAACATGGAGCAGGCAGCCAGCAGGGGGCTTTTGACCCGCTTTGCCCCCCTCGCCCAGACGCTGATTTTGCCGATTCCCTCACACAGCAGCGTCAGGCTCTTGTCCCACTCTCCAACGGTGCGCTCGGCCAGCACCAGCCCTCTTGCCGAAAACTCCATCTGCCCTACTCCACATAGCCCATGTTTTTCAAAAAGGCGTCGCTCTGGCGCCAGTTGAGCTTGACTTTCACGAAGACCTCCAGGTATACCCGGCAGCCCAGCAGCCGCTCCATGTCGGTTCTTGCGGCCGAGGCAATCTTTTTGAGCATGGAGCCGCCCTTGCCGATGATGATTCCCTTGTGCGACTCCTTTTCGCAGTAAATCACGGCGCCAATGTGCACCAGGTCTTCGCTTTTTTGCTCAAAAGTCTCGATTTCCACGGCGATGCCGTGGGGCACCTCCTTGTCCAGCGTGCGCAGTGCCTTCTCCCGGATAAATTCGGCCACGAGCTGGCGCTCGGTCTGGTCGGTCACGGCGTCTTCGGGGAAAAAGGCGGGGCCTTCCTCCAGGCGGGAGGCCAGCTCCTGCCAAAGCTCCTCCACCCCTTCGCCCGTGAGCGCCGAAATGGGCACCACCGCCGCAAAGTCAAACACCGCGGCATAGGCCGCAATCACGGAAAGCAGCGTCTCTTTTTTAACGGTGTCAATCTTATTGATGGCCAGCAGCACGGGGCAGCCGCAGCGCCGCAGCACCGCAAGCTCCGCCTCTTCTGTTTTGTCGCTCGGCTCCACCACCAGCACCGCCAAATCCACCGAACGCACGGCGCTGTCCGCCTGGCGCATCATGAAGTCTCCCAGCTTGTTTTTGGGCGCGTGCAGGCCGGGCGTGTCCAGAAAAACCATCTGGCACTCCCCTTTTGTCAGCACGCCCAGCACACGGTTTCTCGTGGTCTGCGGCCTGCTGCTGACAATGGCCACCTTCTGCCCCACCATCCGGTTGAGCAGCGTGGACTTGCCCACGTTTGGCCGGCCCACGATGGCCACAAACCCCGAATGCGTCACCTGTTGTCCCTGCTGTGCCCCGCTCATTGCTGCCCTGCGCCTTCCTTTCCCTGTGCGGCCAAGCCGCCGTCTCTTGTAATGGACATCTCCTGCAAAATCTCCTCCTGCCGCTCGAACATGATTTTTTCATCCTGCTGCGTCATATGGTCATACCCCAGCAGGTGCAGCATGGAGTGCACGCTCAAAAAGGCCATTTCCCGCACCACGGAGTGCCCGTATTGCCCGGCCTGCTCCACGGCCCTCGCCGGGCACAGCACAATGTCCCCGAGCGGCAGGGGGGAAATCACCGGCCGGTAGCCCTCCGGCACGCCCTTTTCAAACTCCTCCAGGGGGAAGCTGAGCACGTCGGTCACGGCGTCCACTCCCCGGCTCTGGCTGTTGAGGCGCCGGATTTCGTCCTTTGTGACAAAGCTCACCGAAACAAGGCAGGGAAATTCCACCCCTTCGCGGCGCAGCGTCTGCGCGCAGCAGGCGCGAATCAAATCGCGCAGCTGCTTGTTCGCCGCAACATCCTTTTGACGGTTGGAAAACTCCACCCGGCATTTATCTGCCATCTCTTGCGCCCCTCTTTGGCCCGCGCTGCGCATGCGTCTGCCTGGCCTGCGCAGCCTTTTCATAGGCCTCAACGATTTTTTGCACCAGCTGGTGACGCACCACGTCGCGCTGCGTCAGGGAGATGATGCCGATGTCCTCCACGTCGCGCAGCACGCGCGAGGCATCAATCAGGCCGCTTCGCGTGTCGTGCGGCAGGTCAATTTGCGTGATGTCTCCCGTGATGACCGCCTTGGAATTGCTGCCAAGCCGTGTGAGAAACATCTTCATCTGCTCCACCGTGGTGTTCTGCGCCTCGTCGAGGATGATGAAGGAATCGTCAAGCGTGCGGCCGCGCATGTAGGCGAGCGGCGCCACCTCAATGGAGCCGCGCTCCATATACTTTTGAAAGCTCTCGCCGCCCAGCATGTCAAACAGGGCGTCATACAGTGGGCGCAGGTAGGGGTCGACCTTGCTCTGCAGGTCGCCGGGCAAAAAGCCCAGCTTTTCCCCCGCCTCAATGGCAGGGCGCGTGATAATCAGGCGGTTGACCTTGTGCTCCCGGAAGGCGGCCACAGCCATGGCGACGGCAAGATAGGTTTTTCCGGTGCCGGCCGGCCCGATTCCCAGCACGATGGTGTTTTTGCGGATGGCGTCGATATATTTCTGCTGCCCGAGGGTCTTGGCCTTGATGGGCTTGCCCTTGGCCGTGACGCAGATGACGTCTCCGCCCAGCTCGCGCAGCTTGTCTTCCTCGCCCTCCCGGGTCAGCCCCACGACATAATTGACCCGTGCCGTGTCAATCTGCTCTCCCTTGGAGGCCATCTGCATGAGGGATTCCAGGGCACGCGCGGCCAGCGCCACGGCCTCGCTCTCCCCCATGATTTTGATGCCGCCCTCGCGGAAGGTCATGTGTACGTCAAAGGCGCGCTCAAGGGCGTCGAGATTCTCGTCGACGCTGCCGAGCACATGGGCCAGCTCTTCCAGCCGGTCAAAGGTTACGATTTGTTCTGTGAGCACTCGCGTTCTTCTCCTTTTATCTTGTCCCGCGCCTGACAGGGGCGCCCTGCCGCCCGCCTTCCAAACGCCTCTTACGGCGTGAAGGGCTGCGGCTGTGCGATGGATTCCAGGCAGGTGACTTCAAAGCGCAGGCTTGCCCCCTCCGAGGTGATTTCGAGCTGATGCGTCGTCTCCAGCACCTGCTCGACCTCCAGGGAGTCCACCACGTCCTGCAGCTTGGCCAGACAGAGCTGCTCGAGCTCCTCGTCCGACTGCACCCGCGAGACGGTGGCCGTCTCGCACAGCGCCTGCGTCCTCAGCCCGATGGGCAGCGTCACACCCCACGGCAGCGTAAAATACTTTTCCCGATACAGTGTAACATACTCGTCCATGGAAATACCACTGTTCCAATACAAATTTATTGAAAAATCGCCGATGAGCAGCGTGTGGCGCATCTGCTGCCGTCCGGTGGGCCACTGGGCCGTGGCCACCCGCTTTGCCTCAATGGTGCCGGTCTTCCAGGTGCGCGCCAGAATGCGGGCGTCGGAGGCCACATAGCGCGTGCCAACCTGTTCGCTGGGAATGGCCCCGCTCACAAGAAGGTCCCCTTTTTGCACCGTATCCCCCCTTGAAACCATGGCGATGCCCTCGTAGACCTCCAGCACCTCAATCTGCCCGTCCCGCGAGGCGACAAGATTGCGGATTTCCTGCGGGTCACGGCTGTCCGGCACCGGCACCCGCTCGCGCACCTGTACCTGCGCCGTCGTGCCCTTGAGGTTGATGGCGATAAAGGAGAGCTCGTCGAGCTCCAGCGCAGCCTGGGTTTCAATGCGCTCGGTGTCGAGTCCCGGCAAAAAGGCTCCCCGCTTCACGCCAAGCCCCTCGAGCACCTCCAGCACCTGCGAGGGCTTGAGCTGCTCACAGCCCTCCACCGTTATGCTCCACAGAAACTGGCTTGCCGCCAAGGGCATGAGCAAAAACAGCAGCAGTCCCAGCAGCAGCGCCTTGCGGCGGCGGTAGGGGCGCAGCCGAAAGGGCAGCCCGCTCTTGCCGGCCACCCGCACGCGCACCCCCGCCCGGAAGGCGGCGTCTCTCATGCGGCGAAAGGCGGCCGGCGTGGTGGTGAGCAGCATCTCGGTTTCGCTGATGCGCTGCACGTCCCAGGTCGGAAGACCTCGCTTTGCCGTGAGATTCAAAAACCTCTCGAGAAAAAAACCCGTCACCCGGATGGTCACCCGGCCCGACAGTGCCGACTGAAAAGACTCCCTCACGCCGCTCCCCCCTTCCCCCGCAGGCTACGCCCGCTCAAAGCAGAGTTTTTTGATGGCGCCTGAAACCCTGGCCCTGGTCGGGGTCATGCCGGTCAGCTCCAGGCCCTGTCCCTGGATGTTGAGCACGATGCTGCCCCCCGACAGCCGGATGCAGGTCTCCCCATACTCCAAAATTCCCCGGTGCCCCTCCACCGTCAGCTCCCGGTCGCCGATACATTCAATGCGGGGCAGCAGCGTCATGGCGTCGAGCGGGACATCCAGCTCCTGCGCCACCCGCTCGCTCAGCCTGCGTCGGGTCTCCTTCTTGCCCACGGATGTTCTCTCCTCTCTCCCCGGCCCCCGGCGCGCTTCGTGCAGGCGCCGGGCCGTTTTGCTCTTCTTCTCAGTGTATGAGCGCCGGCCAAAGGCCATGCCAGACAGGCATGTTTGCCAACCCGTCCACATAGGAATAAAACGTCCTGAACATTCAAAAAGGAGGGATTTTCCGGTGTTCCGTTTTCGACAGGCCCTGCTTGTCACGCTGCTCGGAATGGGCGCTGCGGCTCTTCTCATCTTCCCCAGCGAGGTGGCCGCGGCGGCGCGGGAGAGCGCGCGTCTGGCCTTTGTCAGCGTGCTGCCCACGCTCTTTCCCTTCCTGGTCGCTGCGGAGCTGCTCATCAGCCTGCGCGTCACCCACTCTGCCGGGCGGCTGCTGGGCGGCATGATGCCCCGCCTGTTCCGACAGCCCCGCGAGGCGGCGCCCGTGCTGCTGCTGGGCACGCTGTCGGGCTACCCCGTGGGGGCGGCGGCCGCCCGCAGGCTCTATGAGGAGGGCGGCTGCAACGCCGAGCAGGCCGAGCGCCTTGTGGCGCTGTGCAACAACTCGGGCCCCGCCTTTGTCGTCGGCGTGGTGGGTGCGGCGCTGTGGAACTCCCCCCGCGTGGGCTGGATGCTGTATGCCTGTCACATCGCCGCGGCGCTGCTGTCGGGCGCGCTGCTTGCCGTCGGCTCCCCCCTGCCGCCGGCCTCCCGCCGCCGGGAGGTCCCCAAGGCAGGCCCTCTCTTCCCCGCCTTTGTCAGCGCGGTCAAAAACAGCGCCATGACCTGCCTTTTTATCGCCGCCTTCGTCATTTTCTTCGGCGTTGTCATCTCGCTGGTGCCCACCGGAAACGGCACGGCCGGCGCACTGCTCTCCGGACTGCTTGAAATGACAAACGGCGTGACAAAAACCGCCACGCTGACCCTGTCGCCCCACCTGCGCCTTGCGCTGCAGAGCTTTCTCATCGGGGCAGCCGGCCTGTCCATCCTGTGCCAGGTGGCAAGCGTGCTCGACGGCAGTGGCCTCTCGCTGACCCCCTACTGTTACGGCAAGCTGCTCCAGGGCGCCATCGCCCTGCTGCTGACACTGCTGCTCTATCCGCTCTTTCCCCAGGAGGTCTCGGTCATGCTGCCCATCACCCCGGAGCTCACGCTCTCGGGATTTGCCCTTCTTGCCGCCATGACGGTGGGGTCTTTTCTGGTCAGCGTGGGCATCGTGCTGTTGTAGGCCTGCTCCACGAT
>DVNV01000010.1 GCA_018714125.1 Candidatus Galloscillospira excrementipullorum
TCTTTACGGCACAGAAAAAAAGAAAAAAGGAATTTTCAAAAAATTTTACAGCCTCTTTTTCTCAAAGGAAAATCATGCTATACTAAAGCAGAAAGGAAAAAAAGGGGGGGAGCTGCGTGTATCTCGTCGGCATCACGGGGCCTTCGGGCTCCGGAAAAACGACGCTGGCCCAAAAGCTGATGCAAAAGCTCCACTGCCGGACGCTGCACCTGACGCAGGACATGTACTACAGGGACACGCCCGGCCTGACCGACGCACAGCGCAGGCAAATCAACTACGACGCGCCGCAGAGTTTTGATTTTGCGCTGCTGTACGGCGACCTGTCGCAGCTTGCGCAGGGATGTCCCATCGAGCGGCGGGAATATGATTATGTGCAGTATCGGCGCAAAGACACAGGGCAGGCGGTTGGCCCTGCGCCGGTGGTGATTTTGGAGGGAATCCATATTTTTTACCGGCAGGAGATTGCGGCACGCTGCGATTTGAAGATTTTTGTTCAGCTCGATGCCGACTTGTGCCTGCTGCGCCGCCTGCGCCGGGATATGGCGCAGAGGGGGCGCACCCTGGACAGTGTGGCACGGCAGTATGAGGCCACCGTCAAGCCCATGTATGAAAAATATGTGCGAAACTATGCGCCGCTTGCCGACCTTGTGGTTCCAACGGTCCGCGAAAATGACCTTGCCGTGGAAATCCTCGCGCAGCACATCAATCGGGCGGCGGCGCCGGAGGCCTGCCTGGCCTGTCCGCGCCCGTAAAATCACTGCCGCCGACGCTGCACGGCAGCGTCGGCGGCTATCTGAAGTGGTCGAAACGGCGCTTTGCCGCACGCCACAATATCAGCTTATGTCGAAATGCCGGTTTGGCAACAAAACGGACGCTGTAAAATTTTCGCCCGTTTTTTCAAAAAGAGGGGGCGTCTGTCCCCCGGTTGAAAAGGAGTTTTTGAACGCCATGCCTCAGATTGCCCCCTCGGTGCTGTCGGCCGATTTTGCACGGCTGGGACAGGAACTCGAGGCCCTGGACGCGGCCGGCTGCCGCATTGTCCACCTCGACGTCATGGACGGCATGTTTGTGCCCAACCTCACCTTTGGCGCTCCCGTTGTCAGGGCGCTGCGTCCGCATTCCCCCATGTTTTTTGACACCCATCTGATGATTGAAGCCCCGGAACGCTATTTTGAGGACTTTGTGAAGGCGGGGGCGGACGGCGTCACCTTCCATTTCGAGGCGTCGGCCGACCCGGCGCAGGCGCTTGAGCGGCTGCGCGGCATGGGGGTGACGGCGGGTCTTTCCATCAAGCCGGGCACCCCGGTCGACAGCATCGAGCCCCTGCTCAGGCTGTGCGACCTGGTGCTGGTCATGTCGGTGGAGCCCGGCTTTGGCGGCCAGTCCTTTCAGCCGCAGGCACTCGAAAAGCTGCGGCGCCTGGCCGACCTGCGCGCCCAAAAGGGGTATGACTATATTCTGGAGGTCGACGGGGGCATCAACCGTCAGACCATTTCGCAGGTTGTCGGGGCCGGGGCCGAGTGGCTGGTCATGGGAAGCGCCTTTTTTGCACAGAAGGACTACCGGCAGGCGCTTGCGGAGTTTGAGGCCATGGCGCAGGGCCGTGCAGGGGAGGATGCCCCCTGCAGGGCATGAGGACGTTCAAAAAAGAGGGCAATTTCCCCAAATGGGGAAGCGCCCGGCTTTTTGTGAAATGAAGGATGAGCAATTAAAGCAAATCAATTTTCAGAAAGGAGAGCACAGGCTTATGGCAAGAGTTGACAGTGCGCTGTATCATCAGAAAGGAGGCGGCCTCTTCCGGATTCTGGGGGAGATGACCGCAAAGACGCAGGAGAAGTATCCCGGCCGTCCCATCGTCAAGCTGGGCGTCGGGGATGTGACGCTGCCGCTTGCCCCCGCCATCCTGGAGGCGCTGCACGCCGCCGTGGATGAGCAGGGCGTAAAAGCGAGCTTCCACGGGTATACCGGAAACGTCAAAAAGCTGGTGGACGGCATCGTGGAAAAAGACTATGCCCAAAGAGGCGTGACCATCTCTCCCAAGGAGATTTACGTCACGGACGGCTCGAGCGCCGAAATTTACAATATCACCGACATCTTTGCCTCCGACAGCGAGGTTCTGGTGCCCGACCCCGCCTACCCCGCCTATGTGGACGTCAACTCCATGCTGGGCCGCAAAATCCACTATGTTCCCTGCCTGGAGGAAAACGGTTTCATTCCGCAGCCCCCGGACTACAAGGTCGACATCGTCTATCTGTGCTCGCCCAACAACCCCACCGGGGCGACCATGACCAAGGACGACCTTGCAAAGTGGGTGGCCTATGCCAAGGCAAACGGCGCCGTGATTGTCATGGACAGCGCCTACGAGTCCTTTGTGATGGACGAGAGCCTTCCCAAGACCATTTACGAGGTGGAGGGCGCCAGGGAGTGCGCCGTGGAAATCCGCAGCTTCTCCAAGACGGCGGGCTTCACCGGCATGCGCTGCAGCTACATCGTCATCCCCACCGACGTCATGATTGACGCCGACGACGGCAAGAAGGTGTCCTTGCGCTCCATGTATGTCAAAAAGCGCGGCGTGCGCTCCTGCAACCCCTCTTATGTGGTTCAGATGGGTGCCGCCGGCTACTACACCGAGGCAGGCCATGCGCAGTGCATGGAGAACACCCGCTACTACCTCAACAACGGCAAAGTGGTGCGCAAGGTGCTGCAGGAGGCCGGCGTGCCCTGCATCGGCGGAGACAATTCCCCGTATATTTGGATGAAGTGCCCCGGCGGCATGGGCTCGTGGGAGTTCCTCGAGATCCTGCTCGACCGCTACGGCGTGGTCATGACGCCGGGCGCCGGCTTTGGCCCGTCGGGCGAGGGCTTTATGCGCATTTCCTGCTTCGGGGATGCGGACGAGACAAAGCGCGGCATCGAATATGTGGCGGCTTTGTGCAAGGAAATTGAAGGCAAGTAAGCCGAAAGAGCAGCAACAAGGAGGAGACCCATGCGATTGCCGTTTACCAAAATGCACGGCGCAGGAAATGACTATATTTACGTCGACGCCTTTGCATATGATTTGAAAGACCCTGCGGAGTTCGCCCTGCACATGAGCGACCGGCACAAGGGGGTTGGAAGCGACGGACTGGTGCTGATTGGCCCGTCGAAAACCTGTGATGTGCGCATGAGAATGTTCAATGCAGACGGCTCGGAGGGCCGCATGTGCGGCAATGCAAGCCGGTGTGTGGGCAAATACGCGTATGAGCACGGCATCTGCCGCAAGGAGAGCATGACCATGGAGACCCTCGCCGGGGTAAAGGTTTTGCACTTGACAACGGAAAACGACGTGGTGACGTCGGTGACGGTTGATATGGGCCAGCCCCTGCTGCATCCGGCCGACATTCCGATGGCGGTGCAGGGCGACAGCTTTATCGACGGGGAAATCGAATGTGCCGGCCGCACCTGGCGGGGCACGGCGGTGTGCACCGGGCCGGCACATCTGGTGATTTTTACAGACATCCCGGTGGATGAGCTGGATTTTCCGGTCATCGGGCCGCAGTTTGAAAACCATCCGCTTTTCCCCGACAGAGTCAACACCGACTTTGTCAACGAGATTGGAAACGGGGTGTTTCAGATGCGCGTCTGGGAGCGCGGCAGCGGGGAGACGCTGGCCTGCGGCACCGGCGCGTCGGCCGTGGCGGTTGCGGCGGTGCTGACGGGGCGTGCCCGCAGGGACCAGGAGCTGTGCGTGCGCCTGAAGGGGGGAGACCTCTTTGTCACCTGGCATGGGGACGGCGGCGTTTCCATGCGGGGCGGCGCCGTGGAGGTCTTTCGCGGCGACGTCGAAGTGGGAGACGCGGCCGTAAAGCTTTGACGCAGTGCGCGATACGCCCGGCTCCGGTGTCCGGGGCCGGGCGTATCGCAGAATAACACAAATCCGCGTTTTTGTGCTTGACCCAGGTATGCATTCCTTTTATAATGGGGTAAAGCATCATTCAGGAAAACATGCAAGGGCAAAAATATGCCGGCACGAGGTTCCGGAAGGAGAATTTGTTTGAAGCTGGTTGGCTATTATAATCGATCCGTCTACCTGACCTATCTGGGGCTGGCCTCTTCGGTGCTTGGCATGACGCTGGCCGTGAAGGGCAGAGTGGAAGCCGCCTTGTCCTGTTTGCTTTTCAGCGGCCTTTGCGACATGTTTGACGGGACGGTGGCACAGCACACGCCTCGCAGCGAGGCCGAGAAAAAGTTTGGGATTCAGATTGACTCGCTTTGCGATGTGATTTGTTTTTGCGCCTTTCCGGCGCTGATGAGTTATACGCTTGGGGCCCAGAGCGTGTGGGCCCTGCTGTCCATGGCTTTTTTTGTCACCTGCGGCGTCATTCGCCTGGGGTATTTCAATGTGCAAGAGGAGATGCGCCAGCAGCAGACCAGCGAAAAGCGCACCTCCTACCGGGGGCTTCCCGTCACCACGACGGCCTTGATTTTCCCCTTTGCCGTGGTCGCGTTTTACTATCTTGGCGCATCCCCGGAGTGGGCGATGCCCCTGTTAATGGCCGCGGTCGGCGTGGCTTTCGTTGCGGATATGGCAGTGGTCAAGCCGCAGGGAAAGGCAAAGCTGCTGCTGCTTGGGGCGGGGGTTCTGATTTTTGTGGGTGTGCTGCTGTCGAGGAGGGGAATTTGAGGTGAACGAACCTTCAAAAACACAAAAATTTCTTTATACCACCCTTCCGGGGCGCTGTCTGCTCAAGGTGCTGACAACGCCCGGCGTTTCGGCGCTGGGAGGGCGCATTGTCAGCAGCAAGACCTCGCGCCTTGCCATTCCGCACTTTGTCAAAAAGCACGGTATTGACCTGGAGGAGTGCGCCACCACAAAATTTTCCTCCTTCAACGACTTTTTTACGAGGGAGCTGCGCGAGGGGGCACGCACCATTCCAGAGGAAAAGGACCTTTTAATCAGCCCCTGTGATGCGCACCTCACCATTCACCATGTCGGCCGGGACTCGGGCTTTTCCATCAAAAACGCCCTTTACACGGTCTCGGAGCTGCTGGGCGGAGACGAGGTGCTGGCGCGCCGGTATGACGGCGGGGTATGCTGTATTTTCCGTTTGACGCCTAAGCAGTATCACCGCTACTGCTATATTGACGACGGGGTGAAGGAGGGCAACCGGAAAATCCGGGGCGTGCTGCACACCGTCCACCCCATTGCCGGCTCGAGATACCGGGTGTATGCCACCAATTCGCGGGAATTTTCGGTGCTGCACACCCGCAGCTTCGGCAGTGTGGTGCAGATGGAGGTGGGCGCGCTGATGGTGGGCAAAATCTGCAACTACCATGAGAGCCACGCCTTCACCCGGGGTGAGGAAAAAGGGCGCTTTGAATTTGGCGGCTCCACCATTGTGCTGCTGTTTGAAGAGGGTAGCGTGACCTTTGATCCGCAGGTGCTGGCGGCGTCTCAAAAGGGCTGTGAGGTTTTGGTGCACCTTGGCGATCCCATCGGCAAGGCCTGCCGGCCTTAGGGAAAGACGGCTGCCTGACGCGCGGGGCGGGACAGCCGCCTTTTTTTGTGCGGTGAGAGAGGTTTGGGTTGTCATTTTTCCCAAAGCGGTAAAAAACCACAAAGTTTTGTGCTCTTTTGCCGAAATTCCACCTAGAAATGATTGACAACCCCCGTGTTCATACGATAAAATGTGTGTTGCGCTTGGGCTGACTTTTTGGAAGGACAAGCGCATGACATGATTTGATGTGTAATCCCAATTCAATAAAGGAGAGTGCTAAACCCATGGATCTGATGATTCTGTCACCAATCGGTGCGGCTGTGGCGCTGATCTATGCCTACTATTTGGCAAACAAGGTCACAAAGCAGCCGGAGGGTACCGATCAGATGGCCAAGATTTCGGCTTCGATTCGTCTTGGCGCTGACGCGTACCTCAAGCGCGAATACACCAGCGTGGTCAAGTTCTTCCTTCTGGTGTTCGTGGTTTTGCTGGCCCTGTCAGTGGCCGGCTTTATGGACATCTTTATCCCCATTTCCTTCCTGACCGGCGGCTTCTTTTCCGGTCTGGCCGGATTTTTCGGCATGAAGATTGCAACGGCGGCCAACGCCAGAACCGCCTGGGCGGCCAAAAAGAGCCTCAACGACGGCCTGCGCCTGGCTTTCTCGGCCGGCTCGGTCATGGGCTTTGTGGTTGTCGGCCTGGGCCTGCTGGACGTTTCTCTCTGGTATTATTTCCTGCAGTATTGGTTCCGCGCCCTGCCTGAGGCGGAGCGCATTACCAAGATTGCCTCTCTGATGCTGACCTTTGGCATGGGCGCCTCCTTCATGGCTCTGTTTGCCCGTGTTGGCGGCGGTATCTTCACCAAGGCTGCCGACGTGGGCGCCGACCTTGTGGGCAAGGTGGAAGCCGGCATCCCTGAGGATGACCCCCGCAATCCCGCCGTTATCGCCGACAACGTGGGCGACAACGTGGGCGACGTGGCCGGCATGGGCGCCGACCTCTACGAGTCCTACATGGGCGCGCGTGTCTCGGCCTCTGCGCTGGGCGTTGCCGCCGGCCTTGGCGTGGGCGGCTTCGTGCTTCCCATGGCGCTGGCCGGCCTGGGGGTTCTTGCTGCCTTTGTGGGGACCTTCTTTGTCAGAACCGAAGAGGGCGCAGACCAAAAGAAGCTGCTGGGCTCTCTGCGCAAGGGCACCTATATTTCCAGCATCCTGGTCGCCGTGGGCGCCTACTTCCTGTGCAACCTGGTGCTGGGCGCCGGCCACACCGGCATCTATGTGGCCATTTTGTCCGGCCTGATTGCCGGTATTGCCATCGGCTACTTCACCGAGTATTACACCGACTCCTCCTACAAGCCCACGCAGGCGCTGTCTGCGACCTCTGAGACGGGCTCTGCCACCATCATCATCGGAGGCCTTGCCCTTGGCATGAAGTCCACTGCCATCCCCGTGCTGGTCGTGGGTGTCTCGGTGCTGATTTCCTACTATGCTGCGGGCGGCTCCACCAGCTTTGCCATGGGACTTTACGGTGTCGGCATTTCGGCGGTCGGCATGCTGTCCACCCTGGCCATCACCCTGGCGACCGACGCTTACGGCCCCGTGGCCGACAACGCCGGCGGCATTGCCGAGATGGCGGGCCTTGGCGAGGAGGTGCGTGAGCGCACCGACGCGCTGGATTCCCTGGGCAACACCACTGCCGCCACCGGCAAGGGCTTTGCCATCGGCTCGGCCGCGCTGACCGCGCTGGCCCTCATCATCTCCTTTGTCGACCAGGTCAACCTGATTGATCCCACCGCGCTCAACCTTTCGGTCACCAACCCGCCTGTTTTGATCGGCCTGTTTGCGGGCGGCATGCTGCCCTTCCTGTTCAGCGCCATGACCATGGAGGCCGTCGGCCGCGCCGCGCAGTCCATCGTGGTCGAGGTGCGCCGTCAGTTCAAGACCATTCCCGGCCTGATGGAGGGAACGGCAGACCCCGATTACAAGAGCTGCGTTGACCTGTGCACCAAGTCGGCGCAAAAGGAAATGATCCTGCCCGCCCTGCTGGGTGTGGTCAGCCCCGTCCTGGTCGGCCTGGTGCTGGGCGTCAACGGCGTGGCCGGCATGCTGGCCAGCTCCACCGTTTCGGGCTTTGTTCTGGCCTGCATGATGTCCAATGCCGGCGGCGCCTGGGACAATGCCAAGAA
>DVNV01000086.1 GCA_018714125.1 Candidatus Galloscillospira excrementipullorum
CAGGGGACTGAAAATCCCCGTGTCGGTGGTTCGATTCCGCCCGGAGGCACCATAAGCGGATGTAGCTCATCTGGTAGAGCGCGACCTTGCCAAGGTCGAGGTAGCGAGTTCGAGCCTCGTCATCCGCTCCATTTTTACACAATTGAAGCCCTGCCCGTCAGGGCGTTGTGGCGCCATAGCCAAGTGGTAAGGCAAGGGTCTGCAAAACCCTCACGCCCCGGTTCAAATCCGGGTGGCGCCTCCAAAAAACAAAAGGACATCCAAACGGATGTCCTTTTGTTTTTTGGGTTCCGGCGGCCAAAGGCCGTGTTCAAATCAGGCCCAAAGAAAGGGCAGGCAGGGGGCACTTTTTTTGGGCGCTCGGGGGAAGACGGCCGTCCGGGGCCCGCAAAGGCGGCGGCGTGCGGCCCTGCGCTGATTTCAAGAAAAAACCGGGTCGCTTAACGGTTGTCCTTTTGGGCAAAACAGTGTATGATTAAAAAAGAATTTTCTAAAAGCCCCCCCTTTTGAGAGAAGGCCTGCGCAGGAGGCGCCGCAAGACACCTCCTTTTGCCGGCCGGGGGATGCTGCAAAAAGGAGAACTGCATATGAAACGAATTGCCGGGCTTTTCCTTGCCGTCGTCCTGCTGCTGGGGCTGGCGGCCCCTTCTGCGGCGGCAGACAGCGCACCCGTGGTTATCCTCTGCACCAACGACGTCCACACGGCGACCGACGGCTACGCCGTGGTGGCCGCCTGCCGGGACCAAATGGAGCAGCGATACGGCGCCGGCCGCGTCACGCTGGTGGACGCAGGCGATGCCATCCAGGGCGGCCCAATCGGAACACTCACCAATGGCTCCAGCCTGGTCGACATTATGAACCATGTGGGGTATGACTATGCCGTCCCGGGAAACCACGAGTTTGACTATGGGATGGACGTCTTTCTCGACTTGGCGCAAAACCGGGCGCAGTACACCTACCTCTCCTGCAATTTTCTCGGCCAAACGGGCGACGCCGTCCTTTCCCCCTATGCGCTGGAGGACTACGGGGATGTGCAGGTGGCCTATCTCGGCATTTCCACCCCCGAAACGCTGACAAAGTCAAACCCCACACACTTCCAGGACGACGGCGGCAGCTATCTCTACTCCTTCTGTGAGGGAGGCGGCGGGCAGGAGCTGTATCAGGCGGTGCAGCAGGCGGTGGACAGCGCCAGGGACGACGGGGCCGACTATGTGGTGGCGCTGGCCCACCTCGGCATGGAGGGCGTGACCCCGGCCTGGACTTCGGGCGCGGTTATCGCCAACACCACCGGCATCGACCTGGTCATTGACGGCCACTCCCACGAGGCCTACCGGCAGCAGGCCGCCAATCTGGAGGGGGAGCCGGTGGATTTGGTTCAGACCGGCACCCAGCTTGTCAATCTGGGATGCATCCTTTTGGACCCCGACACCGGCGGCATCACCGTGGAGATGCTTCCCGTGGAGGGGGATGAGGCACCGGTTGACCCCGACACCAAGGCCTATCTGGAGCAGATTTACGGCGGATTTGAAGAGGAGTTAAACCGGGTGGTGGGCAGCACGTCGGTCTCGCTGCGGGCCACGGCGGAAAACGGCTTTGACTGGGCGGTTCGGGTGTCGGAAACCAACCTGGGCGACCTGGTGGCAGACGCCTACCGCTTTGCGCTGGGCGCCGATATCGGCTTAGCCAACGGCGGCGGCATCCGGGCGGATATTGCCGCAGGAGACATCACCTACCGGGATTTGCTCAATGTCCAGCCATACGGGAACGAGCTGTGCCTGGTGGAGGCCACGGGCCAGGAGATTCTGGACGCACTGGAACTGGGTGCGCGCAGTTATCCCGAGAGCAGCGGCGGCTTCCTTCAGGTCTCCGGCCTCTCCTATGTCATTGACACCACCGTGCCCTCCGGCGTCCGCCTGTCCGACCAGGGGGCCTTCCTCGGGGTGGACGGCCCCCGCCGGGTTGCCGACGTGAAGGTGGACGGCCAGCCTCTGGACCCCGAGGGCATATACACCGTTTCGTCCCACAACTACCTGATCAAGTCGGGCGGCGACGGCTATACCATGTTTCAGGACAACAAGCTGCTCAAGGACTGCGTGGTGCTGGACAACCAGGCCCTCATCAGCTTCTTTGTCGAGCAGATGGACGGCCGGGTCGGGGAGGAGTATCAGAACCCGGCCGGACAGGGCCGCATCACACTGCGCACCGCCCCGTCGGAGCCCGGGCCCGACGCCACGCAGCAGCAAAACCGGACATATACGGTAAAGCCCGGCGACTCCCTGTGGCGCATTGCCGCCAGGGAGCTCGGTTCCGGGAGACGCTGGCAGGAGATTTACGCGCTCAACCGGGAGCTCATTTCAAACCCCTCCCTGATTTTCCCCGGACAGGAGCTGACCCTGCCGCAGGAATAGGAAAAAGCCTTTTTGCACGGGCCGTGCGCAGCAAGGGGCTCCTTGCCCCCCGCGCCGTGCCGAAAAAACGAAGGGACATCCCGAAAGGATGCCCCTTCGTTTTTGTGTTTTGAGAGGGTTTCCCCTCAAAACAGGGCGCAGGGCCTCCCTGCGGGAAGGGGGCTGCCGCAGCGCCGGCCGCCCCGGTTGACGGGGCCCCCGCCGGCGCCGGTGCGCCGCAGGAGCCCGACCCAGCCCGGCACATCGGGGTGTCCCCCTTTTTTGGCAGGGGCGCGGGAGAGTGCGGGGAATGAGCCGCCGCCGCGCCATGGCGCAAGGGGCGCCTTGCAGAAAACGCAGGAGGGCTTTGTGCGCCCGCCCCATTTGACGCCGCACAAGTCCGACTCGCTTTTTGGACATTTTGACGGACAGGAAATGTGACAAAAACGGATAAAATTTGACAAATGATATCCCATATACGATAATTGTCATATAGAAGATGATTTTAATAGGCAACAATTCAAGATAAAATAAAAGCGAAAAGGGGTGACATCATGAGCGCAACAAAGCAAGGTCAAGGATTGGAGCCGTCGGAACGGCTGATGAATCTTGGCTATGCGATTTCCTATTACCGAAAGCGCAGGCGTCTTTCCCAGGAGGAAATGGCGGAAAAGCTTGCCATCAGCCGGCAGCACCTGGGGGCCATCGAGGCGCCGAACATGCACAGGGGGCTGTCCATCGAGCTGCTTTTTCGCATTGCAGATGTCTTGGAGCTGGAACCCTATTTGCTGCTGAAATTTAATCCGGAGCGTTGATGAAGATGGAAAAGAGAAAGAGATATGCCGGCGTGCTTGCTGCGCTGATTTTGACGGGGTGGATTTGTCTGTCGTCCGCCCTGCCGGCTGCCGCAGGGCGGGAGCCGGGGAAATATCTGCTGGAGCTTCTTGCCGACGGAAAAGAGGCCGTGCAGCTTTCGACAGAGGAGACATTGGAGCTTACGGTGACGCTGCGGCTGCCGCAGGAGCAGGAGAGCGCCGTCATTTACGCCATGCAGGACGAGCTGGTGTTTGACGGGACAGCGCTCGAGCTGGTACAGGGCAGCATCGAGGCTGCGCAGGGGTTTGACGTCAGCCTGAGCCGGCTGGGAGACGGGGTTTCCTGGCGTATGATTGTCAGCCGCATGGAGACAAACGAGCAGGGCCTGCCGGTGGAAGACGGGATGCAGCTTGTCCGCTTTAAGGTGTGTGCCCTCAAGGCGGGGGACACTGCGGCAAAAAGCCAGAATGCAAAAATTCACGATGCTGCGGGAAACGAGCTGCCCGTGCTGGCAAATGAAGTGTCCGTTTCCGTAAAAAGTGCAGCTCCGCCGCAAGAGGGAGAAGATGGCGGCGGAGGCGGAAGCGGCGGCGGCGGAGGCGGAGGTGCCGGCGGCGGAGGCGGAGGCGGCGGAGGTGCCGGGGGCGGCGGAGGCGGAGGCGCCGGGCCGCAGGACCCCGCACCGCAGGAGCCGGGGAAAACTGACGAAACGAATCCTCAGGAGACGCCCGAGACGCCCGCCTTTGACGATGTGGCGCAAGACGCCTGGTATTACGGGGCAGTGTCCCGGTGTGCGCGGGAGGGCCTCATGACGGGGACGGCACAGAACCTGTTTTCTCCGGACCTTCCCATGTCGCGCGCCATGCTGGTCACGGCGCTTTACCGCCTGGAAGGCGAGCCGCAAAGGGGGCTTGAGAGCCTGCCCTTTGAAGACGTTGACCCGCAGGCATGGTATTTCCGCCCCGTGCTGTGGGGCGTGGAGCAGGACATTGTTCGGGGAGTGGAGCAGCATCTGTTTCAGCCGGACGAAAATGTCACCCGGGAGCAGCTTGCCGTGATTTTGTTCCGCCTGTCGAAAGCACAGCCGCAGACGCACCAGGACGGGGCGGCCGGCCTCTTTGAGGACTGGCAGGAGGTCTCCGAATGGGCGCGTGAGGGCATGAGCTGGGCCCTGGAGGAGGGCATTGTCACGGGACGCGGAGAGGGTGTGCTGGCGCCGGGAGACAGCGCCTCGCGCGCCGAGGTGGCGGCCATGCTGTGCCGCTTTCTTGACGCCGTTGACACAAAAGAGGAATAGGAAAAGACAAAACGGATGCCGCACCTGCGGCACAAAAGGGGAGCTTTCGGGGAAAGCTCCCCTTTTTCGGGGCTGCGCGCACAGGAGGCGGGAGGCAAAAAAGAAGCCCTGCGCCGGGAAAGAGGGGAAAGCGGCGGCTTTTTGCCCTGCCGTGGGGCGCTGCGGCCCACCAATCGGCAGGCGGATGCCCTTTTTCGGACGGGGGAAGCCCCACGGGGGCATCCCTCACACGGGCGGCCTGCGCCTTTGGGGCGGGGTTTTTCAATTATTAAATTTATGGTATTGTCTTTTGCCGCAAAGTCGTACTATAATATGAACACACTTAGGCAAAACTGTTGGAAGGAGGGGAGGCCGCATGCCGGGGGAGAAGATTGTCAGTCTCAAAAATGAACGCATCAAAGCGGCCGCCGCCCTGAAGACAGCTTCGGGAAGACGGGAGAGCGGCTGCTTTTTGCTGGAAGGGCCCAAGCTCGTCGCCGAGGCCGTTGCGGCGGGCTATGTGCTCGACGAGGTGTTTTACTGCGGCGAACAGGCGCTGCGGCGCTGTGCAGGCCTGCAGGCAAGGATGACGGAGGTGTCGGACGAGGTGCTCTCCCGCATGGCCGACACGGTGACGCCGCAGGGCGTCGTGGCGGTGGCGCGCGTGCCGGGGCGCCGGGAGCTGTGCCTGCGTCCGGGAGGGCGGTATGTGCTGCTGGAGCAGCTGCAAAACGCCGGCAACGTGGGCAACATCCTGCGCACGGCCGAGGCGCTTGGCATGGACGGCGCCCTCTTTTGCGGCGACGCCGTGGACCTGTTTTCCCCCAAGGTGCTGCGCGGCTCCATGGGCTCGGCACTGCGCCTGCCGACGGTGCACTACGGAAGTGCCCGTCAGGCGGCGCAGGCGCTGCACGACGCGGGGCTTTGCCTGTGGGGGGCGGCGCTGCGCGAGGACGCGGTGCCGCTTTCCGGGGCGGGAGAGCTGTGCGGCGCCGTGGCCGTCGGAAACGAAGGGCACGGCCTGAGCGGGGAAATGCTTGACTTGTGTGATAAACTGGTGGTGATTCCCATGAAGGGGCAGACCGAATCGCTGTCGGCCCCCTGTGCGGCCGCCATCCTCCTGTGGGAGCTGTGGGGTCGCAGGGACGCCGGATGCTGACAGGAAGGGACAGACATCGAACAATTCAAAACCAGCAAGATGACGTAAGGGGATGTTTCGATGGATATGTATGCCGTATGGCTGACCTGCCGGATGGGCGGGGCCACGGTGAAGACCTCGGCGCTGCTTGAGCGCTTTGGTTCTCCCGAGGGCATTTACCATGCGGGGCCGCAGGAGCTGGCGGAGGCGGCAAAGCTGTCAAAGCAGGAGCTGGAGCAGCTCGGGCGGCACGAGCTTGACGACGTCAGGCGCCTCATGGAGCGGTGTGCATCGCTGGGCATCGAGGCGGTGCACCCCTGGGAGGACGCCTATCCGGGACAGCTCACCCAAATTTTCAACAGGCCGTTTACGCTCTTTTACCGGGGAAAGCTTGAGACGGTGCAAAACCGCCTGTGCGTCGCCGTGGTGGGAACCAGAAGCTGTACGCGCTACGGGGCCTCGGTGGCCGAAAAGCTGGCCGGGGATTTGGCGGCCTGCGGGGTCACGGTTGTCTCGGGCATGGCAGACGGCATTGATTCCTGCGCCAACCTGGGCGCCCTCAAGGCAGACGGGAAGACCGTGGCCGTGCTGGGAAACGGCGTGGACAGGGCCTATCCCGCCCACAACGGCTATCTGATGGAGCAGATTATCGAGTCGGGCGGGCTTGTGGCGTCGGAGTACCCGCCGGGCAGCGCCATTTCAAAGGGAAATTTCCCGGCAAGAAACCGCATTATCAGTGGCCTGTCGCAGGGCGTTGTGGTGGTGGAGGCCCCCAAAAAGAGCGGGGCGCTCATCACGGCGCAGCTTGCCATCGAGCAGGACAGGGACCTTTTCACGGTGCCCGGCAACATCAATTCCTACACCTCGGAGGGCACAAACCAGCTGCTCAAAGACAGCTGTGCCAAGCCCGTCACCGGGACGCTGGACGTCTTGGAGGAATATCTGGGAAGCTATGGGCATCTGCTGTCGGTAGTGCGGGAGAGCCCGCCGGAGCAGCCGGAACGCCGCGTCCAGAGGCGCAGCCTGCTGGAGCGCGTCACCGGGGGAAGGCTGATGCAGGAAAAGGAGCCTGCGCTTTCCCGGCAGCGCGTGCAACGGGAGCTGACGCTTTCAGGTGAGGAGCGCACGATGCTCGACCTGCTCAAGGAGCAGCCGAAAAGCGCAGACGCCCTCATCAAGCAGAGCGGCCTTCCCGTGGGCAAGGCGATGGCAACGCTGACCATGCTGGAGGCAAAAGGGTATATTATCCCGCTTCCCGGCGCACGCTTTGAACGAAGCTTCAAGGAGTGACATGCAAAAAACGCCGGGCCGCCGGCAACGGGGCGTCTGGCTGCCGTGGGGCAGGGGGCCTGCAAAAAAAAGACGGCAAGAGGCTCCCGCGCTGCCCCGGAAGGGGCGCGCCGAGGTTTTTGGCAAGGGGAGGGACGCCTGCCGGAACTTTTTTCGGGCAGGGCCGACTTTGAAAAGAAGGAACCGGGCCAAACAGCCCCAACAACCAGGAAAAAGACCTGCCGCCAAGGCGGCTTGAAATTGAAACGGAGAGTTACATGTCGAATCTGTTGATTGTGGAATCGCCCTCCAAGGCGAAAACCATTAAAAAGTATCTGGGCAGCAACTTCAAGGTCATGGCCTCCATGGGGCATGTCAGGGACCTGCCCAAGAGCAAGCTGGGCATTGACGTGGAGCATGATTTTGAGCCGAGCTACATCTCCATTCGGGGAAAGGGCGACCTCATCAAGGGGCTCAAAAAAGAGGCAAAGCTGGCCAAGAAAGTCTATCTGGGCACCGACCCCGACCGCGAGGGAGAGGCCATTTCCTGGCATCTTTCGGTGCTGCTGGGGCTCGACGGGACGCAGCCCATCCGCGTGACCTTCAACGAAATTACCAAGCAGGCGGTGCAAAACGGGGTCAGGAACCCGCGTCCGCTCAACATGAATCTGGTGGATGCTCAGCAGGCGCGCCGCATTGTGGATCGCCTGGTGGGCTATAAAATCAGCCCCTTTTTGTGGCGCAAGGTGCGCAAGGGGCTGTCGGCGGGGCGTGTGCAGTCGGTGGCGACCCGTCTGATTGTGGACAGGGAGGACGAGATTGAGGCCTTTGTCCCGGTGGAGTACTGGACCATCGACGCGCTGCTGGAGACGGGGGAGGGCAAGAAGTTTTCGGCGCGGTTTTACGGCAAGGGCGAGCGCAAGATGTCCCTTGACGACAAGCAGGCGACCGACGACATGCTCGCCCAGCTCAAGGACGCCGAATTTTCGGTGCAGCATGTGAAAAAGAGCAAGAAAAAGCGCAACCCCGCCCCGCCCTTCACGACCTCGACCCTGCAGCAGGAGGCCTCGCGCAAGCTGGGCTTCACCTCGCGCAAGACCATGTCCATTGCGCAGGAGCTGTATGAGGGCGTGGAGATTGCAGGCGTTGGGCTGGTGGGCATCATCACCTACATGAGAACCGACTCCCTGCGCATTTCGGAGGAGGCGCTGCACGAGGTGCGCGCCTTCATCGCCGAGCAGTATGGCAAGGAATACTGCCCCAAGGCGCCGCGCCAGTACAAGAGCCGGGGCGGCGCGCAGGACGCGCACGAGACCATCCGTCCCACCACGCTCTCGCTGTCGCCCGACAAGGTGAAGGACAGCCTGCCGCGCGACCACTACCGGCTGTATAAACTGATTTGGGACAGGTTTCTCGCCTGCCAGATGGAGACCCAGGTGCTCGACGTGGTGGCGGTCGACGTGCTGGCAAAGGGCAGGGAGACGCGCTGCCTCTTCAAGGCCTCGGGGCACACGGTGGTCTTCCCCGGCTTTACCGTCATCTATGAGGAGTCGACCGACGAGGCGCAGGAGGAGGAGGGCAAGCTGCCCGAGCTCAGGGAGGGGCAGCCGCTCGAGCTCAAAGACCTCTCGGGCGACCAGCACTTCACCCAGCCCCCGCCCCGCTACACCGAGGCCAGCATCATCAAGGCGCTGGAGGAAAACGGGATTGGGCGGCCCTCGACCTATGCGCCCACCATCACGACCATTCTGGCCAGGGAGTATGTGGTCAAGGAGGGCAAGAGCTTCAAGCCCACCCCGCTCGGCGTGGTGACCACAACCCTGATGAAAAACCACTTCCAGGACATTGTCGACGTGGAGTTCACCGCCCACATGGAGGACAGCCTCGACAAGGTGGCGGGGGGAGAGATTCCCTGGTCGCAGGCCATCCGCGACTTTTACACCACCTTCGAAAAGGAGCTGGAGACGGCCGAAACCGAGCTGGGAGGCGTCTACTTCAAGGTGCCCGACGAGGAGACCGAGGAAATCTGCGAGAAGTGCGGCAGGCACATGGTTGTCAAAAGCGGCAGATACGGAAAATTTCTCGCCTGCCCCGGGTATCCCGAGTGCAAGAACACCAAGCCGCTCATTCACGACACGGGGGCCAAATGCCCCAAGTGCGGCGGGCGCATCGTCATGCGCATGAGCAAGAACAAGAACAAATACTATGCCTGCGAGTTCAACCCCAAGTGCTCTTTTATCACCTGGTATGAGCCCTCCAAGCAGCACTGCGAGCTGTGCGGCAGCGTGCTGCTGCAGCAGGTGCGCTACGGCAAGAAGACGCTGGTGTGCTCCAACGAGAACTGCCCCAACGCCACAAAGGAGGAGCAGGCCCCGTCCGGCAGGCAGCAGCAGGAGGAAAGGCAGGACGAGGGATGAGCGGGATGACGCAGCGCGTGTTGGTTGTGGGAGCGGGGCTGGCAGGCTGTGAGGCGGCCTGGCAGCTCGTGCGCCGGGGGGTCCCGGTGCGGCTGGTGGATATCAAGCCCAAGAGCTTTACACCTGCGCACCGCAGCGAGGGCTTTGCCGAGCTGGTGTGCTCCAATTCGCTGCGGGCGAACAATGTGGAAA
The DNA here is from genome assembly GCA_018714125.1 of Candidatus Galloscillospira excrementipullorum. Classification (GTDB taxonomy): domain Bacteria; phylum Bacillota; class Clostridia; order Oscillospirales; family Feifaniaceae; genus Galloscillospira; species Galloscillospira excrementipullorum. The sequence goes on from DVNV01000086.1 coordinate 9,496, forward strand.
ACGCCGTGGGCCTGCTCAAGGAGGAGATGCGCCGGCTGGGCTCGCTCGTCATGGAGGCGGCAGACGCCTGCCGCGTCCCGGCGGGCGGGGCGCTGGCCGTCGACCGCGAGGGGTTTTCGGCGTATATTACGGAAAGGCTCAAGGGGCATCCTCTGGTGGAGTTTTGCTGCGAGGAGGTCACGGCGCTGCCGCAGGGCCTGAGCATTGTCGCCACGGGCCCCCTGACCACGGCGCCGCTGTTTGACGCCGTGTCGCAGAGGTTTGGCGGGCAAAACCTCTCTTTTTTCGACGCAGCGGCGCCCATCGTCACCTTCGAGTCTCTTGACAAGGACAAAATCTTTTTCCAGTCGCGCTATGGCAAGGGCACGGCCGACTACATCAACTGCCCCATGGACAAGGAGCAGTACGAGGCCTTTTATGAGGCGCTTGTCACGGCGCAGACGGCGCAGCTGCACGGCTTTGAGGACGACAGGGTCTTTGAAGGCTGCATGCCGGTGGAGACCATGGCGCGCCGAGGCCCCGACACGCTGCGCTTCGGGCCGCTCAAGCCGGTGGGGCTTATTGACCCTGCGACGGGCAGGGAGCCCTACGCCGTGGTGCAGCTCAGGCAGGACGATGCGGCGCGCACGCTCTACAACATGGTGGGGTTTCAGACCCACCTCAAATTCGGCGAGCAAAAGCGGGTGTTCGGCATGATTCCGGGGCTGGAGAAGGCCGAATTTGTGCGCTACGGGGTGATGCACCGCAACACCTACCTCAACGGGCCGGAGCTGCTCGAGCCCACCTACCGATGCCGGCAGGAAAAGGAGCTTTACTTTGCCGGGCAGATGACGGGGGTGGAGGGCTATGTGGAATCGGCTTCGTCGGGGCTTGTGGCCGGCATCAACGCGGCGCATCAGGCGCTGGGGCTGCCGCCTGTGGTCTTCCCGGTGCAGACCGCCATCGGGGCGCTGGCGGCATACGTCTCGACGCCCGGGCAGTCCAACTTCCAGCCCATGAATGTCAATTTCGGCATTGTGGCTGCGCCCGACTTCAAGTTCCGGGGAAGGCGGGAGAAAAACGAGGGGCTGGCCCGCCGGGCGCTCGACGCCCTGCAGGGCGTTTTGGAGCAGATGCCGGAATGTCTGAAAAATTAAAAAAAACGGCGTCTTGGGAATTGACAATATCTCCCGCGCTGAGTATGATGTGAAAAGGCCGTGCTGACAGCAGGGACCATTTACAATTCCCCGGGAGTGATTTGCATGATTTTAGAGCGCATCAGGGAGCTGCTGGTGGAGCAGCTCAATCTCGACTATGAGCATCTGCAGGCCGATACGCGGTTTGACGAAATCGGGGCAGACTCCATTGACGTGGTGGAGCTTGTCATGGCGCTGGAGGCCGAGCTCGGCGTCCAGATGCCCGACGACCAGCTCGAGCGGGTTGCCACGCTGGGCGATTTGGCGCGCCTGGCGGAAGAGATGATGTGACGCAGCAAGGTGTGTAAGCGGGGAAGGGAGGAAAAGCCATTGGCAGAGCAAAAGGCCGACAGCAGGGTGCTCGAGCGGCGCATTCAGCACCGCTTTGCGCATCCTGAGCTGCTGGAAACGGCGCTGACGCATTCCTCTTTTGCCAACGAGCAGAAGCCGCAGCAGGTTCAGTATAACGAAAGGCTGGAATTTTTGGGCGATTCGGTGCTGTCCATTGTGGTGTCGCAGTATATTTTCACCCACTATACCATGCTGCCCGAGGGAGACCTCTCCAAGGTGAGGGCGACGGTGGTGTGCGAAAAGTCGCTGGCGTCCTTTGCGCGCCGGCTGGAGCTGGGCCTCTTTTTGCGCATGGGGCGCGGGGAGGAGCAAAACCACGGCAGGCAGAGGGACTCCATCCTGGCAGACGCCTTTGAGGCGCTGCTGGCCGCCCTGTATCTTGACGCCGGCCTTAAGACGGTGACAGCCTTCCTCATGCCCTTTGTGGAGCCGGCCGTGGAGGCCGCCATTGAGGGGCACCGTTTTCAGGACTACAAGACCGAGCTTCAGGAGATTGTGCAAAAGAACAAGGAAGAGCAGCTCTCCTATCAGCTTGTGGCCTCCCACGGGCCCGACCACAACAAGGTGTTTGAGGTGGAGGTTTATCTCAACTCCAACCCCATCGCCAGGGGGCAGGGCAAGAGCAAAAAGGAGGCCGAGCAGCAGGCGGCGCGCGCCGCGCTGCGCCTGATGGGCGAGGATGAATAGAGAGCAATCCGGGAAAAGGGGCGAAACGGGGCGTTTTCGCCCTTTTTTTGCGCCGGGAAAGGGCGTGCGCTCTTGTAAAAACGCAAAGTTATGATAAAATAAAAATGTTATGCACTTTGCGCAAAGAGGCTTGATAAAAGCCAGATTTTAGGATATGGAGGTGGCGGACAGTGCGGTTGAAGCTGGTGGAAATCAACGGGTTCAAGTCCTTCCCCGACAAGGTGAGCATCAGCTTCGACGAAGGGCTGATCGCCATTGTCGGCCCCAACGGAAGCGGCAAGAGCAACGTGGTTGACGCGGTTCGCTGGGTGCTGGGGGAGCAGAGCAGCAAAACGCTGCGCGGCGGAAAAATGGAGGACGTGATTTTCTCGGGCACGCAGCACCGCAAGGCGGTGGGCATGGCCGAGGTGTCGCTTGTGCTCGACAATGCCGACGGGGCGCTGCCGACGCCTCTGACCGAGGTGCGCGTCACGCGGCGGCTCTACCGCTCGGGCGAGAGCGAATACCTGCTGGCAGGGCGTCCCGTGCGGCTCAAGGACATTCACGAGCTCTTCATGAACACCGGCATCGGGCGCGACGGGTATTCCCTGATTGGACAGGGCAAGATTGCCGAGGTGCTCTCGAACCGCAGCGAAGACCGCAGGGCCATGTTTGAAGAGGCGGCGGGCATTTCCAAGTACCGCTACCGGCGCACGGAGTCGCTGCGCCGTCTGGAGGCGGCCGAGAGCAACCTTGTGCGCCTGCGCGACATTCTGGAGGGGTATGCCAGGCAGGTGGGGCCCCTGCGGGTGCAGTCGGAGAAGGCGCGCAGGTATCTTGACCTGCGGCAGGAGCGCAGGGGGCTGGAAATCAACGTCTGGCTGGACAGGCTGGAGCAGACCAAGGATTTGATTTCCAAGAGCGCCGACGACTGCGATATCGTCACGGCGCAGCTTGAGGGCATCTCCCAAAAGCAGGGGGAGCTCGAGCGGGAGACGGCGTCGCTCGACGAGGCGGGGCAGCAGCTCAACTTACGCATGGACGAGGTGCTGCGCAGCCAGAGGGAGCTCGAGCAGGGCATGGCGCAGGCAAAGAGCGACGCGGCGGTGATGGAAAACGAGCTGCGTCACAACAGGGAGCGCCGGCAGGCCGTCACGCAGGGCATGGAGCAGACGAAGGAGCGCCGGCAGGCGCTGCTGGACAGGCAGGCCGAGGCGCAGGCCAGGGCGGTGCAGCTTGCGGCGCACAGGGAGGAGCTTCAGGCCCGTTTGGACCTTTTGACCCGGCAGGCCACGGGCGGGCTTCTGGAGCAGACGCAGCAGCGCATGGCGCAGCTTCGCATCCGTCAGCTCGACTTGGGCGACGCGCTGGGCCGCTGCCGCGCGGACGTGGCCAACGCCCAGACGGCGGCCGGCGTCCAGGGGGAAAACGAGGCGCAGGCGCAGGAAGGGCTCAAGCAGCAGGAGCAGGCCGTGCAGCAGGCGCAGCGGCGTCTGGAAGAGGCCGGGGAGCGTCAAAAGGAGCTGCAGGAGCTGCTGCAGCGGGCCGGCAATACAATGGGGGGCTACGAGAAAAAGCTGGAGGCGCGCAGGGAGAAAACGCAGGCTGCACGGGCAGCGCAGCAGCAGGCCCAGGACGAGCGCATGCAGGCCGAGCAGCGCCTGCGCGCGCTGGAGGATTTGGAAAAGAACAGGGAGGGCTTCTCGGGCGCCGTTAAGCTGGTGCTGCAGGAGGCCGGCCACGGAAGGCTGCCGGGCGTGCACGGGGCGCTGTCCTCCCTGATTGAGACAAAGAGAGAGACGGCGCTGGCCATCGAGACGGCGCTGGGCGCCGCCATGCAGCACATTGTGGTGGATAACGAGCAGCAGGCCAAGAGGGCGATTTTGCTGCTCAAGAGCAAAAACGCCGGCAGAGCCACCTTTTTGCCCCTGTCTGCCGTGCAGCCCCGCTCGGGGGAGGGGCTTCCCCGCGAGGGAGAGGGCATTGTGGGTGCGGCGGCAGGGCTGGTGTCCTGTGAGGAGGCCTACCGTCCGCTTGTGGCCTCCCTGCTGGGAAGAACGCTGGTGACGCGCGACATCGACAGTGCCATCGCCGTGGCCAGGCGCCACGGCTACCGATTTCGCATCGTGACGCTGGACGGCCAGATGGTCAACGCCGGCGGCTCGCTGACCGGCGGCTCGCAGGTGCGCGGCGCCGGCATCCTGACCAGGAGAAACGAAATCGAAGCCCTGACGCAGCAGGTGCGTCAGATGAAGGAGAAGGAGCAGCAGGCCGCAGGGCAGCTGCAGCAGTGCGTGGGGGAGGAGCGCCGCGTGGAGGCCGAGATGCAAGGCGCCCTCTCCGAGCTGCAGGCGGCGCGTGAGCGCCACATCAAAGGCGAGGCCGAGTGTGCCGGCGCCAAAGAGGCGCTCGAGCTGCTGCTGCGCAGCCGGGAGGACATGTGCGGGAGGCTCGACCAGGCAAAGAGAGCAAAGGAGCAGGCGCTCGCCCTGCTGGAGAAGGCGCAAGAGCAGCAGCGCAAGCTGCTGCAGGACCAGAGCGCGCTGGAAGCGGAGCTGGCAGCCCTTGAGGCAGAGCATGCGCAGCAGGCGCAGCGCGTGGAGGCCGAGATGGCGGAGATTTCCGACTGCCGCCTCTCGCTCACGGCGGCGCAGCGCGACGAGGAGGCGCTGCAGGAGACCCTGCGGCAGACAAAGGAGCTGCTGGACCTGCAGGACACCGACTGCGGGCAGCTCAAAGAGGAACTGCTGACGCTTTCGCGCCAGGAGGAGGAGCTTTCCGCAGGCATCCAGGGCGCCCTCGAGGGAGAGGCGGCCTCCAGGCAGCAGGCGCAGCAGCTTTTGGAGAGTTTGCGCGGGCTGACGGGCCAAAGGGAGCAGCAGGAGAGCAGGAGAAGCGCGCTGCGCCTTGAGGAGAAGGAGCTCTTGCAGCAGCGGGAAAATCTCATCAGGGAGCAGGAGCGCTGCGAGGCGCAGCGCACGCAGGTGCAAAGCGAGCACGACGGCATCGTGGCGTCGCTGTGGGACGAGTATGAGCTCACGGTGTCGCAGGCAAAAGAGCTGCGCACGCCCATGGAGAGCGCCGCCGCCGCGCGGCGGCGCATCGCCCAGCTCAAGCAGGACATGAAGGCGCTGGGCCACGTCAATGTGGACGCCATAGAAGAATACAAGGAGGTCAAGCAGCAGTTTGACTTCTACACTGCCCAGATTGAGGATTTGGAGGTCTCCAAGCAGGAGCTTGAGGGCATGATTTCCGAGCTGACAAAGGAGATGCAGAGCATTTTTTCGCAGCAGTTTGAGGTCATCAACCGCCATTTCGGGCAGACCTTTGCCGACCTCTTTGGCGGCGGAAAGGCCATGCTGTCGCTCGACGACCCCTCCGACGTGCTGCAATCGGGCATCGAGCTGCGGGTACAGCCGCCGGGCAAGGTCATCAACAACCTTTCGGCGCTGTCGGGCGGGGAGCAGGCGCTGACCGCCATTGCGCTCTACTTTGCCATCCTGCAGGTGCGCCCGTCCCCCTTTGTCATCCTCGACGAGATTGACACGGCGCTCGACGAGGTCAACGTGGTGCGCCTTGCCAACTACTACAAGCGGTTTACCCAAAAGACGCAGCTCATTTTGATTACCCACCGCAGAGGGGCCATGGAGGCCGCCGACGTGCTCTACGGCATCACCATGCAGGAGCGCGGCGTCTCCAAGCTGCTCAAGATTGACGTCAACGACGTGGAGCGGCAAATCAATCTGCGCGCAAAATAAATCGGGCAATGAGCGGCGCGTCCCCCTTTTGCGGGGCCTGGCCGCGTGCCGACGAAAGGAGCAAAAAACGTGGGCCTGTTTGAGAAACTGAAGCAGGGTCTGAGCAAGACGAGGGATTCGCTGGGCAAAGCGGTGGACGGGGTGCTGTCCACCTTTACCCGCATTGACGACGACCTGTTTGACGAGCTGGAGGAGGTGCTGCTCCAGGCCGACCTGGGGCTTGACGCCACCGAGGAGATTTTGGAGCAGCTCAAAGATGAGGTGAAGCAGCAGCGCGT